>NZ_JBAKFV010000024.1:0-59592 GCF_036889365.1 Caulobacter sp. CCNWLW153
GCCGGCTTGGACGACACGGCCGCTTCGACGAGGTGCAGCCCGTGGCCCGGCTGCAGCAGGTGGACCATCAGGAGGCCAAGCAGCAGCGACACGGCCGAGGCGCCGATGAACCAGCCCAGGGTCTTGGCGCCGATGCGGCCCACCGCGGCGGCGTCCTCCATGTGGGCGATGCCGGCCACCAGGGTGGTGAACACCAGCGGCGCGATGATCATCTTGATCAGCCGCAGGAAGATGTCGGTGATCAGAGACAGGCCCGAGGAGGCCGACTTGGCCCCTTCGGCGTCCAGGAACTGGTTGCACCCCCAGCCGACGAGCACCCCCAGCACCATCGCGCCGACGATCAGATAGGCGAAGCGTTTGTTCATCGGGTCTTCCGTTCCCCCTCGACCGCGTGGCGACCGGGCCTGCTGAAGCGCCCTCCCAGCAGGCGCATTCGTTTCATGGACGCCCCGGCAAGGGGGCATGTGGCGCCCCTTTTGGCCGAGCGGGGCGGCTTCGTCCATGCCTGGGGCGTCACAAAGGCGCAGGCCGGCGGCGCTATGCTCGCCCAGCGCCTGGCCGCGCCCCGCTCTGGTCAGGCTGCGGCGAGGCTGATATAGGACGCCATGTCTAACCAAGAAAAAGCGATCGCCGTCGTCGAACGGCTCAACTCCGAATACGAGCGCGCCGTCGAGGCGCTGCGCACCGCCCTTCGGGCCTATCTCGAAAATGGAACCCGCCCCGACCCGCAGATGCGGTTCGACGGCTCGTTCACCTATCCCGAGCTGCGCCTGACCTACGACCCCGAGGCCCTGCCGCCGAAGCTGGCGCGCGCCTTCGCCCGGGTCAGCCGTCCGGGCGTCTATTCGACCACCGTCACCAAGCCGGCCCAGTTCAAGGACTACCTGGTCGAGCAGCTGACCCTGCTGATGGACGACTTCGACGTCGAGGTCGAGATCGCCCGCTCCGAGCAGGAGATCCCCTATCCCTACGTGCTGGACGCCAGCATCGACCTGAACCAGGCCGACGTCCGCAGCGAGGACATCGCCCGCTTCTTCCCGACCACGGACCTGGCGTTCATCGGCGACGAGATCGCCGACGGCGTCTGGAACCCGGTGCTGGAGGAAACCCGGCCGCTGGCCCTGTTCGACGGCCTGCGCACCGACTTCTCGCTGGCCCGCCTGCGCCACTACACCGGCGCCCCGGCCGAGCACGTGCAGCCGTTCATCCTGTTCACCAACTACCACCGCTATGTGGACGAGTTCGTCCGCTGGGGCGTGGAGCAGCTGAAGAAGCCCGATAGTCCGTACACGGCGCTGTCGTGCTCGGGCGGCGTGGTGGTGACGGCGCAGACGCCGAACGCCGAGCAGGCCATCGCCGATGGCGCGTGGCGCAAGCACCAGATGCCGGCCTACCACCTGATCGCTCCGAACGGTCAGGGCGTCAGCCTGGTCAACATCGGCGTCGGCCCGTCCAACGCCAAGACCATCTGCGACCACCTGGCGGTGCTGCGCCCGCAGGCCTGGCTGATGATCGGCCACTGCGGCGGCCTGCGCGACACCCAGACCATCGGCGACTACGTGCTGGCCCACGCCTATCTGCGCGACGACCACGTGCTGGACGTGGTGCTGCCGCCGGAGATCCCGGTGCCCTCGATCGCCGAGGTGCAGCGCGCCCTCTACGACGCGGCCAAGGCGATCAGCGGCGACACCGGCCAGGAGCTGAAGAAGCGCCTGCGCACCGGCACCGTGGTCACCACCGACGACCGCAACTGGGAACTGCGCCATAGCCTGTCGGCCCTGCGCTTCAACCAGAGCCGCGCGGTGGCCATCGACATGGAAAGCGCCACCATCGCCGCCCAGGGCTATCGCTTCCGGGTGCCGTACGGGACGCTGCTGTGCGTGTCGGACAAGCCGCTGCACGGCGAGATCAAGCTGCCCGGCCAGGCCAACGCCTTCTACGAGCGGGCGATCAGCCAGCACCTGCAGATCGGCATTCTCACGTGCAAGCTGCTGCACGAGGAAGGTCCCAACCTGCACTCGCGCAAGCTGCGCGCCTTCGACGAGCCGCCTTTCCGGTAAGGATTGGAGCCGTCTGAGAACGACGAAGGGGTGGTGGTCATCCACCGCCCCTTTTTCTTGGGCTTTGCCGAGACCCTACTGGGGAACCATGAAGGCGATCGGGATCGTCACCTTGCCGCCGGCGGTGGGTTTGCCGTCCACGGTCCTGGGCTGCATGCGGAAGAACTGGCTGAGTTGCAGGGCCGCCTCGCCGAACGCATAGGGTCCGTCGCTCTGGCGCAGCACCTCGCAGTTCTCCAGAGAGCCGTCGATGGCGACGCCGCAGGTGATGAGCGCGCGGCCCGAAGCCTTGGCCGCCGCCGCGTCGGCCGGATAGTAACGAGCCAGGTCGTTGGCGTCGGGCTTCTGGATCCAGTCTGGCCGTTCGACGATCGGTCGGGGCGTGACCTCGGGATTGGCGGCCCACACCGCGCCGGCGGCGGCCGAGGCCAGCAGGGCGACGAGGGCCAGGCCGGCCTTGCGGCGCAGCGGGGTGAGGGAGGCGGCGTTCAGCATGGTCAGTCTCTCCTTCAGGGGATGGGGCCCCGCCGCCGGCCAATGGCAGCCGAGCGGGGCGGTCTTGGCCGTCAGCACCGTGCTGAGCAGCGTTTCGGCATAGAGGCGGCGGGCGTGCGGATGGCGCGCGATCACCGCCGCGTCGCAGGCGATCTCCTGGTCGACGCGCAGGGCGCGGGCGGCCAGATGGACCAGCGGGTTGAACCAGCACAGGCATTGCAGGGCCACGACCAGGCCGTTGATGGTCGCGTCGCCCCGGCGCAGGTGGACGTCCTCGTGGGCCAGCACCAGGTCGCGAGCCTCGCCTTGGAAGCGCTGTGCGAAGTCGGCCGGCACGACGATGCGGGGCCGCAGGGCGCCCAGCACCAGCGGGCCGGCGTCCACATGCTCGCCGCGCAGCACGCCGGGGGCGTCGTCCAGGGGCGTCAGCCGGCCGGCGGCGCGTACGAAGCGGAGCTGGCGCAGGGCCAGCAGGCCGAAGGCCGCCGCCGCGCCGATGGCCCAGGCCCCCACGGCGATGTCCGTCAGGCTCGCCATCTGCTGGGTGGTCCGGGCGGCGGCGGCCAGCGCCTTGGGCGTCAGTTCCACCGTCTGATAGAAGGTCATGGCCGTGGGCGCGCGGACCGGGACCAGGCTGACCAGGGCGCACAGCGGCGCGGCCAGCCACAGGGCGTAGGCGGCCAGCGGGCCCAGCCGGTTGCGGACCGGCTTGCGCAGCAGCATCACCGCGACGATGGCGGCGGCCAGGGCGAGGTTGGCGCGGACCAGCGCCTCGACGATGTCGCCGCTCATTTGGCGATCCTCTCGACCAGGGCCTTCAGTTCGGCGACGTCCTCGTCGGACAGCTTGCCGCCCTCCGAGAACTGGGTGACCAGCGGGGCCAGGCGGCCGTCGAACAGCCGGTCGAGCAGGCCCTGGCTCTCGGACTGCACATAGTCGCGGCGGGCCAGCAGGGGGCTGTAGAGATAGCGGCGGCCGTCGGGCTGGGCGGCGATGGCCTTCTTCTTCAGCAGGCGGCTGATCAGCTGCTTGACCGTGCCCTCGGTCCAGCCGTTGGGCTCGCCGACCTCGGCGATGATCGCCTCGGAGGTCAGCGGCGTCTTCCGCCACAGCGCCTCCATGATGACGCTCTCGGCCGAACTGATCTTCATGAGCTGCCTCCCGGTCGATGACGTTTGTCAACGATGGCGACGTTGACAGCTGTCAACGGAGTCGTCAACCGGCGTTTTGCTTGAGCCCCTCTCCTTGAGGGAGAGGGGGCTTCTTCACCGCGAAACCCGGTCCAGGAAGCCGACGATCCCGGCCGCCAGGGACGGCTCCATCACCGCGCTCATGTGGTCGCCGGGCACGCGCTGGGCGCGGCCGTTCGGCAGCAGGCCGGCCAGGGCCTCGGTCGAGCCGTTGTCGTCGTCGCGCTGGCCGGCGATGACCAGGGTCGGGACGTCGATGCGGGCGATGTCTTCGGCCGAGGTCGGCACGAAGGCGTTCAGCACGCCCAGCATGGCCTCGGGCTTGAGGTCGCCGGCGGCCATCATCGCCCGTACGCGGCGGCCGACGCGGGGGTCCTTGGCCTGGTCGCCGTTGCGGATGGCGTCCTCGAACATCGCCGCCCGCTCGCCCGCGCCCATCAAGCCCGAGGCGCCCATGCCGGCCAGGACGAGCCGCTCGGGCCGCGCGCCGCGCACCATCATCCGCACCGCCGTGCGCGCGCCCAGCGAATAGCCCACGAGGTCGTAGTCGGTCAGGTGCAGGTGCGTGACCAGCGCCTGCTGGTCCATGGCCAGCACGTCGGCCGGCCAGGCGGCCGGATCGCTGGGCGCGTCCGAGCGGCCGTGGCCGCGCAGGTCGGGGGCGATCACCTTGCGGCCGGCGCTGACCAGGGCCTGGGCGATGCCGGGCAGGAACCAGTTGCTCTCGGCGCTGGCCAGGAAGCCGTGCAACAGCAGGGTCGGCCAGCCCTCGCCCAGGGTGCGGTAGGCGAGGGAGACGCCATCGAAGCTCTGGAATCGCTGGACCGGAAGCATGGCGGCACAATCCGCTCGCTTGCACGATCCGTCCAGAGTCTCGATTTCGTCGCGGGCTGGGACTACATGCACGCCATGACCCGTCATATCCCCCTGCAAGGCGTCGAGAATTTCCGCGATTACGGCGATTACGCCGCCGGGGGCGGACGCCTCAGGAAGGGACTGCTGTTCCGCGCCGCCCACCAGGCCGACGCCACCGACGAGGACCTGGCGGCGATGGGGGGGCTGGGCCTCGTCACCATCGTCGACCTGCGCCGCGCGCCCGAGCGCCAGCGCGAGCCGTCGCGCCGCTGGACGGGCTTTTCGGCCCAGGTGATCGACAACGACCTGGGCGGCGAAGGCGACGATCCCTGGCAGACCTTCCTGCGCGGCTGGGACTACGCCGAGGCCGACCTGCGCGCCTACATGGCCCTGTCCTATCGCAGGAAGCCGTTCACTCCGCGTCACGTCGACCTGTTCACCCGCTACTTCGCGGCGCTCGCGGAGGCCAAGGGGCCGGTGCTGATCCACTGCGCCGCGGGCAAGGACCGCACGGGCCTGCTGGCCGCCCTGACCCATCACCTGGCCGGCGTGTCGCGCGACGATCTGGTCGAGGACTACCTGGCCACCAACGACCCCGAGCGCTACGCCCGCATCGGCGAGCGGATCGGCCGCTATCTCGCCGGCTACACCGGCTCGGTCCCGCCCGAGGCGGCGATCCGCGCGGCCCTGGCGGTCGAGGCCGAATATATCCTGGCCTCGGTCGAGGCCATCGAGGCCGCCCACGGCTCCATCGACGCCTATCTGGAGACGGTGCTCGGCGTTGACGGCAAGGCCCGCGAGGCGATCCTGGCGCACATCCTGGCCTGATGGCCGATTTTCGCGTCTTGATGAAGAAGGCGTGACAAACCAGCGTTCGCGGGCGAGGCTCCGCTTCAGGGTCGCGTCAGACGACCCGCAGCAGGGCGGATACCATGAGCGAGGTCTTGGACGGCGCGCCCGCGCGCCTGGGCGTCGAACGGGCGGCTGGGCGAAAGCCGCTGAACCGGGGCGGATGGTCCTGGGTGCTGCACCAGGGCTCGCGCGACGTCTATGTGGTGCTGGTCACCATCTACATCTTCGCTCCCTATTTCTCGGGCGTGCTGGTCGGCGACCCGGTGCGGGGCCAGGCCCTGATGGCCCAGATCGCCACCACCTACGGCCTGATCGTCGCCCTGACCGCCCCGATCCTCGGCGCGGCGGTCGAGAAGTACGGCCCGCGCAAGCCGCTGGCCGCCACCCTGCTGACCATCATGCTGCCCGCGCTGATCGTGCTGTGGTGGGCGACGCCGGCCGGCGGGCTGCCCCTGGCGGTGACGGCCGGGGCGCTGATCGTGCTGGGCGTGGCCTACAATTGGGGCGACGTGGCCGCCAATTCCCTGCTGCCGCGCGCCGCCGCCGAGCCCGGCCAGGCCTCGTTGCTGTCGGGCCTGGGCTACGTGTTCTCCAACGGCCTGTCGGTGCTGATGCTGATCTTCATGCTGTGGGGCTTCGTGCTGCCGGGCCAGGTCGACTGGCCGGGGATCCCCAAGACGCCCTTGCTGGGGCTGTCGACCGGCCATCATGAGCCCAGCCGCCTGTCGGGCCCGCTCTCGGCGCTGATCATGGCGCTGGGCGCGATCCCGTTCCTGCTGTGGACGCCGGACGCGCCGCGCACGGGTCTCGGGATCGGCGCGGCGCTGAAGGCGGGCCTGGCCCTGCTGCGCGACACCTTCGCCAACCTGCGCGGCCACCGCGACGTGGCCACCTTCCTTGCCGCGCGCATGCTCTATTGCGACGGCATGACCGCGCTCCTGGTGTTCGGCGGCCTGTTCGCGGCCGGGGTGATGGGCTGGGGCGCGCTGGAGATGCTGGTCTACGGCGTGTCGCTGAGCCTGGTCGGCGCCTTGGGCGGCTTCCTGGCCCCCAAGCTCGACCGGGTGCTGGGACCCAAGCGCGCCGTACAGATCGAGATCGCCGGCTGCCTGGCGGCGCTGATCTGCCTGCTGGGCATGCGGCCCGACCGCATCCTCTACGTCTTCGCCTACGACCCGGCCGGGCCGGCGGCCTGGGACGGGCCGATCTACCGCACCCTGCCCGAGCTCTTCTATGTGGGCCTGGGCCTGGTCATCGCCGTCTGCGTCACCGCCCAGTACGCCTCGAGCCGGACCCTGCTGGTGCGCCTGGCCCCGGCCGACCGCACGGCGGCCTTCTTCGGGCTCTACGCCCTGTCGGGCACGGCGACGGTGTGGCTGGGCTCGGCCCTGGTGGCGGCGGCCACGACGCTGTTCCACAGCCAGGTCGCCGGCTTCGTGCCGATCGTGGCCCTGATGGCGCTGGGCGCCCTTGGCCTGTTCGCCGTGCGCGGCGGCGGGCGCGAGGCTTGAGGCTGTAGCCGCCGGCCGCGCGCGGCGCTATCACCCCGCGATGCGCGACGTCGCCCTCATCGCCGCTCCGTGGCGGGACCCCCTCTGGGCCGCGGCCCCCTTCCGGGACGAACCGTTCGCCTGCGCCCTGCTGTCGGGCGGTCCGGGCGAGCGGTGGTCCTACCTGGTGCGCGCGCCCGACCAGACCCTGACCCTCGAGGCGGCCGACCGGCGCGACCCGTTCGCGGCCCTGGCGGCCATGATCGGCGCGGCCCTGCCCAGCGATCCCGAAGGCCCGCCGTTCCAGGGCGGCGTCCTGGGTCTGGCCGCCTACGAGCTGGGCGACCGCATCGAGACGCTGGACCTGGCGCGCGGCGACTGGCCCGATCTGGTCTACGCCCGTTATCCGGCCCTGCTGGCCTTCGACCACCTGCAGCGTACGGTCGTCGCCGTCGGGCGCGGCGAGGGGCGGGCGCAGGCGCAGGCCCGCGCCCGCGCGGCGCTGGCCTGGCTGGACGCCCCGGCCCGCGATCCCTTCGAGGGCCGCTTGTGCGACGCCTTGGAGGCCGAGCCGCCGGCCGCCTACGAGGCGGCGGTGGCGCAGGTGGTCGAGCGGATCCTGGCCGGCGAGATCTTCCAGGCCAACATCGCCCGCGCCTGGCGCGGCCGCCTGGCGCCGGGCGCCGATCCCTTCGACCTCTTCGCCCGGCTGCGCGGCGCCAGCCCCGCGCCGTTCGCCGCCTATCTGCGCCTGCCCGGGCGGGCGATGGTGTCCAACTCGCCCGAGCGGTTCCTGAAGGTGCGCGGCGGCGAGATCGAGACCCGACCGATCAAGGGCACGCGTCCGCGGGGCGCCGATCCCGCCAGCGACCGCGCCCTGGCCTTCGAGCTGTCGGCCAGCGCCAAGGACCGGGCCGAGAACCTGATGATCGTCGACCTGATGCGCAACGACCTGGCCCGGGTGAGCCCGCCGGGCAGCGTGCGCACGCCGCAGCTGTTCAAGGTCGAGACCTTCGCCAACGTCCATCACCTGGTCTCGACGGTGGAGGGGCGGCTGAAGCCGGGGCTGGGCGTTTCCGACCTGCTGCGCGCGACCTTCCCGCCGGGCTCGATCACCGGCGCGCCCAAGGTGCAGGCCATGAAGGTGATCGCCGGCCTGGAGGGGGCGCGCGGTCCCTATTGCGGCTCGCTGTTCTGGGCCGGCTTCGACGGCGCCTTCGAGTCCAGCGTCCTGATCCGCACCGTCGGCCTCGTCGAGGGCCAGGACGGCTGGACGCTGGAGGCCAAGGCCGGGGCCGGCATCGTCGCCGACAGCGACCCGCTGTCCGAGCGGCTGGAGACCGAGGCCAAGATCGACGCCCTGCGCCGGGCGCTGACGGGGGAGGGCGCATGATCCCGCTCAATGATCGCGGCCTGCTGCTGGGCGACGGCCTGTTCGAGACCCTGCTGGCGCTCGACGGCCAGGTCCGCCGCGTCGAGGCCCATCTCGACCGGATGGCGGCGGGCTGCGTCGCGCTGGGACTGCCGGCGCTGGATCGCGACCGGGCGCGCGATCTGGTCCTGGCCGCGCCGGGCGAGGCGGGGCTGGTCGCCGGCCGCGCCGCCGTGCGGCTGACCCTGACCGCCGGCTCGGGCGGGCGGGGGCTGGACCGGCCCGAGACGCCCGCCTGCGTGCTGCTGGCGTCGTGCGCGCCCGCGCCGCCGGCCGGCGCGCCGGCCCGGGCGGTGGTCGCCTCGGTTCGTCGCAACGAAGGCTCGCCCGCCTCGCGGCTGAAGACGCTGTCCTATCTCGACAACGTGCTGGCCCGGCGCGAGGCGCGCGCGGCCGGCGCCGACGAAGCCCTGATGCTGAACAACCAGGGCCATCTGGCCTGCGCCTCGGCCGGCAACCTGTTCTGGCTGGAGGGGCAGGCGCTGTCGACGCCGGCCCTGGATTGCGGCGTGCTGGCCGGCCTGGCCCGGGGGCGAGTGATGGCGGCCGCCGAAGGCCTGGGGCTGGAGGCGCGGGAAGTGCGTGCGGGCCTCGAGGCGCTGGCGGGCGCGAGCGCGGTCTTCCTGACCAACAGCCTGACCGGGGTGCGGCCCCTCGTTTGGCTGGACGGTCGCGACCTGGGCGAGGACCCGCGCGTCGCGGCGCTGGCCGCCGCGGCCGGCTAGGCCCCTACTTCACCCAGGCCACAGTCTCGGTTCGGCGCGGGCGCAGATAATAGGTGCGCCGGAAGGTGAACGACGCGTTGTTGAGGCTGAGTGTCGGCGTGTAGCTGTAGCTGGTCGTGCTGATGATCACGCTGCTGCTGGCCGGCAGGACGCTGTCGGGCACGTCGGTCACCACGGCCGAGATGGCCGGGCAGCCGGTCGGGCTGTTCTTGGGCGCGCTCCACGCCACGGTGTCCTTGCCGTTGCTGTCGGACGTCACGCTGTAGAGGCACAGCCGCATGGGCGAGGACGGAAACGGCTTCATGACCGCCTGGCCGATGTTGTAGATGTCGTCGACCCGCGCCTGGTTGATCTGGCCGTTCTGGGCGGCCATGTCGCCGATCAGAGAGGTGGCGTGGAACAGGCGTCGCTGAGCCATCATCGCCTGGGTCAGCTCGGCCAGGCCGACGTAGAACAGCAGCAGCAGCGGCGCCAGCAGGGCGAACTCGACGGCGACGGCGCCGCGGACGTCGCGGGCGAAGCGCTTCCGGGCGGGGCGGGGACGGCGCGGGATCATGCGGGGCAGCTCACGCTGGCGGCCGAGCTGCTGTTGTAGGGCTCGTTGGCGAAGGCGGTGGTGAAACCCAGGTTCGCCTTGCCGCTGCTCTTCTGCAGGACCGACGCCATCAGGGGCGTGATCAGGGGCCAGTCGTAGTAGGCGCGCACGATCACCAGCGAGCTTGGGCCGCCTGGATCCCAGCACGGAGTGTCGGGCGTGGTCAGGCTGCTGGTCGAGGTGAAGGTCGAGACCGTGCGCACGTCGACGCGCAGGCGTCCGGTGCAGCCGCTCTGCAGCCAGCTCATGCGCGCGCAGACATTGTCCTTGAAGGCGCTGGCGGAATTGGAGCTTGAGGTCTGGACCTGGCCGGTGCGGATCTCGCGGCCGGCGTCGATGACCGCGTTCTCCAGCACCATGGAGGCGAAGAAGATCAGCGCCAGCTCGATCAGGCCGAACAGCAGCACCAGGAACGGCGCCAGCAACAGGGCGAACTCGACGGCGGTCGCGCCGTCCTGCGCGCGCGCGAAGCCGCCCAGCCGACGGCGGGCGGCCAGTTGCAGGCGGGCGTTCAGCGAGGCGGGAGGCTTCCCCATGCGGCGGTCCGAGTTTGCGACTTGGGGACCATAGCGGCCGCTCCCTAACCGCGCCCTAACCGCTGGGCGCGCGCACGTACGCATGCGTGCGCTCTATCGTGTCAGGGCTGGCCGGGCGCCGACGGCGCGGTCGTCGGTTCGCTGGCGGTCAGGGCGATGCAGCGGCTGTCGCAGGCGTAGGCCGAGGCGGCCGCGCCGCGCTGGACGGTCACGGCGTCGGCCGAGACGTCGGTCACCAGCACCTGGCCGCCGGCCAGCGAGCGGCCCTGGGCGTCGAAGGCGAACAGGGTTGTCACGCCCACGCGCTTGCCCAGGATCACCAGGGTGCGGTCGTTGACGACGCTGACATCGGCGATCTGCGGGTCGCCGACGACGATCTCGCGGGCCGATCCACCCAGCGGAATGGTGGTCGCCTGGCCCGCGGCCACGGTCATGGTGCGCGGGGCGGGCGCGGTCGGAGCGGCCGCCTGGGCGGCCACGGCGGCGCCGCAGAGGCTGAAAAAGGCGACGAGGGCGAGCGAGAGGCGGCGCATGGCGGTCCTGTCGGAGCGAAATCTGTGACCTCACCCTGACGAAGAATGGTCAATAAAGAACTAAGATTGGCTGGGGTGCGACAAGCTGCGCATTCTCGAATCCCTTGAGCAATAACGGATTTTTGCTCCAGAATTGCCACGTAGTTAAGCGTTGGTAATGGTAAACTCAAATAAACCGAAAGAAAAATCACGAGAAAGTCTCGATGTTTACTGGCGATTAATCGAGGTGGGCGAATTTGATCGTGTTTTCGGGGGTGAACAAGTCGCCATGGCTTGCCGGCCCAGCCAAGTTTTCTCAGCAGGAGATCAAGTCATGTCGAAGTTTGTCACGCGCTTCCTGAAGGACGAGTCGGGCGCCACGGCCATCGAGTACGGCCTCATCATCGCTCTGATCTCGGTCATCATCGTCACCGTCTTCGGCTTCCTGAAGGGCGGCCTGGAATCGGCCTTCCAGAGCACCGCCGACACCCTCTCGAACCCGAACCCGTAAGGCGCGGATCGGAAAGGGAGACGTCCAATGGCTCGGCTATTTGGTCGCTTCCTAAAGGACGATCGCGGCGCCACCGCTATCGAGTACGGCCTCATCGCCGCGCTGATCAGTGTTGTCGTCGTCGCCGTCGTCCCCCTGCTCGGGCCGCCCTTGGAGGCGCTTTTCGAAGGGGCGGGCAACCGTCTCGAAAGCGCCGGTAAATAGGGGCGACAAGCCGAGAGGCCGCTAAGTCAAGGGCCGCGACATTTCGATGTCGCGGCCTTTTTCTTTGCCTGCCGGCCAGGGTCTTCTCATGTTTCCGACGGTCTAGTCTGGAAACCATTGCTTCATCGGCGGCGACTAGACTGGCGAACGATCCAGGATCGAGAGCCGCCATGCAAAGCCTGCAAATCCTTCCGCTGATCGTCTTCGCCGGGCTGGCCGTCGTCGCCGCCCTGAAGGACGTCACCAGCTACACCATTCCCAACTGGATCTCGCTGGCGCTGATCGCGGCCTTTCCCGTCGCCGCCCTGGTCGGCGGCGTCGGCTGGGCGCAGGCGGGGCTTTCGCTGGCCGTCGGTCTTGGCCTGCTGCTGGTCGGCATGGTCATGTTCGCCCTGCGCTGGGTCGGCGGCGGCGACGCCAAGCTGCTGGCGGCCTGCGCCCTGTGGATGGGCGTTCCCGGCATCGCGCCGTTCCTGCTGACCACCGCCCTGGCCGGCGGGGCCCTCACCCTGGGCCTGATGAGCCTGCGCTCGGGATGGCTGGCGCCGATGATCGCCGGGGGACCGGCCTGGGTGCGTCGCCTGGGCGACCAGAAGGGCGACATTCCCTACGGGGTGGCGATCGCCGCCGGGGCGCTGGCGGCCCTGCCGCAAAGCATCATCGGCCAAGCTTTGCTCAACTGATTGCGAGCGGCTCCCGGCTTTCGGGAGTCCGCGTCAGGCTGTCGCGGTCGGAACCCGCATTCCACGGGGCTTCCTTTAGCGGCTGTTAACCATGGGCGCCGCAGTTTGCGATGCGGCCAGAACGGCTGTTCGACCCCTGCGTCCGGCGGAGTGAAGCTCTCCAGGCGCGCCGAACCCGTCCTGCCGACGCCAGAGCCTCGCCGCGCATGAACCCTGTCAGAATCATCATCGTCCTGGTCGCCGCCGCTTCGGCGATCGGCCTGGCCATGCTGATGCAGAAAGCCATGGGCGGCAAATCCGCCAGATCCGAGGTCGTCGCCTCGGCTCCCGGCGCCCCCACCCTCGACGCCAAGCCCATGACCCTGGTCCTGGTCGCCAAGCGCGACCTGGCGATCGGCACGCGCCTGACCAAGGACGACGTGGATTGGAAAGCCTGGCCGGCCGACGCCGTCAGCCCCGTCTACATCACCAACGGCGCGGCCCCGGTCGAACCCGAGGGCGCGGCCAAGGTGGTCAAGACCGCCGCGCAAGCCACCGGCGTTCTGGGCGGCGCTCCGCCGGAAGCCGCCGTCGAGGGCGCGATCGTTCGCGACCCGCTGCTGGCTGGCGAACCCATCGTGCCACGCAAGATCGTCCGCGGCGGAGAGGGCGGCTACCTGTCGGTCGTGCTGTCGCCCGGCGCCCGCGCCATGGCCGTTCCGGTCACTTCCGAGACCGCCGCCGGCGGCTTCATCCTGCCCGGCGACCGGGTCGACGTGCTGATGAGCCGCGACGCCCCTACCGGCGACGCCAACAGCGGCGGCAAGCAGGTCGTCGCCGAAACCGTGCTGCAGAACATTCGCGTCCTCGCCCTCGACCAGGCCACCACCGCCGAGAAGGACGCCAAGACCATCGTCGCCGCCACGGCCACCCTCGAGGTGCGCCCGGCCGAGGCCGAGGCGCTGACCCGCGCCAAGGCCGCCGGCCCCGTCACCCTGGCGCTGCGCGCCTACACCGACCTGGGCGGCCCCTCCGGCGTCGCCGCCCCGACCCAGGATTCCACGGTCATCCGCATCAATCGCGGCGGACAGACCTCCAGCATCGCGGTGCGCCAATGACCCGCCGGTTCGCCTCCCTCTCCCTTTCGGCCTCGCTCGCCGTCATGACGGCCCTGGCGCCCGCCGCGCCGGCTCTGGCCGACGGCTACGCCGGCGACCGGGTGTACCGCCCGACCCGGGCCGCGCCGCGCGCGCCGGCTCCGGTCGTGACCTATGCGTCCCCGCCGGTCGCCGACCAGGTGCTGCGGGTCGACCTGACCGCCGGTCCCGACGCCCGGGTGCTGAACCTGCCGCGCGGCAAGTCGGCGATCATCGAGCTGCCTGTCGACGTGCGCGACATGCTGGTGACCAACCCGCAGGTGGCCGACGCCGTCCTGCGCAGTCCGCGCCGCATCTACGTGCTGGGCGTGGGCAAGGGCTCGACCGACGCGGTGTTCTTCGACGCCGCCGGCCGCAAGCTGCTGACCCTGGCCATCCGCGTCGACGAGGACGCCGGCCTGCTGCAGGACACCCTGCGCAAGGTGCTGCCGGACTCGCGCATCGAGGTGCAGCCGGTGCGCGACAGCGTGATCCTGACCGGCACGGTCGCCAACGCCGGCGACGCCAGCAAGGCCGCCCTGGTCGCCCAGCAGTTCGTGGGCAAGCCCGAGCTGGTCGTGAACATGCTCAGCATCGCCGGCAAGGACCAGGTGATGCTCAAGGTGCGGATCGTCGAGGTCCAGCGCAGCATCATCAAGCAGCTGGGCGTCTCGACCAACAACCTGCTCAACGACGGCTTCAAGACCTACAGCCTGGGTCGCGAGAACACCTTCGCCATCAATGGCGGCATGGTCGGGGGCATGAACGCCTGCTACGGCCGCAACAACATCCGCACGACGAACTATACCAACAACGCGTCGGTCACCAACCAGGGCAGCGTGACCAGCGGCAACACGACGTCCAACGGCAGCTCGGTCTCCACGACCGTGCAATCCACCGACCCGCTGACCGGCACGGTGACCACCACGACCACCACGAGCGCTGGCCCGACGTCGTCGACCGGCACGAGCAATTCGCTGACGGGCATCATCTCCAGCGCCGCCAGCAACGCCTACAGCATGGCGACCGGCAACAACCTCAACGCCTGCCTCCAGGCCTTCGAGCGCGTGGGCCTGATCCGCACCCTGGCCGAACCCAACCTGACCGTGGTGTCGGGCGAGGCCGGCAAGTTCCTGGCCGGCGGCGAATTCCCGGTTCCGACCGGCAGCGACAGCGACGGCCGCGTGACCGTCGAGTTCAAGCCCTACGGCGTGGGCCTGGGCTACACGCCCGTGGTGATGTCGGGCGGCCGCATCTCGCTGAAGCTGTCGACCGAGGTGTCGGAGCTGTCGAGCCTGGGCGCCTTCACCCTCGGCTCGGGAACCTCCTCGACCCTGGTGATCCCGGGCCTGTCGGTGCGCCGCGCCGAGACGACCGTCGAGCTGCCCTCGGGCGGCGCGCTGATGATCGCCGGCCTGCTGCACCAGCAGACCAAGGAGAACATCGACTCCCTGCCGGGCATGACCTCGCTGCCGGTCCTGGGTTCTCTGTTCCGGTCGCGCGACTACCTGAACGGCGAGACCGAGCTGGTGGTGATCATCACCCCCTACATCGTCGACCCCACCCGGCCGCAGGACCAGCAGACGCCGGCCGACGGCCTGCAGATCGCCGGCGACATGAGCACCGTGCTGCTGGGCCGCCTCAACAAGGTGGTCAAGGCCCCGCCGGGCGCCAATTCCGAGCGGACCTACCAGGGTCCGGTCGGCTACGTGATCGAATGAGGACGCGGACCATGACGCGAGCCAAGACCCTTCGCGCGATCCTCGCCGGCGCCGGCCTGCTGGCCCTGGCCGCTTGCGCCACGACGGGCGGGCAGGGCCCCGCCCCGGCCACCGCGACCACGCAGTGGGACGACAAGGTCCAGGTCGTCGCCGCGCCCGACGAGGTGCTGCTGGCCGTTCACGCCGAGGGGCTTTCGCCCCGCCAGGTCCAGGCGCTCGACGCTCTGCTGGCCCGGTTCAACGAGGCCGAGGCCAGGGAGCTGGTCGTGCTGGCGCCGGTCGGCGGGCCGCGGGCTCCGGACGCCGGCCGCATGGCGGCCGTCGCGAGGGCCTACCTGATCGACGCGGGCGCGCCGCGCTTCGCCGTTCGCATCGACTCCTATCCCGCCGACGGCGACAAGGATCCGCCGCTGCGCGTCGGCTATCTGCGGCATACGGCGCAGATCCCGCGCTGCGGGTCCTGGGAAAACCTGACCGCGACCCGCAACAACGACGCCTATGGCAACTTCGGCTGCGCGGTGACCGCCAACATGGCCGCCCAGGTGGCCAATCCCGCCGACTTGCAGGGCCCGCGCCGCGAGGATCCGGTCGACGCCATGCGTCGCGGGGTGGTGATGGAGAAGTACCGCGCCGGCCAGGTGACCGCCTCGCAGAAGGACACGCAGTCCGACGGCGCCGTTTCTCGGGTGGTGAAATGACGACCTTCCGGACGACCGATCCCGATCCGTTCGACCTGGGCTTCGAGGCCGACGACGAGTTCGCCGCGCCCGCCGGGGGTGATCCCTGGCGCACGGCGCCCGCCCCCGCGGCGGCGGCCGGCGACCCCTTCGCCGACTTTCCGCCGGCCCGGCGGCCGGAAGCCCGCCCGGCCGTCGCTCCGGGGCTGGCGAGCCTGGCCTCAAATCCGTTCGCCGACCTGGCCCCGCCGGTCGCGCAGCCGCCGCGCCCCGCGCCGGTCGCCGCGCCCGAGCCCGCGCCGCCGGCCATGGACTGGAACATCTCGACCCATGAAGACGTCCTGCCGGGCGTCGACGCCGGCGTCGGCGAGGCCAGCGTGCCGCGCATCGCCATCCACGCCTTCGGCGTCCGCGCCGAGACCCTGGCGGTCATCGAGGCCGCGGCCGCCGACCGCCGCATGGTCCGCGCCTCGGTCGTCGCCCGTCACGGCGGGCTGGAGGCGGCCGTCGACTTCTACCAGAACCAGCCGACGCCCTCGCTGGTGCTGGTCGAGACCATGGACTCGGCCCAGCGCATGCTGGCCTTGCTGGACGGCCTGGCCCAGGTCTGCGACCCCGGCACCAAGGTCGTGGTCATCGGCCAGACCAACGACATCGCCCTCTATCGCGAGCTGATGCGCCGCGGGGTCAGCGAATACCTGACCCAGCCCAAGAGCCCGCTGCAGGTGATCCGCGCGGTCACCGCGCTCTATTCGGATCCGTCGGCGCCGTTCGTCGGCCGCCAGGTCGCCTTCGTCGGCGCCAAGGGCGGGGTGGGCTCGTCGACCCTGGCCCACAACTTCGCCTGGTCGATGGCCGAGCGGATGGAGGCGGCCACCGTCATCGTCGACCTCGACCTGCCGTTCGGCACCGCCGGCCTCGACTTCAACCAGGACCCCCTGCAGGGCGTGCTCGACGCGCTGAGCCAGCCCGAGCGCCTGGACCCGGTGCTGATGGACCGCATGATGGTCCGCTGCGGCGACCGCCTGTCGCTGCTGGCCGCCCCGGCCACGCTGGAGC
Organism: Caulobacter sp. CCNWLW153; assembly: GCF_036889365.1. Classification (NCBI taxonomy): domain Bacteria; kingdom Pseudomonadati; phylum Pseudomonadota; class Alphaproteobacteria; order Caulobacterales; family Caulobacteraceae; genus Caulobacter; species Caulobacter sp. CCNWLW153. Next base: position 16,713 of record NZ_JBAKFV010000024.1, read on the forward strand.
AGGACTACGACATCGGCGCCGACGCCTACGAGGAGGTGACGCAGAAGATGCGCGGCGCCGCCCCGTTCGTGGTGCTGGACCTGCCCCATACCTGGGCGCCGTGGACCCGCAAGGTGCTGGTCGCCAGCGACGACCTGGTGATCGTCGCCACGCCCGACCTGGCCTCTCTGCGCAACGCCAAGAACATCGTCGACCTGGTGCGCCAGGCGCGTCCGAACGACATCCCGCCGCGCCTGGTGCTCAACCAGGTGGGCGTGCCGGGCCGTCCCGAGATCCCGGTCAAGGACTTCGGCGAAGCCCTGGGGGTGACCCCGTCGCTGGTGCTGCCGTTCGATCCCAAGCTGTTCGGCCAGGCGGCCAACAACGGCCAGATGGTGGCCGAGGTGGCGCCCAAGTCGAAGGCGGCCGAGGGCGTCGACCACCTGGCGCGGCTGATCAGCCGCCGCGAGGCGCCGGCGGCGACCAAGTCGGCGTCGATCCTGTCGGGCCTGTTCAAGAAGAAGTAGGGGCGAATGTTCGGCAAGCGCGATCAGGCCACCGTCACCGAGCGCCAGGCGCCGCCACCCGCCCCGACCGGCGGGACGGCCATCGCCACGCGCCCGCAGCGCGTCGATCCCGCCGCGCCCGCGCCGGCCGCGCCGGCCAAGCCGGCGACCGCGCCCAAGGCCACCCAGGGGCTGGAGCAGCTGCGCGCGGCCCAGGGCCAGCCCCAGACCGCCACGATCGTCCGTGAGCAGAGCGACTACTACCACGCCACGAAGACGACGATCTTCAACGCGCTGCTCAACACCATCGACCTGTCGCAGCTGGCCCAGCTGGACCAGAAGGCCGCCGCCGAGGAAATCCGCGACATCGTCGCCGAACTGGTGGCGATCAAGAACGTCTCGATGTCGGTGTCCGAGCAGGAGCACCTGGTCCAGGACATCATCAACGACGTCCTCGGTTACGGCCCGCTGGAGCCGCTGCTGGCCCGCGACGACATCGCCGACATCATGGTCAACGGCGCGCACCGGGTGTTCATCGAAGTCGCCGGCAAGGTGCAGCTGACCAACGTCCGCTTCCGCGACAATCTCCAGCTGATGAACATCTGCCAGCGGATCGTCAGCCAGGTCGGCCGCCGGGTCGACGAAAGCTCGCCCATCTGCGACGCCCGCCTGCCCGACGGAAGCCGGGTCAACGTCATCGCGCCCCCCTTGGCCCTGGATGGTCCCACCCTGACCATCCGGAAGTTCAAGAAGGACAAGCTGACGATGAAGAACCTGGTGGAGTACGCCTCCATCAGCCCCGAGGGCGCGCGCGTCCTCGGCGTCATCGGCGCCTGCCGCTGCAACGTCATCATCTCGGGCGGCACCGGCTCGGGCAAGACGACCCTGCTCAACACCATGACCGCCTTCATCGACCCCACCGAGCGGGTCGTGACCTGCGAGGACGCGGCCGAACTGCAACTGCAGCAGCCGCACGTGGTGCGCCTGGAAACCCGTCCGCCCAACCTCGAAGGCCAGGGCTCGGTGACCATGCGCGACCTGGTCAAGAACTGCCTGCGGATGCGTCCCGAACGCATCATCGTCGGCGAAGTCCGCGGTCCCGAGGCCTTCGACCTGCTGCAGGCCATGAATACCGGCCACGACGGCTCGATGGGCACGCTGCACGCCAACAGCCCGCGCGAGGCCATCAGCCGCGTCGAGAGCATGATCACCATGGGCGGCTACGGCCTGCCCTCCAAGACCATCAAGGAGATGATCGTCGGCTCGGTCGACGTGATCATCCAGGCCGCCCGCCTGCGCGACGGCAGCCGCCGCATCACCCACGTCACCGAGGTCGTCGGCCTGGAAGGCGACGTCATCGTCACCCAGGACCTGTTCGTCTACGAGATCACCGGCGAGGACGAGAACGGCAAGGTGCTGGGCAAGCACCGCTCGACCGGCATCGCCCGGCCGCGCTTCTGGGATCGCGCCCGCTACTACGGCCTCGAGCGCGAGCTGGCCGAGGCGCTGGACGCGGCTGAGTAGGGCGGGGTCATGTTCATCCTGATCGCGGTCCTGGGCTTCATCACCATCGCGGGGCTCGGCTTCGTCCTGACGGGCGGCGGCGAGAGCGCCAACGCCAAGGCGTCCAAGCGCGCCCAGGTGATTGTCGGCGGCGGCGAGCGCCAGGTCGCCGCGCGGGCCAAGGTCGCGGCCAACACCCCCGACGCCCGCCGCAAGCAGATTCTCAAGACGCTCAAGGAACAGGACCGCAAGCAGAAGAAGGCCACCCTGACGATCGCCGCGCGCCTGCGGGCCGCCGGCCTGGGCGAGAACGTCAAGCTGTTCTGGATCATCAGCGCGGTGCTGGGGTTGCTGGTCGCCGTGATCCTGCTGGCGGTTCGTCAGATGCCGGTCGTGGCCCTGGCCGGCGGCTTCGCCGCGGCCTTTGGCCTGCCGCGCTGGGTAGTCGGGTTCCTCGGCAAGCAGCGCACCAGGAAGTTCATCGACGCCTTCGCCGACGCCATCGACATCATCGTCCGCGGCATCAAGTCGGGCCTGCCGGTCCATGACTGCCTGAAGATCATCGGCAAGGAGAGCCCCGAGCCCCTGGCCGCCGAGTTTCGCACCCTGACCGAGAACATCGCCATGGGCATGCCGCTGGATGCGGCGCTGGAGCGGCTCTACGAGCGCATGCCGACCGCCGAGGTGCGGTTCTTCGCGATCGTGCTCAACATCCAGCAGAAGACCGGCGGCAACCTGGCCGAGGCGCTGGGCAACCTGTCGACCGTGCTGCGCTCGCGCAAGCTGATGGCCGAGAAGATCAAGGCCCTGTCGGCGGAAGCCGTGGCCTCGGCCTTCATCATCGGCTGCCTGCCGCCCGGCGTGATGATCCTCATCACCGTCATCGCCCCCGACTACATGAGCACCCTGTTCACCGACCTGCGCGGCCGCCTGATGCTGCTGGTGGCGGCGGTCTGGATGAGCATGGGCATCTTCATCATGCGCCGCATGATCAACTTCAAGTTCTAGGGAGACGCGCATGGTCCAGATGCTGACGGATCCTTCGAACCTGCTGACCGCCTTCGTGGCGCTGGTGGTGTTCGCCACCATCATCACCCTGGCCGCGCCGGTGATGAGCAACAACGGGCTGGAAAGCCGGCTGAAGTCGGTGGCCAACCGCCGCGAGGAGCTGCGTCGCCGCTCGCGCGCGGCCATGGCCCAGAAGGGCGCCACGGGCTCCAGCCTGCGCCACACCGACGAGGGCGTCTACAAGACCATCGTCGACCGGTTGCAGCTGTCGAAGCTGCTGGAAGATCCCAAGGTCGTCGACAAGCTGGCCCAGGCCGGCCTCCGCGGTCCCAAGCCGGTGTCGACCTTCTACTTCTTCCGCTTCGTGATGCCGTTCGCCTTCGCCCTGCTGGCGGCGATCTACCTGTTCGGCATGAACGGCTTCGGCCTGCAGATGACCCAGAAGCTGACGATCTGCGTCGGCGCCCTGACGGTCGGCTACTACGCGCCCAACCTCTACATCCAGAACGTCGCCCAGAAGCGTCGCGAGTCGATCGTCGCGGCCTTTCCCGACGCGCTCGACCTGCTGCTGATCTGCGTCGAGAGCGGCATGTCGATCGAGGCGGCGATCCAGAAGGTCAGCGGCGAGGTCGGTACGAGCTCGATGGAGCTGGCCGAGGAACTGTCCCTGCTGACCGCCGAGCTGTCCTATCTGCCCGACCGGCGCCTGGCCTATGAGGGCCTGGCGCGCCGGACCAACCACCCCGGCATCAAGTCGGTGGCCACGGCCATGATCCAGGCCGAGCGCTATGGCACGCCGCTGGGCGCGGCCCTGCGGGTGATGGCCAAGGAAAACCGCGAGCTGCGCCTGTCGGCCGCCGAGAAGAAGGCCGCCAGCCTGCCGCCTAAGCTGACCGTGCCGATGATCGTGTTCTTCCTGCCGGTGCTGTTCATCGTCATCCTGGGCCCGGCCATCCTCAAGGTCACCGACCTGATGGCCAAGAAGCCGGTCGGCTGAACTCCCCGAAAAGTCGACCCCCGCCGGCGCAGGTTCCGGCGAGGGTCAGTCAGGGGAAGGGGATCAGCCCGCCAGGCGGGTTTCGGCGCGGCCGAGGAAGGCGGCGTGGGTCGGCAGCGAGGCGGCGGTGCGGCCGGCGATGCGGGCCAGGTCGTCCAGCCAGCCGTCGACCTGGGCGTCGGCGACCACGGCGGTCATCGGATGGGCCGCGGCCGGGGTCACGCCCTGGCCCAGCAGCACCTGCACCCAGCTGCTTTCCTTGAAGAGGTCCTCGTCGCGGCTGAACACCCGGCCGCTGCCGGCGAACAGGGCGATGCGCGCGGCCAGGGTCTCGGGGATCTCCATCGCCTTGCGGCTGGCCCAGAAGGGCGTGTCCTCGCGCTGGGTGGCCTTGTAGTGCAGGACGAGAAAGTCGCGGATGCAGGCGTATTCCTGCTCGGTCTGGCGGTTGAACTCGTCGGCCAGCAGCGGGTCGAAGCCCCGGTCGGGAAACAGCGCCAGGAGGCGCGCCAGGCCCGACTGGACGAGGTGGATGCTGGTCGACTCCAGCGGCTCCATGAAGCCCGAAGCCAGGCCCAGGGCCACGACGTTGCGGTTCCAGCTCTTCCTGCGGCGGCCGGTGACGAAGGTCAGCAGGCGCGGCTCGGCCAGGGCCTGGCCTTCCAGGTTGGCCATCAGGGTGCGGGCGGCGGCGTCCTTGTCGGTCCAGGCGCTGGAAAAGACGTGGCCGTTGCCGGTGCGGTGCTGCAACGGGATCCGCCACTGCCAGCCGGCGTCGCGGGCCCAGGCGCGGGTGTAGGGAACCGGCGGGGCGTCGTCGCGGCTGGGCACGGCCCAGGCGCTGTCCATCGGCAGCCACTTGCGCCAGTCCTCGTAGCCCGATTTCAGCGTCTCCTCGATCAGCAGGCCGCGGAAGCCCGAGCAGTCGATGAAGAGGTCGCCCTCGACCCGGCGGTCGCCCTCCAGGGCCACGGCGCGCAGGAAGCCGCTCTCGCCGTCCTGGTCGACGCCGACGATGCGGCCCTCGATCCGCTGGACGCCCCGGGCCTCGGCATAGGTGCGCAGGTGACGGGCATAGAGGGCGGCGTCGAAGTGGAATGCCCAGGTCAGGGGCTCCGACCCGCTCGCTTGCGCCGGAGGAACGCGGCCGAAGCGTCCGGCGCGGGCGGCCAGGGCGTTGGCCGACCAGGCCCAGAAGTCGTCGCCGGCGGTTCCGCGCCGGCGGGCGTCCAGCCAGTAGTGATGGAAGGGCGTGGTTCCCAGCGGCCGGCCGACCGGGCCGAAGGCGTGCATGTAGCGGTGGCCGGGGGCCAGCCAGTCGACGAACTCGATGCCCAGCTTGATCGTGCCTTCGGTGGCGCGAAGGAAGGCGTCCTCGTCCAGGCCCAGGAAGGCGTTGAAGTTGCGCAGCTGCGGGATCGAGGCCTCGCCGACCCCGACCGTGCCGATCGCCTCGGACTCCACCAGGCTGATCTTCGCGGCCGGGCCCAGGGCGCGGGCCAGCATCGCCGCGCTCATCCAGCCGGCCGTGCCGCCGCCGACGATGACGATCCTGCCGATGCGGTTGTCCGCCATGGCCTTTAAGTCCCTCTCTCCCTACGAAAAGCAAAAAGCCCCGCCGGCGGACCGGCGGGGCTCCTGGTGGCGGCCTAGAACTTGTAGGCGACGCCTAACATGTAGGTGGTGCCGTACTTCTGGTAGTCGATGGTCCGGCGCTTATCGCCGTTCTCGTAGGTCTTGAACGGCTCGTCGGTGATGTTGTTGGCTTGCAGCATCAGCGACAGGCCCTCGAAGCGGCCCTCGCGGAACTCGTAGCCGATCTGGGCGTCGAGCACCGATTCAGCGTCCACCGTGCGGTAGATCCGGGCGGCCGACAGGCCGGCCACCTCGCCCAGGAACTTGCCGCGGTAGCGGTTGCTGATCCGGGCGTTGAAGCCGTTGTTCTCGTAGTAGAACGTGGTGTTGACGACCTTCTTCGACAGGCCGGGCATGTCGATCGGGTCCATGTTGTCTTCCAGCTTCACTTCGCTGTCGGTCAGCGAGGCGCTGAACTGCAGGCCGAAGTGGCGCAGGGGCTCCCACAGCAGGTCGCCTTGCAGCGAGGTCGAGAACTCGACGCCGCGGATGAAGCCGCCCTTGCCATTGTCGGGACCGGTGACCAGGCCGACGGTGGTGCCGAGCGCGGCCTGCTGGGCCGGGGTCAACAGGTAGGTGAAGGCCGCGAAGTCCTTGTAGCTCGAGGAGTTCGAGTTCACGTAGTTCGACAGCTTCTTGTAGTAGGCGGCCACCGAGACATAGGCCGAGCGGCCGAAGTACTTCTCCAGCGACAGGTCGACGCCGTCGGCGATATATGGACGCAGGCGCGGGTTGCCGCCGTTGGCGCTGAAGTACGACTGGCTCGGATTGGTCGAGGTCAGGTAGGCCGGGTTCTGGTTGAACGACTGGCTGGCGCGCAGTTCGTCCATCCGGGCGCGGGCCAGGGTGCGGGCCAGGCCGACACGCAGCAGGGTCTCGTTGCTGAGGTCGAACGTCAGGTTCAGGCTCGGCAGCACGTAGGTGAACTTGTCGCCGTCGTCGGTCGACATCGGGTTGGCGACGTTGTTGGGATCGACGGCCACGCCGGTCGAGAACTGGTCGGTATAGACCACCTGCACGCCGGCGTTGCCGGTCACCGGGATCGAGCCCAGCGTGCTGTCGATGCCGAACTTGGCGTAGGCCAGGTGGACCTCTTCGCGCACCGACCAGTTGCGGGTCTGCACGGCGGGGTTCTGGTCGGCGATCAGCGTGTAGACGCCGTTCTTCAGCAGGTACATCGGATCATAGGCCAGCATGCCCTTGATGCCGATCATGTCGAGGCTGACCGTGCCCAGGATCGCCGCGGCCGGGATGGCGCGGCTGGTCGGGGCGCCGTCGGCGATGCGGCCGCCGAAGGTCAGGAAGCTTTCGTGCACTTCCTTGGACTTCTCGCGCAGGCTGCCATTGTAGGCGATCTCGACGCTGTTGATCGGCCCCCAGGACAGGTCGCGCTTGGCGGCCAGCTTAACGGCCTTCAGCTCGTCCTCGATCTCCGGGGTGTTGTAGAAGCCCGCCTGGGTCAGGGCCCCGCCGGCCGCGCCCGCGCCCCACCCTTGCGGGTCGGTCAGCACGATCTGGGCGGCGTTGGCGTAGTCCAGCGTCGAGCTGAACAGGGTGCCGGCGCCGGGCGTGGTGCGGAAGCTCAAGGTGTCGGTCGCGCCGCTGCCGCTGGGGCCGGTGCCCGAATAGGACTCGAAGATCACGTCCTTGCGCTCGGCGTGCGACCAGGAGAGGTCGGCGCTGGCCGTCCAGCCGTTGTCGAACGTGTAGGCGGTGTTCCAGCCCAGCGAGGCCAGCTTGGCGTTGCGGGTGTTGAGGTCGTTGCGCATCACGCCCTTGACCCCGGTGTAGGTCCCGGCGGTCACGAAGCCGTCGGTGACGGTGTAGCCGGGCTGCAGCGTGGCCGAGCTCCAGTAGAGCGGCAGCTCGATGCCGCGCAGGATCTGCTTTTCCTTGAAGTCGGAATAGTAGGCGTCGAGCGAGGTGTGGAACTTGTCGTTCGGCTTGTACTCGAACACGCCGATCACGCCGGTGCGCTTGAGGTTGTTGGACTGGTTGTAGGGCTTGGCGCCGCCGATCACCAGGTCGTTGGCCGCGCCCGTGGTGGGATAGCCCCAGGCGTTGAAGCGGCGGCTCTGGGTCGGCGACGAGATGTGCGAGACCGACAGGGCCACGCCGACGGTGTCGTCGGCGAACTGGTCGACGAAGGTGGCGCTGAAGCGGCCGCCCTTGTCCTTGGCGTCGGGGTTCAGCTTCTTCTCGCCGTTCATCTCGTAGCGGGCGTTGGCCGAGATGACCGTCTTGCCGTAGTCGAGCGGGCGGATGGTGCGCAGGTCGACCGTGGCGGCCAGGCCCTGGCCGACGACGCCGGCGTCCGGGGTCTTGTAGACCACCACGCCGCTGAGGATTTCCGACGGATACTGGTCGAACTCGACGCCGCGGTTGTCGCTGGTCGAGACCTGCTCGCGGCCGTTCAGCAGCACGGTGTTGAAGTCGGGGCCCAGGCCCCGGACCGAGATCGACTGGGCGCGGCCGTCGAGGCGCTGGGCGGTCAGGCCCGGCAGGCGCGCCAGGGATTCGGCGATCGAGGTGTCGGGCAGCTTGCCGATGTCTTCGGCCGAGACCGTCTCGACGATCGAGCTGGAGGCCTTTTTCAGGGCGATCGAGTTCTCGATCGAGGCCCGGATGCCGGTGACGGTGATTTCCTCGACGGCGTTGTCTTCGGTGGTCTGGCCGGCGGCCGGGGTCTGCGCCTGGGCCGCCCCGGCGGCGAGCAGCAGCGCCAGGCCGGTGGCGGCCCCGCTCATCAGCGCCGCGCGGCGCAGCTTGAATCGGATGTCCATGTGTTCCCTCCCGCAAGTTGGTCCGCGCGGTTCTCCCGCGCCGTGTTGCGCAAATTACTGCAAACGCATCGCGACTTTTGCAACTGAAAAATGGACGGATTGTCATGTTACGTGACGTCAGGCCCCGTGAAGTCCACGTTTCAAAGGGTATTTGCGGCTATTTGGCCACAGTGCGGCTGGGCTTGATGGGCTGATCGCGAGGCGAATGGATTGACAGCCTGCAAACAGCTTTGCAAATCTATGCAAAATTGACCTGGGCGACGCATCGTTCAGGATCGCGACGCTAGGGATGGAGGGGCAGGGGATGGACACCCGCAATCGGTGGGGGCGGCTGGCGGCCGCGCTCGGCTGCGCCGGCATGACCCTGACCGCCGTTCCGGCCCTGTCGGCGCCGGCCTTAGAAGCGTTCCGCGCCAGGCCTCCGCAGGACGAGGTGATCTATTTCGTCCTGGCCGATCGCTTCGCCAACGGCGACCCGTCCAATGATCGCGGCGGCCTGAAGGGGGCCAATTCGACTGAAGACCGCCTGGCCACCGGCTATGATCCGGCCGACAAGGGCTTCTTCCACGGCGGCGACTTCAAGGGCCTGGCCGGCAAGCTCGACTATGTGCAGGGCCTGGGCGCCACGGCGATCTGGCTGGCGCCGATCTTCGTCAACAAGCCGGTGCAGGGCCCCAAGGGCCAGGAAAGCGCCGCCTATCACGGCTACTGGATCACCGACTTCACCGACGTCGACCCGCACCTGGGAACCAAGGCCGACTTCAAGGCCCTGGTCGACGCCGCCCATGCGCGGGGGATGAAGGTCTATCTCGACATCGTCATCAACCACACCGCCGACGTCATCAAGCTGAAGGAATGCGAGGGCCGCCGCTGCGAGTACCGCGGCAAGGCCGACTATCCGGTCAGCCGCCGGGGCGGGGTCTCGGGCCCGGCGATCAACGCCGGTTTCGCCGGCGACGCCGACGGCTCGGCCGAGAACTTCGCGAAACTGACCCGGCCCGACTTCGCCTATACGCCCTACGTTCCGGCCGCCGAGGCCAGGATCAAGAAGCCCGACTGGCTGAACGACCCGATCTGGTACCATAATCGCGGCGAGAGCGATTTCGTCGGCGAGAGCTCGCTCTATGGCGACTTCGCCGGGCTCGACGATCTCTATACCGAGCATCCGCGCGTCGTTCAGGGCTTCATCGATATCTACGGCCAGTGGATCGACGAGTTCGGGATCGACGGCTTCCGCGTCGACACCGCCCGTCACGTCAATCCGCAGTTCTGGCAGGCCTTCGTGCCGGCCATGCAGGAACGGGCGGCAAAGCGCGGCATCCCCAACTTCCACATCTTCGCCGAGGTCGCCGACCCGGATCCCGTGGCCCTGGCCCGCTCGACCGTGGTCGACGGCTTTTCCGCCGCGCTCGACTTCGCCTTCCAGCAGGCGGTGACCGAGACCGTGGCGGGCAAGGCCGGGACCGACCGCTTCGCCAGGCTGTACGCCGCCGACGCGCTCTATCGCGGCGGCGAGGCGGCGGGGCCGCAGATCCCCACCTTCCTGGGCAACCATGACATGGGCCGTTTCGGCCGCCGGTTGCTGGTCGGCCATCCCGTCGCGCCAGACGCCGAGCTGGTCCAGCGCAACGTGCTGGCCCACGCCATGCTGATGTTCCTGCGCGGCGCCCCGACCCTCTATTACGGCGACGAGCAGGGCTTCACCGGCGACGGCGACGACAAGGACGCCCGCGAGGACATGTTCGCCAGCCAGGTCGCCGTCTACAACGACAACCGCCTGATCGGCGGCAAGGGCGGCTCGGCCGACCGCTACGACACCAGCGCGCCGCTCTATCGCGCCATTTCCGGCATGGCCAAGGTGCGCGCGGCCGAGCCCGCCCTGCGCTCGGGCCGGCAGGTCGTGCGCGCGGCCGGCGACAAGCCCGGCCTGCTGGCCGTTTCCCGCATCCACCAGGGCCGCGAGGCCCTGGTCCTGTTCAACACCGGCGCGGCGCCGGTGGACGCCCATGTCGAGGTCGAGACGACCTCGGGCGCCTGGCGCTCGGTGGTCGGGGCCTGCGCCCCGGCCGCCGCCGCGCCCGGCAGCTATCGCGTGACCATCGCGCCGCTCGACTACAAGATCTGCGTCTCGGAGGGCGCGCGCCAGTGACGACCGAAAGCTTGACCAAGCCCGCCGACGTTTCCGTCGCCACGCCCGCCGAGTGGTGGCGCGGGGCGGTGATCTATCAGGTCTATCCGCGCAGCTACGCCGACTCCAACGACGACGGGGTGGGCGACCTGCCGGGGATCACGGCTCGTCTTGAGCACATCGCTTTGCTCGGGGTGGACGGGATATGGCTGTCGCCGTTCTTCGCCTCGCCGATGAAGGACTTCGGCTACGACGTCTCCGACTATCGTGACGTCGACCCGATCTTCGGGACCCTGGCCGACTTCGACAGCCTGATCGAAAAGGCCCATCGCCTGGGCGTGAAGATCATCATCGATCTGGTCTTCTCGCACACCAGCGACGAGCACGACTGGTTCGCCCAGAGTCGCGAAAGTCGAGATAATCCGTATACGGACTGGTACGTCTGGGCCGACGCCAAACCCGACGGCTCGCCGCCGTCGAACTGGCAGTCGGTGTTCGGCGGCCCGGCCTGGACCTGGGACGCCCGGCGCGGCCAGTACTACATGCACAACTTCCTGGCCTCGCAGCCGCAGCTGAACCTGCATAACCCCAAGGTCCAGGAAGCCCTGCTCGACATCACCCGCTTCTGGCTGGAGCGCGGGGTCGACGGCTTCCGCTTCGACGCCATCAACTTCTCGATGCACGACCCGGCCCTGCGGGACAATCCGCCCCTGCCGCCGGGCGGCAAGCGCACGCGGCCGTTCGACTTCCAGGACAAGGTCCACAACCAGGGCCACCCGGACATCCCGAAGTTCCTGTCCCGCCTGCGCGCCCTGACCGACCAGTACGAGGGCCGCTTCTCGGTGGCCGAGATCGGCGGCGACCGGGCCGACGAGGAGATGAAGCGCTTCACGGCGGGGAACGATCGCCTCAACAGCGCCTACAGCTTCCTCTACCTCTATGCCGACGAGCTGAAGGACGAACTGGTCCGCTTCGGCGCGACCTCGTGGCCGGGCCATGAGGGCGAAGGCTGGCCGTCCTGGACCTTCTCCAACCACGACGCGCCGCGGGCGGTGTCGCGCTGGGCGCGCGGCCGCGACCGCAAGGCCTTCGCCGAGATGGGCCTGCTGCTGCTGATGACCCTGCGCGGCAACGTCTTCGTCTACCAGGGCGAGGAGCTGGGCCTGCCGCAGGCCGAGGTGCCGTTCGAGCGGCTGGTCGACCCCGAGGCCATCGCCAACTGGCCCCAGACCCTTGGCCGCGACGGCGCCCGCACGCCGATGCCGTGGACGGCCGGAGCGGTCAACGCCGGCTTCTCCACCGTCGAGCCGTGGCTGCCGGTGGATCCGGCGCACCTGCCCCTGTCTGTGGACGCCCAGGAAGCCGATCCCGCCGCCACCCTGCATGTCGCCCGCCGCCTGATCGGCCTGCGCGCGCAATGGCCGGCCCTCAAGACCGGCGGCATGCACCTCGTGGACACCAACACCCCGCTCTTGGTGTTCGAGCGCGGCGAGGGCGAGGCGGCGATGCTGTGCGTGTTCAACCTCGGCTTCGAGGCGGTTCCGTGGGAGGCGCCGCAGGGCTGGACGCTGGTCGACAGCGTCAACCTCGGCGCGCCAGGAACGGTGCCGCCGCTGGGCGGCCTGCTGGCGAAGCGGGGGTGAGGACGCTCCTCAAAGCCCTCCCCCTCGATGGGGGAGGGTTGGGTGGGGGTGAACCCACGCCAGCCGGTTGGCCCGGCCAGCGCCGCGTCACCCCCATCCCCGACCCTTCCCCCATCGAGGGGGAAGGGAGTCTTCTTTCATCTCCCGTCATTCCCGCCCTTGTGGCGGGATGCCCTCTGTCAGCCGCACGTGCGAGTGGGGCGGATCGCCGGCGATCCGCTTGCTGCTCACCTGCGAGCGGAGCCAGGGGTTCCCGCCACAAGGGCGGGAATGACGGGAAGAAAAGGGAAGGCGTGGGGGACGCTCTACCCCCCGCAGCTCTCGCGGATGATCAGATCCGTCGGCACGCGCTCGGAGCGGCTGGCGCCTTGCCCGCTGGCGTCGAGCAGCTTCGACACCATCAGCCGTCCCGCCTTGGCGGTGTCCTGCGAGATCGTCGACAGGGCCGGGCGCGAGTAGCGGGCGAAGGGCACGTCGTCGTAGCCGATCACCGAGACGTCGCCCGGCACCGACAGGCCCGCATGCTGCAAGGCGCGGATGGCGCCGAGCGCGATCAGGTCGGAGGCGGCGACCACGCCGTCGAACTTCACGCCGCGCTGGATGAGGCTGTCGATGCTGGCCTCGGCCGACTCGACCTCGAAGTGGGCCGGCACGATCAGGTCGGGATCGACGCCCAGGCCGAACTGCTCGACGGCGTCGAGATAGCCCCGGTGGCGCTGCATGGCCTCGGGCGCCTCGGTGTCGCCCAGGAAGACGATGCGCTTTCTACCGAGACGCGCCAGGTGCAGCGTCGCGCGCCTGGCCCCCAGCGGGTTGTCCGAGCCCACCGAGCAATAGGCCTGGTCGGGCAGCTGGGCGCCCCAGACCACGAAGCGGGCCTCGGTCTCGGCCAGGCGGTTGAAGGCGGTGTGCAGCCAGGACTGGCCCAGGAAGATCACCCCGTCGGCGCGGCTGGTGGTCATGGCCGCCGACAGGTCCTCGAAGCTGCCCGGGGCCACGTGGCTGACCAGGATGTCGCAGCCGCGCTCGCGGGCCGCCTCGCCGACGCCGGCGAACAGTTCGAGGAAGAACGGGTCCGACAGCCGTCCCTCGCGGTGCTGCGGACGCGGGACGACGATGGCGATCGTGCCCTCGGCGCCGATCGGTCCGGCGGGCATGTAGCGGCGGAACGGATAGTCCATCTCGCGCGCCAGCTTCCAGATCAGCTGCTTGGTGCGCTGGTTGACGGCGGGGCTGTCGTTCAGCGCCCGCGAGGCGGTGGAGATCGAGACGCCGGCCATCCTGGCCAGGTCTTCCAGACGCGTCGCCCCCTTGCTCACGGTGTTCCGTCCCCGTCGTCTCACGCGGCCGCAAAATTTGCCGCAAACTTTTTCACTGACCTGTTTAACGCATCGCCCGCCGTGCTTGGCAAGTGCGGCGAGGCGAGGATTTGGGGAGTTCAAGCATGATCCTGCGCCTTCTCGCCGCGGCCGTCCTGGCCCTGGCGGCCTCGCCCGCGCTCGCGGCCGTCACGGCGACCGCGACCTCGCCCGACAAGGTGCTGAGCGTGACGGTGACCACCGACAACGACGGCCAGCCGACCTATTCTGTCAGCCGCCTGGGCCGGCCGGTGGTGGCCCCGTCGAAGCTGGGCTTCATCCTGGTCGACGCCCCCAAGCTGCAACGCAATTTCGAGGTGACCGACCAGAAGACCCGCAGCGTCGACGAGACCTGGGACCTGCCCTGGGGCGAGCGCAAGAGCGTGCGCAATCGCTTCAACGAACTGCGCGTCACCCTGGTCGAGAAGACTCCCCTGCACCGGCGTCTGGACGTGGTGTTCCGGCTCTATGACGACGGCCTGGGCTTCCGCTACGAGTTCCCCGAGCAGCCGAACCTGAAGACGGCCCGCATCGGCGAGGAGCTGACCGAGTTTTCCCTGGTGGACGAGGCCACGGCCTGGTGGATCCCAGCCTACGAATGGAACCGCGAGGAATATCTCTACAACACCACGCCCGTCGAAGAGGTGTCGGTCGCCCAGACGCCGATGACCCTGCGCACCAAGGACGGCCTGCACGTCTCGATCCACGAGGCCTCGCTGGTCGACTATGCCGGCATGAACCTGGCTCGCGCCCAGGACCGTCGCTTCAAGGCCAGCCTGACGCCGGGGATCGGCGAGGCCAAGGTCGAGCGCGCCCTGCCGTTCCCCACCCCCTGGCGCACCTTGCAGATCGCCGACAGCGCCGGCGGCCTAGTCACCTCCAGCCTGATCCTCAATCTCAACGAGCCCAACAAGCTGGGCGACGTCTCGTGGATCAAGCCGATGAAATATGTCGGCGTCTGGTGGGAGATGCACCTGGATCACAAGACCTGGGGTTCGGGCCCCAAGCACGGCGCGACCAATGACAACGTCATGCGTCACATCGACTTCGCCGCCAAGCACGGCCTGGGCGGGGTGCTGGTCGAGGGCTGGAACAAGGGCTGGGGCGGCGCCTGGTTCGCCGACGGCTCCGAGTTCAGCTTCACCGAATCCTATCCGGACTTCGATCTTGCGAAGCTGACCGACTACGCCCGCAAGAAGGGCGTCGTGCTGATCGGCCACCACGAGACGGCCGGCAACACCGTCGTCTACGAGCGCCAGATGGACGCGGCCTTCGACCTCTACAAGTCGGTCGGCGTGCCGGCCGTGAAGACCGGCTATGTCGCCGACGCGGGCGGCGCCCAGGTGACCGGGGCGGACGGCAAGGTCCACTTCGCCTGGCACGAAGGCCAGGCGATGGCGCAGCATCACCTGCGGGTGCTGGAGGCGGCGGCCAAGCGACAGATCGCGATCAACGCCCACGAGCCGATCAAGGACACCGGCCTGCGCCGCACCTACCCGAACTGGATCAGCCGCGAGGGCGCGCGGGGCATGGAGTTCAGCGCCTGGGGCCAACCGGGCAACCCGCCCGAGCACGAGGCCAACCTCGTCTTCACCCGCCTGCTGGCCGGGCCCATGGACTACACGCCGGGCATCTTCGGCATGAAGACCAAGGCTCCCGACGGCGTGGCCACCACCTGGGCCAAGCAACTGGCGCTGTACGTGGTGATCTACAGCCCGATCCAGATGGCCGCCGACCTGCTCGAGAACTACGAGGCCAACCCCAAGCCGTTCAAGTTCATCGAGGACGTGCCGGTCGACTGGGCCGACACCAGGGTGGTCAATGGCGAGATCGGCGACTTCGTCACCATCGCCCGCAAGGACCGCAAGAGCGACGACTGGTACCTGGGCGCGATCAGCGACGAGCAGGGCCGGGTGCTTTCGGCGCCGCTGTCGTTCCTGGATCCGGGCCGCAAGTACCGCGCCGAGATCTATCGCGACGGCGACAAGGCCGACTGGAAGACCGCTCCGCAGGACATCGTCATCGAGACCCGCGAAGTGACGGCGGCCGACGTGCTGGAGCTGAAACTGGCCCCCGGCGGCGGCCAGGCGATCCGCTTCGTGGCGCTCGGGAAGCGCTGAGCGTTTCCTTCCTCCCGTAAAATCCCCGCGAAAGCGGGGACCCAGGTGTTTTATCCTCGAGCGCCGCGCGTTTCAGAAAGAGCCTGGGCCCCCGCTTTCGCGGGGGTTTTACGGTTTGGGGCTCAGCCGAACACCAGCGACCGGTGCGCGCCCACCCCCGCCAGCACCCCGTCCGCCGAGGCCAGGGTGGCGTTGTGGTTGGCCCGCGCCGCGTCGCCGGCGGCGAAGACGCCCGGCGCGCTGGTGGCCTTCCAGTCGTCGACGGTGATAAGCGGCCCCAGCGGGCCGTCCTCCAGCGCGCAGCCCAGGCGCTGGGCCAGGGGGCTGGCCATGCGCACGGTCGGCGAGGCGAAGATCGCCTCGATGGCCACGATGCGGCCGTCGGCCAGGCGGGCGCCCGAAAGCTCCGGCTCGTCGCCCAGCAGTTCGACCACCGGAACTTCCTCGATCGCAACGCCGCGGGCGGCCAGTTTCTCGCGGGTCTCGGCGTCGATCGGCAGGCCCTGGCTGAACAGGGTGGTGGGGCCCCAGTCGGGGATCATCCGGGCCTTGTGCAGGTCCATCGGGCCGCCGGCCAGCACGCCCAGCCTGCGGTCGCGCGCCTCGTAGCCGTGGCAGTAGGGGCAGTGCAGCACGGTCGCGCCCCAGCGGGGCTTGAGGCCCGGGATGTCGGGCAGCTGGTCGGCGACGCCGGTGGCCAGCACCAGGCGCTTGCCGCGCACGGTGCGGCCGTCGTTCAGCGCGACGGAGAAGCTGCCGTCCTCGGCGCCGGCGTCACGCGCCTCGCCTTCGACGAACGAGACGGTCGGATAGGCCGCCAGCTGTCGGCGGGCCTCGCGCAGGATGTCGAACGGAGCCTTGCCGTCCTGGCCGAGAAAGCCGTGCGAGGCGTCGGCGAAGCGGTTGCGGGGCAGGCCGGCGTCGACCACCAGCACGTCGCGGCGGGCGCGGGCCAGCTGCATGGCGGCGGACAGGCCGGCGAAGCTGCCGCCGACGACGATGACGTCATGATTCATGATGGGGGTCCTTGCAGCCCGCCGCTGGCAGCACGACGCGGCGCGGGCCGATCCGGGCGGCCAGGTCCGCCAGGGTGATCTTGGAGAGCCGCTCGTCCAGCAGCCGGCGGG
Organism: Caulobacter sp. CCNWLW153; assembly: GCF_036889365.1. Lineage (NCBI taxonomy): Bacteria > Pseudomonadati > Pseudomonadota > Alphaproteobacteria > Caulobacterales > Caulobacteraceae > Caulobacter > Caulobacter sp. CCNWLW153. Next base: position 33,500 of record NZ_JBAKFV010000024.1, read on the forward strand.
CCTCGGCCACGGCGTCGTCGAGGGCGGCGTTGACGGCGAGTTCGACGAGGCAGCCGGGGCTCTCCTCGGCCTTGCCCAGCGCCAGCAGCGGCTCGTCCAGCGCCGCCTGGATGTCGGCCAGGCTGACGGCGTCCAGCGGCTTCAGCAGGGTCCAGCCGCCGCCGTGGCCCTTGGTCGAGCCGACGATGCCGGCCTCGCGCAGGCCCGCGAAGGTGCGGCGGATGACCACCGGATTGGTCGCGGCCCAAGAGGCCAGGACTTCCGAAGTCAAAGCCTTGTCGGCCTGTTCGGCCATGTGCAGCAGCACGTGCAGGGCGACGGAGAGGCGGCTGTTCCGTTTCATGTAATTGTATATGTTACGTGATGGGGCGCGGCGCAAGGGGGCTAAGGGTGGCAAGCGGTCGTTCAGAGGCTTCTCGCCGTTCGCCGAAGCCAGCGCCGTTGAAGAGGGGCGGGGCGATGGCGGCAAGAAAGACAGTGAGGACTAGATCGGCTCGAGCATCTCGGCGAGCGCCAGCACCGCCGTCCACGTCCGCCCGGTGATCCGCGTGCCGAGGGTCTTCTCGACCAGACTGGTGGTCAGTTTCGAGCCGCCGACGCCGTCGGGATAGATCGCATAGATCTGGCGGCTTTCGGCCCGCGCCTGCTCGGTCCCGCGGATCGCCGCGCGCAGGGCGCCCATGGCTTTCTTGTCGGGGGTGTCCTTGCAGAACAGAGTCATCAGCCAGCCCGGATCGGCCGCCGCGAAGTCCGGGAACGGGTTGGCCGCGACCAGGGCCCGCCAGGCCTCGGCGGTGCGGACATAGACATCGGTGCGCAGGCCCAGCCGCGCCATCAGCTCGGTTTCGATCTGGGTCTGAAGTTCCGCGCCGGTGCGCTCGTTGCTCTCAAACACCAGGTCGCCGACCTTGGGGCCCATGCGGACTTCGGTGTGGCCGAGATCGGTCAGCAGGCCGGTCAGTTCGTCGGCGGTGATCAGACGACCACCGGCGGCGTTGACGCCGCGCAGCAGGGCGATGTGGAGGGACATGGTCGGGCCTTTCGAACGAGGCGGCTGTTTAAGCCCTGGGCGGGCCGCCGTCGCGGGGGATTTGAGGCCGGCGCTTCGGCAGGCCTCCGGAGCGGCAGAGCCGGGTCGTGAACGAAGTTGGTCCCGCCGCCTGTTTCGGACGGTCAAATCAGCGTCGCGAGCGAGCGCCTGTTTCGGTCAGCACCCGCCCTTGTGGCGGGAAAACCTCTTTCAGCCGCGGAGGCGTGGGCGGGAATGATGGTGTGCAAATTTATGAGAATTATTGCTGATCGTCGACGGCCTTCATCTCGGGGGAGGTCTCGCGGACGCCAGGCCGAAGGTCCATTCCAGCGCCGATTTCGCCCTCGATACCGGCCATAATCCCACTTCGCCGTTGCATCGCCCCGCGCCCCATGCGCAAATGCACGCCGCAAAGCGCAATGCAAATATTTGCGCAAACGGCCGGGAAAACCGGCGGCGTCAAGGCGGGGAAGCGATGACCAAGGCCAGGCTGAGCCTCTTCCAGATCTGGAACATGTGCTTCGGGTTCTTCGGGATCCAGATCGGCTTTGGCCTGCAAAACGCCAACACCAGCCGCATCTTCCAGACCCTCGGCGTCGAGATCGACCATCTGGCCATCCTGTGGATCGCCGCGCCCGCCACGGGCCTGTTGGTGCAGCCGATCATCGGTCACCTGTCCGACAAGACCTGGGGCAGGCTCGGCCGTCGGCGGCCCTACTTCTTCTGGGGCGCGATCCTGACCACGGCCGCCCTGGTCCTGATGCCCAACTCGCCCACGCTGTGGATCGCGGCCTCGGCGCTGTGGATCATGGACGCCTCGATCAACATCACCATGGAGCCGTTCCGGGCCTTCGTCGGCGACAACCTGCCCGACGAGCAGCGCTCTACCGGCTACGCCATGCAGAGCTTCTTCATCGGTATCGGCGCGGTCTTGGCCTCGTGCCTGCCGTGGATCCTGACCAACTGGCTGGACGTGGCCAACACCGCCCCGGCCGGCCAGATCCCGCCTTCGGTGCGCATCGCCTTCTATGTCGGCGGGGCGGCGCTGCTGGCCTCGGTGCTGTGGACCGTCTTTTCCACCCGCGAATACTCGCCCGAGCAGATGGCCGCCTTCGAGGCCGCCGACGCGGCCGCCAAGGGCGAGGCCATCGCGACCGAAGCCGGCCCGGGCCGCGCCGTTTCGGCCTACCTCACCGGCGGCGCGATCTGGACGATCGCCGGTCTGGCGGTCGCCGCCGGCGTCTATGCGGCCCGGCTGGAGAAGGAGCTCTACGTCCTGGCCGCCCTGATCGGCGGTTTTGGCCTGGCGCAGCTGGTCGCCGGCCAGCTGAAGCGGGCGGGGCGGACCGGCAACGGCTTCTCCGAAGTGGTGGAAGACCTCTTCGCCATGCCCGCCACGATGAAGCAGCTGGCGGTGGTGCAGTTCTTCTCGTGGTTTGGCCTGTTCGCCATGTGGATTTACACGACCCCCGCCGTCGCCGCCTTCCACTATGGCGCCAGCGATGCGACCTCGGCCGCCTACAACGCCGGGGCCGACTGGGTGGGGGTGCTGTTCGGCGTCTATAACGGCGTGGCGGCCCTGGCGGCCCTGCTGATCCCGGTCATCGCCCGCGTCGCCAGCCGCCGCGTCGCCCACGCCCTGTGCCTTGTTCTGGGCGGGCTTGGCCTGTTGTCGTTCCTCGTGATCCGCGACCCCAAGCTGCTGGTCATCGGCATGGTCGGCGTGGGTTTCGCCTGGAGCTCGATCCTGTCGTCGCCCTATTCGATCCTGTCGGGCTCGGTGCCGGGTCGGAAGATGGGCGTCTACATGGGCATCTTCAATTTCTTCATCGTCATTCCGCAGCTGCTGGCCGCCACGGTGCTGGGCCTGCTGCTCAAGACCTTTTTCGGCGGCCAGGCGATCTACGCGCTCGTGCTGGGCGCGGCCTCGTTCCTGATCGCCGCCGTCTCCGTCTTCGCCGTCAACGACCCGGGCGAGCCCAAGCGGCTGGCCAAGTCTGCTTCGTGAGGCCCCTCATGCGTACCCTCAAGACCCTGATCCTGGCCGCCTCGGCCCTGACCGTTGCGTCGGCCGCCCAGGCCGCCGAACCGGCCACCACCTGGGCCTATTCGGCCAAGACCGCCGTCGGCGCCGCCTACGAGGCCTATGTCGACGGCGCCTACAAGGACGGCGGCCCGACCGGCGCGGTCTCCAAGGTGTGGTTCTCGGTCGCCGACGGCGTGCTGACCGAAACCATGTACGGCCTGATCCACGAGGCCCAGATCAAGCAGATGCGGATCGCCGTGAAGACCGCCGACGGCGTCGCCGTCGAAGGCCGCGACACGACCGCTCGCACAGAATATCTGTATACGGACAAAAAGGGTCGACCGCTGTCGCCGGCCTACCGGATCACCACCACCGACAAGGCCGGCCGCTTCGTCATCGAGAAGCGGATCTTCACCGATCCCGACCGCCACGCCCTGTTCCTGCGGGTGACGATCAAGGCGCTGAGGGGCTCGGTGACGCCGTTCCTGGTGCTGGAGCCGCACATGGCCAACACCGGCGGAAACGACGTGGGCTCGGCCGGCGCCCAGGCCCTGACGGCCGGCGAGGGCAAGGTCTACCTCACCTTGCGCGGCGACCGTCCCTTCGCCAAGGCGGCCGCCGCCAGGCTGGAAGGCAATGACGCCCTGAAGATCCTGGGCGACGACGGCGTGCTGGCCGGCGGGGCGGAGGCCAAGGGCGCGATCGTGCTGGCCGCCCAGCTGCCGACCCAGGCCTCGGGCAGCGCCACCTACGACTTCGCCATCGGCTTCGGCGCCGATCCGGGCGCGTCGGCCCAGACGGCCATGGCCAGCCTGAAGACCGGCTATGACGAGGTGCTGGCCCGCTACAACGGCGAGGGCGACCGCGTCGGCTGGAGCGACTATATCGCCTCGCTTTCCGAACTGCCGCGCGTGGCCAAGGAAAGCGCCGACGGCGGCAAGCTGGCCTATGCCAGCGCCCTGATGCTGAAGGTGCAGGAAGACCGCACCTATGCCGGCGCCCTGATCGCCTCGCTGTCCAACCCCTGGGGCGACACGGTCGACGCTTCCAAGCCCTCGACCGGCTACAAGGCCGTCTGGCCGCGCGACTTCTACCAGTGCGCCATGGCCCTGGCGGCGCTGGGCGACAAGGAGACGCCCTTGGCCGCCTTCCACTACCTGCCCACCGTGCAGGTCGGCGAGAAGACGCCCGGCAACAAGGGCGCCGGCGGCTGGTTCCTGCAGAAGTCGGAGGTGGACGGCACGCCCGAGTGGGTCGGTGTCCAGCTCGACCAGACGGCCATGCCGATCATGCTGGGCTGGAAGCTGTGGAAGCTGGGCTGGCTGTCGGAGCCGGACCTTGCGACCTACTACGCCCGCATGATCAAGCCGGCGGCCGACTTCCTTGTCGACGGCGGCAAGGTCGGCATCGGCTGGAACAAGGCCACGATCACGCCGCCCTACACCCAGCAGGAGCGCTGGGAAGAGCAGGACGGTCACTCGCCCTCGACCACGGCCGCGGTGATCGCGGGCCTGGTCACCGCCGGCGAGATCGCCGACCTGGCGGGCGACGCCAAGTCGGGCGACCGCTATCGCGCCACCGCCGACGCCTATTCGGCCAAGGTCGAGGCGCGGATGTTCACCACCAGCGGCAAGTTCGGCGACGGCGCTTACTTCATGCGCCTGAACAAGAACGAGGACCCCAACGACAAGGCCCCGATCGGCGCGGCCAACGGCCAGATCGCCCCGCCCGAGGACGAGGTCGTCGACGGCGGTTTCCTGGAGCTGGTCCGCTACGGCGTGCGCCGGGCCGACGACAGCCATATCGTCGGCAGCCTGCCCGAGCTGGACGACACGGCCCGCGAGGACATGTATCGCGTGCGCTACGACTTCAGCTTCCCGGGCGTGAAGGGCGAGTTCCCCGGCTGGCGGCGCTACGACGTCGACGGCTATGGCGAGGACGCCAGGACCGGCGCCAACTATGGCGAGGGCGGCGAAATGAGCCCCGGCCAGCGCGGGCGTGTCTGGCCGATCTTCACCGGCGAGCGCGGCCACTACGAACTCGCTTTGGCGGCCGAGAAGGGCAAGCCTTCCAAGGCCCAGATCGCGGCCATCCGCGCCCGCTACGTCAAGGGCATCGAGCTCTTCGCCAACGACGGCCTGCTGATCCCCGAACAGGTGTGGGACGGCGTCGGCGCCAAGACCCGCCACCCCTACGTGACCGGCGAGGGTACGGATTCGGCGACGCCGCTCGCCTGGTCGCACGCCGAGTACCTGAAACTGCTGCGCTCGCTGGCCGACGGCCAGGTCTGGGACCGCTACGAGCCGGTGGCGGCGCGGTACGCCAAGTAGGAGCGGGGCGTTCCGCCCGGGCTCGCCGTCGGCTACGACTTGGTCCCGGGAGGAACGCCATGACCGGTCAGCCGATCACGCTGAGACTGCGCATTCAGGACCCGGTTCCGGGCGTCGCCTACAGTCTGCAGGACAAGAAGAACCATCCCGTGGAGCCGGTGACGGCTTCGGACGCCCCGCTGGCCCTCGACGTATCGGTGCGCCTGGCGCCCGGCCCACGGTTCCTCGGCGAATTCGTCCGCAGCGAAGGGCCCAGCCGGCGGTTCGTCTACATCGCCATCGGAACCTCGGCCGGCCAGCACGGCTCGCCCTGGACGAGGCGCGCCAAGATCGACATCCACACCATCCCGGAAGGCCTGCTGGCCAAGGCCCTGGAGGGTGGTGCGGTGCTCGAGGTGCTGCTGCCCGGTCGCGCCAGGGACGGCGGCCCGGCCTGCGCCACGGTGGTTCCGCTGGAGGGCTGGCGCGTGGTCGGTTGACGGCCGCCTTCCTCTGGCCCTCGACTCCGGCTAAGAACGGAGCATGAACGACGCCGTCGACCCCTACCTGATCCTCGCCCTCGTGTTCCTGCTGGCCGCTGCGGGCGCGGTGGTGTGGGCGATCATGGCGCAGCGCAAAGCCGCCGCCGCCACGCAGGAGGCCTGGCGGCTGGGCTCGCAGCTGGAGCAGGCGCTGGAGCGCCATCGGATGCTGGAGGACCAGTCGGCGACCCAGATCGAGCTGATCCGCGCCCAGGCCGAGAAGAGCGCCCAGGCCGTGGCCGAGCAGCTGATCAAGCGGGCCGACGAGAACGCCAAGAGCCGCGACCAGCTGACCCACGCCCGCCTGGAGGCCCAGTTGAAGCCGGTGGCCGAGACCCTGGCCAAGTTCGAAGCCCAGGTCACCGCGGTCGAGAAGTCGCGCGCCGAAGAGAGCGGCGGCCTGAAAGCCCAGATCGCCGCCCTGATGGAGGCCTCTGCCGCCACCCAGACCGAGGCCCGCAAGTTGTCGGCCGCCCTGCGCCGCGGGGCAGGCGTGCAGGGCCGCTGGGGCGAGCAGATGCTGCGCAACGTGCTGGAGATGGCGGGCCTGAAGCACGGGGTCGACTTCACCGAGCAGGTGCAGTTGGACGGCGGTCGGGTCCGTCCCGACGTGGTCGTGCGCATGCCGCGCAACGCCGCCTTCGTCATCGACGCCAAATGCTCGCTCAACGCCTATCTGGAAGCCCAGGACGCGCCCGACGACGTCACCCGCGAGGCCGCCTACCTGCGCCATGCCGCCAGCTTGCGCGCCCACATCCAGTCGCTGTCGGCCAAGGCCTATTGGGACGCCCTGGAGGTCTCGCCCGACTTCGTGGCGATGTTCGTGCCCGGCGACGGCATCCTGGCGGCCGCCCTGGAGCGCGCGCCCGAGCTGATGACCGAGGCGATGGAAAAGCGGGTGATCATCGCCACGCCTTCGACCCTGTTCGCCCTTTGCAAGGCCGTGTCCTACGGCTGGCGCGTGGAAGAGCAGGCCAAGAACGCCGTCGAGGTCGCCGCCCTGGGCCGAGAGCTCTACAAGCGCGTCGCCGACATGGGCGGCCACGTGGCCGGCGTGGGCCGCTCGCTGTCGGCCGCCGTCGACAAGTACAACGCCTTCGTCGGCTCGCTGGAGAGCCGGGTGCTGCCCAAGGCCCGCGAGTTCGAGAAGCTGAAGGTCGAGCACGGCGGCAAGGGCATCGAGGAACTGGCGGCCGTCGACACGGCCGTGCGGCCGGTCACCAAGCTGGAGATCTCGCAAGCTGATGAAGGGGTGGGACAAAACCCCGCCTTGACCCTCGGAAACGGGACGCCTACCTGAGTCTCGTTATGGCTATCCGTCGCATCCTCACCATCGATAATGCCGCCGACCTGGCGACGCTGAAGAAGATCTCCACGCCCGTCGAGGCCGTCACCGACGAGGTGCGCGCCCTGATGGACGACATGCTGGAGACCATGTACGACGCGCCCGGCATCGGCCTGGCCGCCGTGCAGATCGGCGAGCCCGTGCGCATCATCGTCATGGACCTGGCCCGCGAGGACGAGGAGCCGGCGCCGCGCTACTTCATCAATCCCGAGCTGTTCGATCCGTCGGAAGAGCTGTTCGTCTACGAGGAAGGCTGCCTGTCGGTGCCGGAATATTTCGACGCCGTCGAACGCCCGGCCCGCATCAAGTTGCGCTACCTGAACTACCAGGGCGAGAAGGTGGAAGAAGAGGCCGAGGGCCTGTTCGCCGTCTGCATCCAGCACGAGATGGATCACCTGGAAGGCGTGCTGTTCATCGACCACCTGTCGCGCCTGCGCCGCGACCGGGCGATGGCCAAGGCCAAGAAGGTCGCCCGGGTGGCGTGATCGCCGCTGCATCGAATTTCAGAAGAGCCCCGGCCCCAAAGGCCGGGGCTTTTTCTTTGATCCTTCCCCGTTTCACGGGGGAGGAGAAGGAAGGCGCCCAACAAGATGCTCCCCCTCTGGGGGAGGTGGCCCGGAGGGCCGGAGGGGGGCGTTTTCAGCTGCTGCTGAACTAGTCGATCATCGCGCCACACCCCTCTCCGTCGGCTTCGCCGACATCTCTCCCTTCAGGGAGAGGGGTTCCCCCGCGCAGCTTCCCGCGCTAACCCGCATCCCCGATGCCCCAGTCCGTACGCACCGCCTATCGTGAGCGCCTCGCCGCCGGCGAGATCCGTCCCGACGTCGCCCAGGCCGCCGCCATCGACGCCCTGGCCCGCCTGGAGTCCGACCTCGACAACGCCGGCGAGCCCAGCTTCTCGTTCTTCGGCCGCAAGCCCAAGAGCCAGCGCGGGCTCTACATCTGGGGGCCGGTCGGGCGCGGCAAGTCGATGGTCATGGACCTGTTCTTCGACAGCGCCCCGGTGCACCGCAAGCGCCGCGTCCACTTCCACGTGTTCATGGCCGAGGTCCACGCCCACATCGACGCCTGGCGCAAGGGCGACGCCGCCGAGCGCAAGGCGCGCTTCGGCCGCCACAAGGGCGACGACCCGATCGCGCCGACGGCCGAGCTGATCGCCGGTGAGGCGAGGCTTCTGTGCTTCGACGAACTCCAGGTCACCGACATCGCCGACGCCATGATCCTGGGCCGGCTGTTCGAGGCGCTGTTCGCCGAGGGGGTCACGCTGGTGGCCACCTCCAACCGCCCGCCCGACGACCTCTACAAGGACGGCCTCAACCGCCAGCTCTTCACGCCCTTCATCGCCATGCTGAAGGAGAAGATGGAGGTCGTCGCCGTGCGCGGTCCGGTGGACTTCCGTCTCGACCGCCTGCGGGCCGGCCGCACCTGGCTGTCGCCGGTCGACAAGGCCACCGAGGCCGAGTTCGACACGCTGTGGGCCGACATGCTGGACGGCGCCGAGGAGACCGGCGCCACGCTGGAGGTGATGGGCCGCAAGCTGCGCCTGCCGCGCGCCGCCGGCGGCCTGGTGCGCAGCTCGTTCGCCAGCCTGTGCCAGCAGGCGCTGGGGCCGCAGGACTACCTGGCCCTGGCCGAGCGCTTCCACACCATCTTCCTCGAGGACATCCCTCTGCTGGTCCCCGAGAAGCGCGACGCGGCCAAGCGCTTCAACACCCTGATCGACGCCCTGTACGAAGCCGACGCCAAGCTGGTGGCCCTGGCCGCCGGCGAGCCCGAGGCGCTGTATCCGGCCGGCGACGGCTCGTTCGAGTTCGAGCGGACGGTCTCGCGCCTGCAGGAGATGCGCTCGGCGGACTACGTGGGACGGGTAAGGGACTGAAGACCCACTAAACTCCCGTCATTCCCGCCCTTGTGGCGGGAACCCCTCTGTCAGCCGTTGGGACGGTAGGGGCGGACTGCGGGGCAGTCCGCTTGCGCTTCACTTGCGAGCGGAACCAGAGGTTCCCGCCACAAGGGCGGGAATGACGGGAGATCAGGGTGGGAGAGGGGCCCTCTAGAACACCCGGTCCAGCGACACCGTGAACCGGCAGGCCAGCCCCGCCGGCTCGTAGTCGATCGCCACCTGCCCGCGCAGTTCGGCCCCGATGCTGCGTTCGATCAGGCGCGAGCCGAAGCCGCGGCGGGCGGGGATGGCCACGCGGGGGCCGCCGGCCTCGCGCCATTCGAAGGACAGCATGCCCAGCGGCTCGGCGGACCAGCTCAGCAGCAGCCGGCCGGTCTCGGTGCTCAGCGCGCCGTACTTGGCGGCGTTGGTGGCCAGTTCGTGAAACACCATGCCCAGCGACAGGGCCACGCGGGCGGGCAGGTTGAGGTCGGGGCCGTCCATGACGATGCGCGCCGGATCGTAGGGCGCCAGTTCCTTGCCGAGGATCTGGCGAAGGCCCGCGCCGGCCCACTGGCTGTCGGTCAGGGCGTTGTGGGTCTGTGACAAGGCCAGCAGCCGCGCCTCGAAGGCCCGTACGAAGGCCTCGGGTTTCTCCACGCCGCGCAGGGTCTGGCGGGCGATGGCCTGCACCGTGGCCAGGGTGTTCTTGACGCGATGGTTCAGCTCGTCGAGCAGCAGGCGCTGCTGTTCGCCGGCCAGCACCTTGTCCGTGACGTCCGAGCCCTCGACCAGCACGCCTGAGACCGCGCCGTCCGGCTCGACGATCGGCTGGTAGATGAAGTCGAGGAAGCGATCCTCCAGCGGCCCGTCCGGCGTGCGCTGCAGGGCGACCTTGATCTCGCGGCCGACGAAGGCCTCGGCGGTGGCGGTCACCCGGTCGAGCAGCGCCACGAAGCCTTGCTCCACCACCTCGGGCAGGGCCTCGCGCAGCGGCAGGCCCACGACGTCGCGCCAGCCGATCAACTGGCCGTAGGCGTTGTTGACCAGGTCGAAGCGGTGCTCGGGACCGCGCAGCACGGCCATGAAGCTGGGCGCCTGCATGAACAGGCGCCGCAGGTCGTCGTTCTGGGCGCCGGCCGCCCCGGCCCGCAGCAGCACGTCGTCCTGCAGCATGGCCATCTCGCCCCGGCCGAAGGCGACTTCCTTCAGGCGCTGGATGGCGGTGACGTCCTGGGTGTGCTGGACGATGTATGCGGTCTTGCCGTCGGGACCGGGAATCGGGGTGTGGGTGGCGCTCCAGATCCGGTCCTCGAAGCCGCCGCCCAGGTGGGCTGGTCGCTCGATGGCGTAGGGGATCAGCGGCAGGTGGTCGACCTTGCCCAGGTCGCGGGCGCGCAGCAGCGAGCTTTCCAGCCGCTCGCGCGACTCGCCCTGGCCGGGGAAGGCGTCGAACAGGAAGGCGCCGTCGAGCTCGCTCCAGGCGCGGGCCACGGCGTCCAGATAGGCCTGGTTGGCGGCCACGTAGCGCAGTTGGCTGTCCAGCATCATGTACGGGGTCGGCAGACGATCGAACACCGCCGCGAAATCGATCGACCCAGTCATCGCCTGAAGGTCATCCCCCGTTGAACAGCCAGCGATAACGCAAGCTTTGCTAGAGAGGTTCCTTCATTCTCCCGTCGGGTGAAATGCGAACGTATCTCAAGTAACGGCCGTTTCGTTGACACCCCGGCGCTCGCGCTTAAAAGCGTCCCGCAACGCACAAATCCACAGGTTGGACGTAAAAATGACCGAGACGAGCCGGGGGCTCCCTGAGCGTCCGCTGTCGCCGCACCTCCAGGTCTGGCGCTGGCACATCACCATGGCGTGCTCGATCCTGCACCGCGCCAGCCTGTTCGCCCTCTATGTCGGCGTCCTCCTGCTGGCCGGCTGGGCCCTGGCCCTGGCCTCGGGCCCCGAGCACTACGCCTGCTACACCGACGTCCTGGGTTCGGTGCTGGGCAAGCTGGTGCTGTTCGGCATCACGGTCGCGGTCTTCTACAACGTCGCCTACATCGTCCGTCAGAGCTTCTGGGACCTGGGCAAGGGCTTCGATCCGAAGACGGCCAACCTGACCGGCGTGGTGGTCATCGCCTTCGCGATCGTCGCCGCCGTCGTCACCTGGATCATCGCCCTCGCGACCGGAGCGATCTGACCATGAGCACCTCCAAGAGCCAATTCCGCACCCCGCTGTCGCGCGCGCGCGGCCTGGGCGCCTCGCACCACGGCGTGGGCCACTTCATCTCCGAGCGCGTCTCGGGCCTGGCCCTCGTGCCGCTGTTCATCTGGGGCGCCTTCGCGGGCATCCGCCTGGCCGGCAGCGACTTCGACACGGTCGCCGCCTGGGTGGCGATCCCGATCAACGCCGTCCTGCTGTCGCTGCTGTTCATCGCGCTGCTGGTGCACCTGAAGAACGCCATCCAGGTGGTCATCGAGGACTATGTCGAGGCGTTCGCGCCGAAGGCCGCCCTCGTCATCGGCAACCTCTTCGTCTGCATGCTCGCGGGCGCCGCCGGGATCGTCTCGATCCTGAAGATCGCCTTCACCGGAGCCCTTTGATGTCGGCCTACACGTTCATCGACCACAAGTTCGACGTCGTCGTCGTGGGCGCCGGCGGCTCGGGCCTCCGCGCCGCGCTCGGCGCCGCGCAGGCGGGCCTCAAGACCGCCTGCATCACCAAGGTGTTCCCGACCCGCAGCCACACCGTGGCGGCCCAGGGCGGCATCTCGGCCTCGCTCGGCAACATGGGCCAGGACGACTGGCGCTGGCACATGTTCGACACCGTCAAGGGTTCGGACTGGCTGGGCGACCAGGACGCCATCGAGTACCTGACCCGCAACGCTCCGGCGGCGGTCTATGAGCTCGAGCACTGGGGCGTGCCGTTCTCGCGCACGGCCGAGGGCAAGATCTACCAGCGCGCCTTCGGCGGCATGACCAAGAACTTCGGCGAAGGCCCGATCCAGCGCACCTGCGCGGCGGCCGACCGCACCGGTCACGCCATGCTGCACACGATGTACGGCCAGTCGCTGGCCCACGACACCGAGTTCTTCATCGAGTACTTCGCCCTCGACCTGATCATGGAAGACGGCGCCTGCCGCGGCGTGACCGCGTGGAAGCTCGACGACGGCACCCTGCACCGCTTCCAGGCCCAGACCGTGATCCTGGCCACCGGCGGCTACGGCCGGGCCTACTTCTCGGCCACCTCGGCCCACACCTGCACGGGCGACGGCAACGCCATGGCGCTGCGCGCCGGCCTGCCGCTGCAGGACATGGAATTCGTGCAGTTCCACCCCACCGGCATCTACGGCGCCGGCTGCCTGATCACCGAAGGCGCCCGCGGCGAAGGCGGCTACCTGACCAACTCGGAAGGCGAGCGCTTCATGGAGCGCTACGCCCCGTCGGTTAAGGACCTGGCGCCCCGCGACATGGTCAGCCGCGCGATGACCATCGAGATCCGCGAAGGCCGCGGCGTGGGCCCGAACAAGGACCACATCTTCCTGCACCTCGACCACCTGGATCCGAAGATCCTGGCCGAGCGCCTGCCGGGCATCTCGGAGACGGCGAAGGTGTTCGCCGGCGTCGACGTGACCAAGGCCCCGATCCCGGTGCTGCCGACCGTCCACTACAACATGGGCGGCATCCCGACGAACTACCACGGCGAAGTGGTGACCAAGGCCGGCGACAACCCCGACCAGGTGATCCCGGGCCTGATGGCCGTGGGCGAAGCCGCCTGCGTGTCGGTGCACGGCGCCAACCGCCTGGGCTCGAACTCGCTGATCGACCTTGTCGTGTTCGGCCGCGCGGCCGGCCTGCGCTGCGCCGAGACCCTGGTCCCGGGCGCCAAGCAACCGGAACTGAAGGCCTCGCAGACCGAAGCGCACGTCGAGCGCTTCGACCGCATGCGCAACGCCAACGGCTCGACCCCGACCGCCGAGCTGCGCCTCGAAATGCAGAAGGCGATGCAGGAAGACGCCGCCGTGTTCCGCACCGGCGAGAGCCTGGACAGCGGCGTGGCCCGCCTGCAGGCCGTCTGGGACAAGAAGGGCGACGTCAAGGTTTCCGACCGCGGTCTGGTGTGGAACACCGACCTGATGGAGACCCTGGAGTTCGACAACCTCATCGGCCAGGCGGTCGTGACGGTGAACGGCGCGGCCAACCGCACCGAGAGCCGCGGCGCCCACGCCCGCGAGGACTTCTCCGAACGCAACGACACCGAGTGGATGAAGCACACCCTGGCCTGGCTCGACAACGAGACCGGCAAGGTGAAGATCGATTTCCGTCCGGTGCACAACTACACGATGTCGCAGGACATCGACTACATCCCGCCGAAGCAACGGGTCTACTAGGGGAACGCAGATGGTCCAGCTCTCTCTTCCCAAGAACTCCCGCGTCCAGAGCGGCAAGCACTGGCCCGCTCCGGCCGGCGCCAAGAACGTGCGCTCGTTCAAGATCTACCGCTACGATCCCGAAACCGGGATGAACCCGCGGTGGGACACCTATGACGTCGACGTCGACGCCTGCGGTCCCATGGTCCTGGACGCGCTGCTCTACATCAAGAACACCATCGACCCGACCCTGGCCTTCCGCCGGTCGTGCCGCGAGGGTGTCTGCGGTTCGTGCGCGATGAACATCGGCGGCCGCAACACCCTGGCCTGCACGCACGGCCACGGCGAGGTGCCCGGCAAGGCCGTGCAGATCAGCCCGCTGCCGCACGTGCCGGTGGTCAAGGACCTGATCCCGGACCTGACGCTGTTCTACGCCCAGTACGCCTCGATCGAGCCGTGGCTGCACACCACGACCCCCGAGCCGCAGAAGGAGTGGCGCCAGGCCCCGGAAGATCGCGAGAAGCTCGACGGTCTGTACGAGTGCATCCTGTGCGCCTGCTGCTCGACCTCGTGCCCGAGCTACTGGTGGAACGGCGAGAAGTACCTGGGCCCGGCGGCCCTGCTGCACGCCTACCGCTGGCTGATCGACAGCCGCGATGAAGCCACCGGCGAGCGCCTCGACGACCTCGAGGACCCGTTCAAGCTCTATCGCTGCCACACGATCATGAACTGCGCCCAGGTCTGCCCGAAGGGGCTGAACCCGGCCAAGGCCATCGCCTCGATCAAGAAGATGCTGGTGGAGCGGGTGGTCTGAGGACTGCCCGGGCCTTCGGTCTCGCCGCATTCCTGTGGGGCGCGGCCGAGGGCTTCCTGTTCTTCGTCGTTCCGGACGTGCTCATAAGCCTCGTCGCTCTGCGGCGAGGCTTTCGCATGGGGGCCATGGCCAGCCTGGCCGCGGCCCTGGGGGCGATGATCGGCGGAGCGGCCATGTGGCTGTGGAGCGCCAACGCGCCCGGCCCGGCGCTGAAGGCGGTGGCCGCCGTGCCGTCGGTCTCCGACGCCATGATCGACAAGGCTAGGGACGACATGGCCCGCGAGGGCTGGGTCCTGGCCAGCCTGAAGGGGCCGCTGACCTCGACGCCCTACAAGGTCTATGCGGCGCTGGCCCCGCAGGCGGGCGCGAGCCTGCCGGCCTTCGCCGCCGCGGCCCTGCCTGTTCGCCTGCCGCGCTTTCTGCTCGTGGCGGCGGCGTTTTCGCTGATCGGCGCCATGATGCGGGGCCGGGTCGGTCCGAAGACTGCGCTGGCCGTCTTCACGACGGGCTGGGTGCTGTTCTATGGCTGGTTCTGGATGACCCGTCCCGGTTAGCGCCGGCTTGCAAAAGATGACGGGGTCGTCAATTTTGTTCCGTGCGGGAGACAAACGCGTTGAGTGAAGCGGTCGTGAGCGATCCGAAGGCCAAGGTGGTGATCGTCGGCGCCGGCCATGCCGGCGGCTCGGCCGCCGCCTTCCTGCGCCAGTACGGCCACGAGGGCCCGATCGTGCTGATCGGCGAGGAGCCGCTGCTGCCCTACCAGCGCCCGCCGCTGTCCAAGGCCTGGCTGAAGGGCGAGGCCGACGCCGACAGCTTGGCTCTGAAACCCCAGGAATGGTACGCCGAGGCCAATGTCGCCCTGCGCCTGCAAGGCGTGGCGACCAGCCTCAACCGCGGCGACCGCACCGTGACCCTCGCCTCGGGCGAGGTCATCACCTACGACTTCCTCATTCTCGCCACCGGCGCCCGCGCCCGCGAACTGCCGATCCCCGGCGCGGATCTGGCCGGCGTGCTGGCCCTGCGCACGGCGGCCGACGCGGAAGGCCTGAAGGCCGCCCTGGGGCAGGGCAAGCGCCTGGCCGTGGTCGGCGGCGGCTATGTGGGCCTCGAAGCAGCCGCTTCGGCCCGCGCCCTGGGCGCGGAGGCCACGATCATCGAGCGCGAGAGCCGCGTGCTGGCCCGCGTCGCCTGCGACACGCTGTCGACCTTCTTCCAGGACTATCACGGCGCGCGCGGCGTGAAGTTCGAGCTGAACGCCAATGTCGAGGCCTTCGAAGGCGAGAACGGCCATGTCACCGGCGTGCGCCTGAAGGGCGGCGAGGTCGTGGCCTGCGATGCGGCCCTGGTCGGCGTCGGCGCCCATCCCAATGTCGAGCTGGCCCAGGACGCGGGCCTGGAGTGCACGGGCGGCATCGTCGTGGATCTCGAGGCCCGCACCAGCGACCCGCGCGTCTTCGCCATCGGCGACGTCGCCCACCGGCCGCTGCCGCTGTACGAGCGCCAGTTCCGCCTCGAAAGCGTGCCCAACGCCCTGGAGCAGGCCAAGCAGGCCGCCGCCGCCATCGTCGGTCGCGCCGGGCCTTCGCCGGAAGTGCCGTGGTTCTGGTCCGACCAGTACGACCTGAAGCTCCAGATCGCCGGCCTGCCGTTCGACGCCGACAGCACCATCGTGCGCGGCGACGTGGCCGCCGCCAAGTTCGCCGTCTTCCACCTCAAGGGCGACCTCGTCCAGGCCGTGGAAGCCGTAAACGCGCCGCCCGAGTTCATGGCCGGCAAACAATTGATCGCCAAGCGGACGCCCGTGTCTAAGACAAAGCTCGCGGATCCGGCGATATCCATGAAGGAAGTGGCGGCCTGAAGCCGCCCGAAGAGTGCAGGGGAACCATGGCCAAGATCACCTACATCGAATTCGACGGGACCGAGCACGTCCTCGACGTCAAGCCGGGCCTGACGGTCATGGAAGGCGCTGTGAAGAACAACGTCCCGGGCATCGACGCCGACTGCGGCGGCGCCTGCGCCTGCGCGACCTGCCACGTCTATGTGGACGACGCCTGGAGCGACAAGACCGGCGAGAAGTCGGCCATGGAGGAGTCGATGCTCGACTTCGCCGAGAACGTCGAACCCAACAGCCGCCTGTCCTGCCAGATCAAGGTCAGCGACGCCCTGGACGGCCTGGTCGTGCGCCTGCCGGAAAGCCAGCACTGATACTGGCCAGCCCTGGGCAGGCGAGGGGATCTCAGCGGCTCGGGACGAGGCGCCGGATCCCCTCTTGCATTTCGAGGAGCGCCTCCACGACGTGCTCGTCGCGGATCATCGCGCGCGCATAGGCCTCCACGCGCGGCAGCGCCTCGATCGGATCGATCCCGAGACGGCTGCCCGTGACCCGGGCGGCCAGCAGCACCGGCGCGATCGCGCAGTCGGCGTGCGACAGTGATCCGCCGACGGCGTAGGGGCCGTCTTCCAGCAGATCGTCGAGCATGGTCAGGGCGTCGGCCAGCTGATCAAGCAGCCGGCTGTTCTCGGTCGGGCTCTGGGGCGCAGCCAGCGCGACCATCGGCGGCATCAGGTAGAGATCGGCCACGCGCACCAGCTGCCGCGCCCGCGCGCGTTCCAGGACGTCGGCGGGGAGCAGCGGGCGCGCCTGGGGAAAGAGCTCCTCCAGGAACTCCAGGATGACCGCCGACTCCCACACCGCCTCGCCGTCGTCGAGGATCAGCACGGGTACGCGGCCCGTCGGGCTGATGTCGCGGAACCGCCGGTCATTCGGCCAGCCACTCGGCGGCGGGACGATCTCGACGTCCAGGTCCTTGGCCCGGACCGCGATCCTGACCCGGGTCGCGAAGGGCGAGGCCGGAAGACTGATCAGCTGCATGGTGAGCCCCCTCTGAACAAGGGCGCGACCTTCGCGCGGCCCGGCGCGGCTTGCAACCGAAGGGATCAGGCCCCCTTGGCGCTCGCCGTTACGGGCGCGGCGGCGATCGGGCCCTGGCTCAGGGTCGGGTCCCTGGCGATCACCCGCCGGGCCAGGATCTCCGAGCCGCTGCCGGTCAGGTGGCCGTAGTCGAACTGCACCGGATAGCCCTTGGGATCGATCTCCAGGCAATGGCCGGCCGGGCACATGGCCGAGGCTAGCGACACGTAGCGGGCGCCCTTCTTGCGGGCCAGCTTGCCGATCTCGCGGTCGACGCCGCTGACGTCGATGCGCTGCTCGTCGACGAAGTCCGGATCGTGCAGGCGGTCGGAGACGGCCAGCAGGCGGGGCAGGGGCGAGCGGTACTCGATGATCGGGCCGAACACGATGACGTCCAGGCCCTGGCCGCGCAGGCGGGTCAGGGTGGCCTCCAGCCGCGGCAGGTCCTCGCGCTTCCAGCGGGCGGCCAGCACCACGGTGTCGACCTTGTGGGCCGGCAGGTAGGTGTCGAACACCCGGTCCATCAGCGCCACGCAGCGCTCCTCGGCCGAGCCGGGGTGGGTCAGGGTCGGCTTGCAGCCCGAGGCGGTGGCCTGCATCACGTTGACGCCCGGCATGGCCTTGGCCAGGCCGTACCACAGGTGGGCGGCGTGGCTGTCGCCGATCAGCAGGTAGTCGCGGCGCCTGGGATCCTGCCGCACGCAGGCCATGTCGAAGTCGTCGACGGTCGAGCCCGACGGCAGGAAGCAGGTGCCCTCGCGCATCTGGCGGTGGCTCTTGTCGGTCAGCAGGTCGGCGATCTGCTGGACGCGCGGCGAGTAGCGGAAGGAGAGGCCGTGGTCGACCTGGCCGGCTACGCCCACGGCGACCAGCACGGCCGCGGCCGCGCCGGCGGCCTGGAACAGCGCCTTGCGGGGCAGCTTCAGCGGGCCGACGCGGAACGGCCGCTCGATCAGCCACCACGAGATCGTCGCCAGCACCAGCGAGACCAGCACCGTGCCGATCTTGATCGCCATGGCCGGGGCGCCGCCGAACAGGAAGCTGTTCATCTGCGCGCCCACCATCATCGGCCAGTGCCACAGGTACAGCGAGTAGGAGATCAGGCCGATGAACACCACCGGCCGCCACGACAGCAGCCGGCCCATCAGCGTGGGGCCGGTCTCGCCGGCGGCGATGACCAAGGCGGCGCCCAGGCAGGGCAGGATGGCGGCCGCGCCGGGGAAGGGCATCTGCTCTCGGTAGAACAGCACCGCAGCCCCGATCATGGCCAGGCCCAGGAAGGCGGCGGCCTCGCGCAGCCAGGCGGCCCGGATCTTGGGAACCATGCCCAGCGCCAGCACCGAGCCGATCATCAGCTCCCAGGCGCGGTTGTGGGGCAGGTAGAAGGCCGCGCTGGGCGCCAGGGCCACGCTGGCCACGGCGCTGGCGAAGGAGGCGGCCATCAGGCCCCAGATGATCGGCTTCAGCCGGGTGGGGAACACCCGCAGCAGGAACGACAGCAGCAGCGGGAAGACGATGTAGAACTGCTCCTCCACCGACAGCGACCAGGTGTGCAGCAGAAGCTTGGTCGAGGAGTCGGAGTCGAAATAGCCGGCCTGGGTCCAGAAGAAGACGTTCGAGGCCGAGAACACCGCCGCGATCAGGCTGCGGGCGTATTCCAGCATCTCGCCGGGCAGCAGGGTGAAATAGGCCAGCGCCGTGGCCGCGACCAGCACCGCCAGCAGGGCCGGGGCGATCCGCCGGACCCGCCGCTCGTAGAACCGCAGCAGCGAGAAGTCGCCCCGGGAGAGCTCGGCGAAGATGTTGCCGGTGATCAGGTAGCCGGAGATGACGAAGAACACGTCCACCCCGACGAAGCCGCCGGGCAGTTGGTTGAAGCCGGCGTGGAAGGCGACCACCGGCAGCACGGCCACGGCGCGCAGGCCGTCGATGTCCTTGCGGTACTGCATGCGTCTATCCCCGTGGCGCCGATACTGGGCCGATGGCGTACTGGCCGATCGCGCGCGTCCCGCCCCCGCGCGTCAACGTCAACCTTGGATCGAGGGGGATAGGGGCGGCTTGTGACCGTTGCTTGTTCGACCGGCGCGCAAGCTGTGGAAAGGTTGTGCAGCCAAAGCTTGGCCATTGATGGTTGCGCGCGAGGCGCGCGCAGGCCGCATTCCTGCCGCCTGGCGGGCGCGCGAACGCGGCCCGAAGGGGCGAACCGGTATCAGGAAAGGGAAGAGAAGTGGTGCCGCCTAGGTGACTCGAACACCTGACCTACGCATTACGAATGCGCCGCTCTACCGGCTGAGCTAAGGCGGCCCACGGCGCGTCGGCAGAATCGCCGGGCGCGAGGAGCGGCCTATTTAGCGGGGCGCGGGCCGCTTGCCAAGCGTCGTCGTGCGCCCGTGTTGCGACGGGGCGCCGGAGCGGGGCCGGGGGCGTCGGGCGAGGGCGGGTCGTCGAGCACGCCGGGGTCGTCGGGAAACGGGATCAGGGCGCCGCCGGTCTCGGCCGCGTGCACGAAGGCGGTGGATTCGGCGTAGGTCGACTGGGCGTAGGCCGAGGGCAGCTGCGGCAGGTCGCTCATCGTGCGCTCGCGGCGCTCGAAGCGGGGGTGGATCAGCTCGCCGGTCTCGGCGTAGCTGGCGGCCAGGCGCGCCCAGTCCTCGCGGCCGTAGGCGAAGGCCTGGCCCTCGGGATCGAGATCGCTCCAGTCGGGCTCCTGGGGGGCGGCGACGCCCCGGGCGACCCAGGCGCGGGCCTCGTCGGGCTCGGCGCAGGCGAAGGCGACGCGGGCCATCAGGCCGGCCAGGCGCGCGGTGGGGGAGGCTTCCTCGGGCAGCAGGCGGGCTGCGGCGCGGGCGGCGACCGGGTCGCCGCCGATCAGGGCGCTCTCGACCTTGAGGATGCGGCTCTCGCGGGCCTCGGGCTTCAGCTGGGCCAGGGCGGCCAGGCGGGCGGCGCGGGCCTTGGGGGTCTCGCTGGTCTTGAGGTCGCGATAGGCCAGCCACAGGGCCGGGTGCGGCGCGCCCTTCCAGGCGGCCTCGATCAGGGCGCCGGCCTTGGCGGCCTTGCCGTCGGCGGCCAGCAGGCGGGCGGCCATGACCACGCCGGGGGCGAAGTCGGACTTCAGCTTCACCGACTGGAGGGCGAAGTCCAGGGCCTGGTCGAGGGCCTTGGGATCGTCGCTCTCCTCCAGGCTCGCCGCGGAGGCGGCCAGCAGGGCGGCGCGGGCGCGCTCGGCGACCACGGGCGAGACGATCTTGCGCTCCTGGCCGCCCTGGACCAGTTGCAGGGCCGCGGCCCAGTCGCCGGCCTCGAGCCGGGCTTCCAGCAGGGCGCGCCAGGCCCACAGGGCCGAGCGGGCCAGGCCGTAGGCGGTTTCGGCGTGCCGCAGCGCCAGGGCCCGGTCGCCCTCGGCCAGGGTCAGTTGCATCAGGCCGCGCAGGCCGGCCAGGCGCATCTCGGGGAAGCCCAGCATGGCGTTCCAGGCCTGGCGGGCGCCGGTGGTGTCGCCCGCCGCCTCGGCGGCCTGGGCGGCCAGCACGCGGACGAGGGCGGGGGCGTCGTCGTTGAGGTCGGCGGCCTTCTGGGCCAGGCGGCGGGCTTCGGAGCCGTCGCCAGCGGCGACCGCGAGAAAGCCGCGCGACAGGGCCTCGGTCGCCTGCTTGCGGCGGGCCTCGGCGCGGGCGCGAGCGGCGCGTCGCGGCGCCTCGATGATCCACAGCAGGCCGCGCCACAGGGCGGCGGCGACCAGGGCCAGCAGCAGGGTCAGCAGGGCGGCGGCGGCGGCCGTCATCTCGACCCGCCAGCCCAGCCATTCGAGGCTGGCCGCGCCCGGCTCGCCGGTCAGCGAGACCACGATCACGGCGATGACAGCGATCAGGACCAGGGCGAGAAGGGCGCGGATCATTGGGCGGCCCCGGGGGAGGTCGCGGGGGGCGAGGTCGCGGGCGCGGCCCCGGCCAGGCGGGCGTTCTGCTGGGCGCGCGAGACCTGCATAAGACCGGCCAGGGCCTCGTCGCGGACGGCGGCGACCAGGCGGTCGATCTCGGCCCGGCGCTCGGCCTCGGCCCGCCAGGCGGCCAGTACGGGGCGGGCGCTGGGCGGCAGGGCGTCGAGGGCGCGCAGGGCGCCGGTCAGGTCGCCGGCGTCGAGCCGGGCCTCGGCGCGGGCCAGCACGGCGTCCGGACCGGCGCCGACCGTCGAGCCGACCTGGCGGATGGTGACGACGCGCGAGAGAGCGTGTTGCAGCTTGGCCAGGGCGCCGGCGTCGGGACCCGGCTCGTGGGCGGCGACCGAGGCGCGGCCGGCCAGGTCGTCGAAACCGGCGGCCAGGCCCGCGAGCGTCGGGGCGCCCTGGCGGGCCAGGCGTTCGAGGGCCCGCACCTCCGACGACGGCGGCAGCACGCGCTCGAGGGCGGCGACGGCGTCGGCGAAGGGCTCTCCGCCTTGCGCGGCCTGCGCCAGGCTGGCGGCGGCCAGGGCCGCGCCGGCGGAGTCCAGCGTGCGCTGCTGGCCCGATTCGAGCAGGGCGATGCGCGCCTCCAGTCGGTCGACCTCGGCCGAGGCGGAGGGAGCGGGCGGGGCGGCGACCACCGGCGCGTCGGCGGCGGGGGCGGCGAAACCGGCGGCGACGGGCTGCTGGGCCGGCGGCGGGGCCTGCGGCGAGGCGTCCTTCCTCGCAAACCAGGTCGGGCCGAAGCGCGCGATGGCGATCCCCGCGCCGACGCAGGCGATGCACAGCACGATCATCACCCAGAACATCGGGCCCAGCAGGGGCTTCCTGGCATAGAGGGCCGGGTCGCTGGGGGCGGCGATTTCGGCGGGGTCGGGGGCTGCGCTCATGATCCCCATTCGTGCCCCACGCGGCAATTGGGTGCAACTTCGCCTTAAGGCGAGAGCAGCTCGAACAACGCTGTTTCGCGGGGGCGCGGCGCGGCGGCCACAGGCCCCAGCCGTCCCTCGGCGGACAGGGCCGCCAGCGGAGCGGCCACGGCCGGCGACAGGCACAGCGCCCGCAGGCCCGGCGCGGGATGCGCTATCAGCAGGGCGGCCAGCGCCCGGGCGGCCTTGGGCGAGTGCAGCAGCACGGCGCGAAGGCCTTCGAGGGTCGCCAGGGTTTCCGCCGACGGCGCGCGGACGAAGCTTTCGTAGACGGCGGCCGCACGGGCCTCGATCCCGGCGCGAACCAGCTGCAAGACGAGGTCGCCGGCCGGTTCGGCGGCGGCCGGATGCAGCACAGCGCCGGCGAACGCCCCCCTCCTGGCGGCGATCAGGGCGGCCAGGGCGGCGACGTCGCCCTCCGCCGATTCGATGCGCGAGAAGCCGGCCTCGGCGGCCAGGTCGGCCGTGGCCGCGCCGACGGCGAACACCGGCAGGCCGCGTTCGGGCCTGATCCGGGCGAAGGCGGCCACGCCGTTGCGGCTGGTGAAGGCCAGGGCCCCGACGCCGACGAGATCCGTCGTCCACGGCAGGTCGCGGACTTCGAGCAGCGGGTCGACCAGCGGCGTAAAGCCCAGCGCCGAAAGGCGTGCGGCGGTGGCCTCGGCGCCGGGCCGGGCGCGGGTGATCCAGACGCGGGAGGCGTCCGGGCTCATTCCGTCGGCGCGATGATGGCGTCGCCGCCCTCGGCCTTGACCGCCGCGCCGAGCGACAGGCCGAGCGCGAGCGCCTGGCCGGCGTCGTCGTCGCCGGTCAGCGCCACCTCGCCCTCGTGGCGGACGCGCAGGGCGCCGTCGGGGCTGAGGGCCTCGACCAGCAGGGTCAGGCGCGAACCGTCGAGCCGGCCATAGGCGCCGACGGCCGTACGGCACGAGCCTTCCAGGGCGTAGAGCGCGCCGCGCTCGGCGGCGACGGCGATGGTGGTCGGGCGGCAGCGGATGGCCGCCAGCCACGGCGCGTCGACGTCCTCGGCGCGGCTCTCGATGGCCAGGGCGCCCTGGCCCGGGGCGGGCGGGGCGGCCATCGGGTCGAGCCAGCTCTGCGGGATGTGGCCCATGCCCAGGCGGTTGAGGCCGGACTGGGCCAGCAGGATGGCGTCGGCCTCGCCGCGTTCCAGCTTGGCCAGGCGGGTGTCGACATTGCCGCGCAGCATCACGACGTCGAGGTCGGGGCGCACGTGCAGGGCCTGGGCCTGGCGCCGCAAGGATGCGGTGCCCAGGCGCGCGCCGTGGGGCAGGTCTTCCAGCCGCTGGGCGACCTTGCTGATGAAGGCGTCGCGGGGATCCTCGCGTTCCGGAGTGGCGGCCAGGACGAGGCCCGGCGGCAGCTCGGCCGGCATGTCCTTCAGCGAATGCACCGCGCAGTCGATGCGGCCGTCGAGCAGGGCCTCCTCGATCTCCTTGGTGAACAGGCCCTTGCCGCCGATCTCCATCAGTCGGCGGTCCTGGATGCGGTCGCCGCTGGTGACGATCGGGATCAGCTGGGCGTAGCTGGCGATCTCCTCGGGACCGGCGTCCAGCGGCGCGCCGAGGGCGTGGGCGATCCGCGCCTGCATGTGGCCGGACTGGGCGAGCGAGAGCTTCGAGCCGCGAGCGCCGATGCGGATGGGTTGCCGGGACACGGTCGGGACGTTACCTGCATGCGAAAGACAAGCCTTCGCTGCTACAGGAGCGGCGGGAACCCCGCAACCGAATGACAACCCTTACGAACTCGGGCCTCACGGTCCTCGGACTGGAGACCAGCTGCGACGAGACCGCCGCCTCGGTGGTGCGCCGGAGCGCGGACGGTCGCGTCGAGGTGCTGTCGTCGATCGTCGGCACCCAGTTCGAGCAGCACGCCCCGTTCGGCGGCGTCGTTCCCGAGATCGCCGCCCGCGCCCATGTCGAGGTCATCGACAGCGTCGCCGCGCAGGCGATGCGCGCGGCCGGCATCGGCTATGACGCGCTCGACGGCGTGGCGGCCACGGCCGGGCCTGGCCTTGTCGGCGGGGTGATGGTCGGCCTGGCGTTCGGAAAAGCGGTGGCCCTGGCCCGCGACCTGCCGCTGGTGGCGGTCAACCACCTGGAGGGCCACGCGGTGTCGGCCCGCCTGGGCGCCGAGATCGCCTATCCGTTCCTGCTGCTGCTGGTCTCCGGCGGGCACTGCCAGCTGCTGGAAGTCGGCGGCGTGGGCGCCTGCAAGCGCCTGGGCACCACCATCGACGACGCGGCCGGCGAGGCCTTCGACAAGATCGCCAAGAGCCTGGGCCTGCCCTATCCGGGCGGCCCCGCCTTGGAGAAGCTGGCCAAGTCCGGCGACGCGTCGAAGTACGAGCTGCCGCGCGCCCTCCTGGGCCGCAAGGACTGCGACTTCTCGTTCTCCGGCCTGAAGACGGCGGCCGCCCGCATCGCCGCGACCCTGACGACCGACCAGCAGCGCGCCGACCTGGCCGCCGCCGTGCAGTTCGCCATCGCCCGCCAGCTGTCGGAGCGCACCGACCGGGCCATGAAGCTCTATGCCCAAGACCACGCGGCCGGCGAGCGCCGCTTCGTCGTCGCCGGCGGGGTGGCCGCCAACGGCGCGGTGCGCGCGGCGCTGCTGAAGGTCTGCGAGGCCAACGGTTTCAGCTTCGACGCCCCGCCGCTGGCCTATTGCACCGACAACGCCGCCATGATCGCCCTGGCTGGGGCCGAGCGCCTGGCGGCGGGCATTTCCGACGATCTGGACGCCGTGGCGCGTCCCCGCTGGCCCCTCGACGAGGCCGCGGCGTTATCCAATCCGAGCAACAGTTTCGGTCGCAAGGGAGCCAAGGCATGACCTTCACGCACGCAGGCGTCGTCGGCGCCGGCGCCTGGGGCACGGCCCTGGCCCAGGTGGCCGCCCGGGCCGGCCTCGAGGTGACGCTGCAGGCGCGGGAGCCCGAGGTCGTCGCCTCGATCGCCGAGCGTCGCGAGAACACGATGTTCCTGCCAGGCGTGACGCTGGAGCCGGCGATCACGGCCGTGTCCGACATGGCGGGCCTGGCGTCCTGCGACCTGATCCTGGCCGTGCCGCCGGCCCAGCACCTGCGCTCGGCCATGGCCGCCCTGGCCCCGCACCTGAAACCCGGCGTTCCGGTGGTGCTGTGCTCCAAGGGCGTCGAGCAGGGTACGCTGAAGCTGATGACCGAGGTGGCGGCCGAGACCCTTCCGGGCGTGGCCATCGCCGTGCTGTCGGGGCCCAGCTTCGCCGGCGAGGTCGCGCGCGGCCTGCCCGCCGCCGCCACCCTGGCCTGCGAGGACGAGGCGCTGGGCAAGGCGATCGTCGAGGCCATCGCCATCCCGACCTTCCGTCCCTACTGGGCCGCCGACGTGATCGGCGCCGAGGCTGGCGGGGCGGTGAAGAACGTGCTGGCCATCGCCTGCGGCATTTCCGAGGGCAAGGGCCTGGGCCGTAACGCCCACGCCGCCCTGATCACCCGCGGCTTCGCCGAGCTGACCCGCCTGGCCGTGGCGGCCGGCGGCAAGGCCGAGACCGTGGCCGGCCTGTGCGGCCTGGGCGACCTGGTGCTCACCTGCTCGTCCAGCCAGTCGCGCAACATGAGCGTCGGCCTGGCGCTGGGCGCGGGCCAGACCCTGGAGCAGGCCCTGGCCGGCAAGGTCAGCGTCGCCGAAGGCGTCGCGTCGGCCCCGGCCGTGCGGGCCCTGGCCCGCAAGCTTGGCGTCGAGACGCCGATCTGCGAGGCCGTCGCCGCCATCCTGGCCGGCGAGGTCGACGTCGACAGCGCCATCCTGGGCCTGCTCTCCCGCCCGCTGAAGGCGGAGTAAGCGATCAAGATCCTCCCCCTCTGGGGGAGGTGGCGCGAAGCGCCGGAGGGGGGACGTTTTCAGCTGCCGAGGCGCAGGCCGGCGCGGCGGTCACTCCCCCATCCGTCGGCTGCGCCGACACCTCCCCCACGGGGGGAGGGTCCATCCGAGCCCCGC
>NZ_JBAKFV010000025.1:0-51362 GCF_036889365.1 Caulobacter sp. CCNWLW153
AACTGGTTGCACCCCCAGCCGACGAGCACCCCCAGCACCATCGCGCCGACGATCAGATAGGCGAAGCGTTTGTTCATGAAGAAGCCTTTGCGCACGCGGCGAACGCGCCGGGCGCCGCCGAGGCGTCCGTGAAGCGCGTGAATTCTGGGAAAAGGGGTCGACAGCGGGCGCGGCGAGGCCGGCCCGGCGGTGTCAGGAGCGCCTAGGCGCGAAAGTCAGGATGCGGCGGCCTTCTGCAGGCGCTCGTAGCGGCTGAGCAGTCGCTCCCAGGTGACCCGCTTGATCGGCTCGCCCCGGCGCAGCTTGGTCCAGGTCGTCTCGCTGATGCCGTAGACGTTGTTGAGGTGCTCGCGGGTGATGGCGGGCAAGCGGCTCTTCAATCGCTCGAAATGTTCGGCGGGGATCTGGATCACGTCCGGCATGGCGGTCCCGTAGCTCTGTTCAAGAGGCCGACATGAGCGGCCCGCATCTATCAAGACGCAGGCCATCGGCGTTTCCTCACGTCCGAAAGCAAAAATTTTTCTCCTTACCAATCCGTGACTTGGCTCTGCGGCAAAAAGTTGTCGGGAAGGTGTGGGTTCGGAAACAGGCTGCGTCTTGAGGATCGGAAGCGCGAGGGGCGCGACCCAATCCAAAGGGGATGCAAGTATGCGATCGAGGACCTTGAAGCGGATGATGGCCGGCGGCTGCGCGTATGGCGCGCTGATGCTCGGCGTCGCCCACGCCCAGGAGGCCGCCGCTCCAGAAGAGCCCCAGGCCGTCGAGGCCGTGGTCGTCACCGGCTCGCGCATCGCCCGCCAGGACTATGTGGCCAACAGCCCGATCCAGACGGTCGGCGCCGCGGCCATCGAGGCCACCGGCCAGGTGACGGTCGAAAAGGCCCTGTCGCAGATGCCGCAGTTCACCGGCTCGTTCGGCCAGGGCAACACCGGCTCGACCAGCACGGGCCTCAACGGCGGCCAGTCCTACGCCAGCCTCCGAGGCCTGGGCGCCAAGCGCACCCTGATCCTGCTCGACGGCCGCCGCCTGCAGCCGTCAAACCCCGACGGTTCGGTCGACCTCAACATCATCCCCGAAGCCCTGATCGAGAACGTCGAAGTCATCACCGGCGGCGCCTCGACCGCCTATGGCTCGGACGCCACCGCCGGCGTCGTCAACTTCAAGCTCAAGCGCAGCTTCAACGGCCTGACCGCCGACGCCCAGTACGGCATCTCCGAGAAGGGCGACGCGGAGTCGTTCCGCTTCTCGATCACCGGCGGCTCGGACTTCGCCGAGGGCAAGGGCCGGGCGGTGCTGTCGTTCGACTACACCAACCGTGACCGCGCCCTGCAGAGCGCCCGCGACTACTACATCTTCCGCACCTCGGCGCCGGGCCTGTCGACCATCCCGCAGGGCACGGTGCTGTTCGGCGCCAACCTGCCGACCCTGGCCTCGATCAACAGCCTGTTCCAGGGCAGCTACGGCGCCGCCGCCCTGACCGGCAACGCCGCCGGCCGCTACACCGGCCAGATCGGCTTCAACACCGACCAGACCCTGTTCTCGACCTCGGGCGTGCCGGTCCTGAACTTCCGCGACCCGCAGACCGACAACGCCTACATCGTCAACGCCAATGCCGCCGGCACCTCGCAGCAGGTGAACTTCGGCTACAACGGCAGCTCGATGCAGTCGGACCTCGACCGCTACGCCGTGTTCGCCAAGGTCGACTACGACCTGACCGACAGCATCAAGTTCTTCTCGCAGTTCACCTTCACCGACTACGTCTCGGTGGGCGTCTCCAACCCGACCCTGGCCTCGAACGTCTACGGCCTGACGGTTCCGGTCACCAACCCGTTCGTGCCGACCGACTTCCGTCCGATCCTGGCCTCGCGCCCGACCCCGAACGCCGCCTTCACCTTCTACAAGGCGCTCGATATCCTGGGTCCGCGCGTCCAGAAGTACAGCTACGACGTCTTCCAGTTCACCAACGGCCTGTCGGGCGAGACCGGCTTCAAGGACTGGACCTGGGACGGCTACGTCTCGTTCAGCCGCGCCAAGTTCGACAACGAGCAGACCGGCGGCGCCAGCGCCAGCGCCATCTCGCGCCTGCTCAACAGCCCAACGGGCGGCACGGAGTACTGCGCCGGCGGCTGGAACCCCTTCGGCAACCTGACGCCGTCGGCCGAGTGCGCGCGCTACATGTCGCGCCGGACCCTGAACCAGAACACCCTCGAGCAGCGCATGGTCGAGGTGAACGTCTCCGGTTCGCTGTTCGACCTGCCGGCCGGCACGGTGAAGTTCGCCGCCGGCACGGACTACCGCTCGAACGAATACACCTTCACCCCCGACAGCCAGCTGAACCAGCCCGACGGCACCAGCGACATCCTGGGCTACAGCGTGTTGCGCGACGCCTCCGGCTCGGTCGACACCTACGAGGTCTACGGCGAACTGCTGGTGCCGATCGTCAAGGACCTGCCCTTCGTGCAGGAGTTCAACCTCGACCTGGGCTACCGCTATTCCGACTACAGCTCGGTGGGCGGGGTGCAGACCTACAAGGCCGATTTCGACTGGAAGATCGTCGAGCCCGTCCGCCTGCGCGGCGGCTACAACCGCGCCATCCGCGCCCCGAGCGTCGGCGAGCTCTACGCGCCGGTCTCGACCGGCTCGGTGGCCATCGGCACGGCCTCGTCGACCACCACCAACGGCGACCCCTGCGACGTGCGTTCGTCCTGGCGGACGGGCGCCAACGCCGCGGCCGTCCGCAGTCTCTGCCTGGCGCAGGGCGTGCCGACCGCGATCATCGACAGCTACCAGCTGGGCACGGCCCAGGTGTTCGCCCTCACCGGCGGCAACCCGGACCTGCAGGAAGAAACCGCCGACACCTACTCGTTCGGCGCGGTGCTGCGCTCGCCGTTCGAGAACCCGCTGCTCAGCCGCCTGACGGCCTCGATCGACTGGTACGACATCAAGGTGAAGGACGCGATCGGCAGCCTGTCGATCGTCAACGCCTTCCAGTTCTGCTTCAACTCGGGCGGCTCCAACCCGTCCTATGACCCGAGCAACTACTACTGCTCGCTGCTGACCCGTAACTCGGCCAGCGGCGTGCCGACCAACCCCGTCCAGCCGCTGCTGAACCTGGGCCAGTTCCAGACCACCGGCGTCGACGTGCAGGTCGACTGGAGCTTCGACTTCGCCGACAGCGCGCTCGACATGATCCCGGGCTCCTTCTCCCTGAACGTGGCCCTGGGCTACACCGACAAGTTCAAGATCCAGAACCTGCCGGGCGCGCCGGTCTACGACTATGTCGGCACGATCGGCACGGGCGTGGAAAGCACGGCCGGCACGGCTCACCCGAAGTGGAAGTCGGTCACCTCGGGCACCTACACCTGGGGTCCGGCGAGCCTGGGCGTGCGCTGGCGCTGGATCGAGGCCATGGAGAACTCGGCCAAGGTCGTCACCCCGACCAGCACCTCGCGCGGCGTGAAGGCCTACAACGCCTTCGACCTCAACGGCCGCGTCGAGCTGCCCTGGGACACCGCCCTGCGCTTCGGCGTCAACAACCTGCTGGACAAGGCCCCGCCGCAGGTGGGCGACACCGAGGGCAACTACGACCCGCAGAACTACGACGTGCTCGGCCGCTCCTACTACGTGGGCATCCGCAAGCGCTTCTAGTCGAAGCCTGAAGCCAACCCGGGCGCGCTTCTCCCCCTTTGCGCGCCCGGCGCTCGCCGCCCAGTCAGCCCCGGCGGCGGCGAGGAAGGGCGCCGGTCTTGGCGGACCGGCGCCCTTTTCGCTTTGTGGGCCTCTCTCTGACGGGAGGTGGGAGATGAGAGGTTTGGTGACGGCTAATGCGCCAGCAGGCTCACAGCCGCCAGAGCCGCGGCCGCCAGGCCGGCGCCGCCAATGGCCAGCACCTTGAGTTCTCGCCATGCCGAAGCCGCCGGCGGATCCCAGCTCGCGATCTCGGCGTCGACCGCGCTCACCGCCTCGAAGGCGTCGCGGCGGCGGGGATGGGCGACCCAGGTCTCGAACTCTTCGCGGTCGCCTTCGCCGGCCTGCGGCGAGCGCAGGCGGTCCAGCCAGGCGGCGGCTTCGCGGAGGTCGTCTTCGGTTCGGGTCATGCGCACGTGCTCCTGACCGCGATCATGCGGGCTGGTGTTGCGTCCGTGTTTCCCGCGGGACGTGTCGCGATATCGCCCGGTGTCCTGCGACCCTCTGCTCCCAAAACAGATGCGCGGGCAGGCCGCGGAGCGGTTTCTTCAAACCGCAATCTCCCCGCAATACTGGCGAAACCGAGAACCGCCATGCCCCGGCCTTGCTGGCTATGCGCGTGGGGCGTGCTGATGGACTTCCTGGAACAGACGACGTTTCACAACCGCATCTGCGAGGACCTGGAGGCCGCCATGGCCGCCGGACGCGCCGTCGACGCCGCCGCGATCCGCGCCGAGCGGACCTGCGCGGCCGGCCAATGGCTGCACGGCGAGGGCCACAAGCGGATGCCCGGCAGCCACCTGCACCTGCACTGCCTGGAGGCCCATCGCGACTTCCACCGCATCGCCGGCCAGGTGGCCGACCAGATCAACCGCGGCGCGGTCGCCGACGCCCGGCGGGCCATGCGCAACGGCGGGGCGCTGGCCGGCGCCAAGGCCGAACTCGCCGCCGCCTTCCGCAAGATGCGCGTCGCGACGGAAGCTTCGGCGGGGTAGGGTGGGCCTATGCCCGAGGACTATCGACCAGCATCCGAGTTCCTGAACGCGGTCATCGCCGAAACGGAATCTGTTTCCGAGGGACAGCGGGCCGAAGAAAACCTGCGCCAGCTCATAGCGCTGACCCGCGACGTCGATCGCTCGAACCGCGATTGGGCCACGCTTCTTCTCGCGCAGGCGGAAATCGATACGCCGAACGTCCGCGAAGCCCTGGTTCAGGCCGCGACGTTCGATGACGACGATGCCGTCAGGGGCGAGGCGACCCTGGGTTTGGCGACGCGGGACGCGGGGCTCGCGCTGCCGTTGGTTCAAGACGCGCTGCGCGGGGGAAGCGTGACGGTTCCGATACTCGAAGCGGCTGTCCTATGCGCCCATCCCTCGCTCATTCCCGACCTGCGAGTTTGGGCCCAGCCCTCGGACAACGCCTACGCGGACGAACTGGCGGCAGCCGCCCTCGTTGCGTGCGAGAGGGCGGCGTCG
This sequence comes from Caulobacter sp. CCNWLW153, assembly GCF_036889365.1. Taxonomy (NCBI): domain Bacteria; kingdom Pseudomonadati; phylum Pseudomonadota; class Alphaproteobacteria; order Caulobacterales; family Caulobacteraceae; genus Caulobacter; species Caulobacter sp. CCNWLW153. Next base: position 5,163 of record NZ_JBAKFV010000025.1, read on the forward strand.
GCGTCCGATCGCTCCGAGCCCTAGTTTTCTCGCAGCCCCGTCCACCCCCCGCCGATCGCCTGCACCAGGGCCACGGCCGCCGTCTGGCGTGACACGCGGGCGCTGGCCAGGTCGCGGCGGGCCGACAGGGCCGAAGCCTGGGCGGTGACGACGTCGGTATAGGCCACCTGGCCGGCGCGATACTGGTTCAGCAGCATCTGCTCGGTCTGGTCGGCGGCCTTGGAGGCGGTTTCCAGGAGGGCGTACTGGCGCTCGAGCACGCGCACGGCCGTCAGCTGGTTCTCGACGTCTTGGAAGGCGGTCAGGGCCGTCTGGCGATAGTTGGCGGCGGCGGCGTCATAGGCGGCGCGGGCCTGGGCGACCTGGGCCTTGCGGGCGCCGGCGTCGAACAGGGTCTGGGCCGCCGACAGCCCCAGCGACCAGGTGTTGGCCGAGGCCGAGAACAGGTCGCCCAGCACGCTGGCGGTCGAGCTGCCCGATCCGCTGAGGGTGAAGCTCGGGAAGTAGGCGGCGCGGGCCACGCCGATCTGGGCGTTGGCGGCGGCCACGCGGCGCTCGGCGGCGGCGACGTCGGGACGACGCTCCAGCAGGGTCGAGGGCAGGCCGGTCGGGATCTCCGGCACGGCGCCCGTCCAGCTGGGATCGGCGGCGATGCGGAAGCCGCTGGCCGGCTGGCCGACCAGCACGGCGATGGCGTTCTCATAGGTGGCGCGGGTCTGGATCAGGCCCTCCAGGCTGGACTGGGCGTTGGCCAGGGTGGTCTGGGCCTGAAGCACGTCCGAGCGCGGGGCGATGCCGGCGTCGTAGCGGTTCTGGGTGATCTTCAGGGCGCGCTGGTAGCCGTCGACCGTCGCCTGGACGAGGGCGATCTCGATGTCGCTCTGGCGCAGGCCCAGGTAATTGGTCGCCAGTTCGCCCTGGGCCGACAGCTGGGCGGCCGCCAGGTCGGCGGCGCTGGCCTGGGCGCTGGCGCTGGCATTGCCGATCGAGGCGCGGATGCGGCCCCAGACGTCGGGCTCCCAACTGGCGCCGATGCTGGCGCTGTAGCGCTTGGTGTCGCCCGAGCTGGTGGCGCCGCCCGCGCCCGGCGCGCTGCTGGTCCCGCCGCCGCCCGAGCGCGTGCCCGAGGCCGACAGGTCGACGCTCGGGAACAGCGAGGCGCGTTGCTCCCTCACCAGGGCGCGGGCCTGGCGATAGGCGGCCTCGGCGGCGGCGATGGTCTGGTTGTCGACCTTCACGCGCTCGGCCAGGGCGTTCAGCTGCGCATCGCCCAGCAGGGCCCACCAGTCGCCGCGATCGAGATGATCGGACGGCGTGGCGGCCTTCCAGCCGTCCATCGCCTTCCAGGTCGCGGGCGTCGGCGAGGCGAGCTTGGGCGTCTCGTAGGCCGGCGTCGTCGAGCAGGCGGCGACCAGAGCCAGGAGGGGCAGGGCGGTCAGGAGGCGGGCGGTCATCGGGCGGGCTCCGGCGCGGAGGGCATGTGGGTCAGGTCGCGCTCGTCGCGCCGCTTGCCGCGCAGGCGGTCGAGATAGACGTAGACCACGGGGGTGGTGATGAGGGTCAGCAGCTGGCTGGCGATCAGGCCGCCGATGATGGTGATGCCCAGCGGCCGGCGCAGTTCGGCGCCTTCGCCGAAGCCGATGGCCAGGGGCAGGGCGCCCAGGGCCGCGGCCAGGGTCGTCATCAGGATCGGGCGGAAGCGCAGGAGGCTGGCCTCCCGCACGGCCTCGATCGCCGAGAGGCCCCGGCCGCGCTGGGCCTCCAGGGCGAAGTCGATGATCAGGATGGCGTTCTTCTTGACGATGCCCAGCAGCAGGAAGACCCCGATCAGGGCGATGATCGAGAACTCCATGCCGAACAGCAGGAGCGCCAGCACCGCCCCGACGCCGGCGGCGGGCAGGGTCGACAGCACCGTCACGGGGTGGACGTAGCTCTCGTAGAGGATGCCAAGCACGATGTAGATCGCCACGATGGCCGCCGCGATCAGGAACGGCTGCTGCTTCATCTGCTCGTTGTAGCTGCGGGCGCTGCCCTGGAAGCTGCCGCGCACGCTGGTCGGCAGGCCGATATCGGCCTCGGCCTGGGTGATGGCGGCCTGGGCCTGGGACAGCGACACGCCGTCCGGCAGGTTGAACGACACGGTGGTGGCCAGCTCGCCGTTCTGGTGGTTGACCGAGGTGGGGGTGGCGCTCTGGGCGACGCTGGCGATGGCGGTCAGCGGCGTCATCGGCGTGGCCGTGGTGTTCAGGGCCGAGCCGGTGGAGGCGTCGCGCAACGACGGGTTCACCGCCGCCCCGCTGCTGCTGCCGGTCGTGGTCGAGCCGCTCGTGGAAGTGGGCACGTAGACGTCGTTCAGCGCTTCGGGGCCCTGGGCGAACTGCTGCTGCCACTCCATGATCACCGAGTACTGGTTGACGTCCTCGTAGATCGTCGCGACCTGGCGCTGGCCAAAAGCGTTGTAGAGCGCGTTGTCGACGGCCCTGGGCGTGACGCCCATGCGCGAGGCGCTGTCGCGGTCGATGGTGACGAAGGTCTCGACGCCGTTCTCCGACTGGTCGCTGTCGACGTCGGTCATGACGTCGGAGTGTTCCTTCATCGCTTCGGCCAGCTTGGGGGCCCATTCCTTCAGGGTCTCGCTGGAGTCGCTGGTCAGGGTGTACTGGTAGGTCGAGTTGCTCGACCGCCCGCCCATGCGCAGGTCCTGCACCGGGTTGAGGAAGATCGAGACGCCGGTCACCTTCTGCAGCTGCGGCCGCAGGCGGGCGATCACGGCGCTGCCCTTCTCCTTGCGCTCGCTGGCGGGCTTGAGGTTGACGAACATGAAGCCGCCGCCGGCCCGGGCTCCGCCGGTGAAGCCGACCACGGTGTCGACGGCCGGGTCCTTGCGGATGATCTCGACCACGGCGCGCAGCTTCTGCTCCATGGTCTGGAACGAGACGCTCTGGTCGGCGCGGATGCCGGCCATCAGCTGGCCGTTGTCCTGCTGGGGAAAGAAGCCCTTGGGCACGGCGATGTAGAGCCAGATCGTCATGCCGATCACGGCGGCCAGCATGAACATCACCAGCGGCTTGGCGTGCAGCGCCCAGTCCAGCGAGCGGGCGTAGATCGCCTGGACCTTGTCGAACATCTTCTCGAAGAAGCGGGCGATGCGGCCTTCCTTGTGGCCCTCGGGGCGAGGCTTCAGCAGGTAGGCGCACATCATCGGCGTGGTCGTCAGGCTGATGACCAGCGAGATCAGCACCGCCGCCGACAGGGTGACGGCGAACTCGCGGAACAGCCGCCCCACCTGGCCGCCCATGAACAGCAGCGGGATGAAGACGGCGACCAGCGAGACGCTGATCGACAGCACCGTGAAGCCGACCTCGCGCGCGCCCAGGGTGGCGGCCTTGAAGCGCTCCATGCCCGCCTCGATGTGGCGCTGGGTGTTCTCCAGCACGACGATGGCGTCGTCGACGACGAACCCCGTGGCGACCGTGATAGCCATCAGGCTGAGGTTGTTGAGCGAGAAGCCCAGCAGGTACATCACCCCGAAGGTGCCCAGCAGGGAGACGATGGTCGCCGCCGCCGGGATGAAGGTCGCCCGGCCGCTGCGCAGGAAGGCGCTGACCACCAGCACCACCAGCACGATCGAGATCAGCAGGGTCACCTCGATCTCGTGCAGCGAGGCGCGGATCGAGTTGGTGCTGTCGCTGGCCACCTGCACGTTGATGTCGCCGGGCAGCTGTTCGCGCAGCTCGGGCAGGGCGGCGCGCACGCTGTCGACGGTCTCGATGATGTTGGCGCCGGGCTGGCGGGTGATCAGGACGATGATCGCCGGCTTGCCGTTGAACAGGCCGATGGTGCGGGTGTCGGCGACGCTGTCGGTGACGCTGGCCACGTCCGACAGCTTGACGCCCGCCTCGCCGCGCCAGGCGACCAGCAGGCCGGCATAGTCGGCCGCCTTGCGGCCGCTGCTGGAGGTGTAGATCTGGAAGCGCTTGCCGTCGCCCTCGACCGCGCCCTTGGGGCGGTTGGCGTTGGCCGACTGGATGGCCGCGCGCACGTCCTCCAGGCTGACGCCGTACTTGTTGAGCAGGAACGGATTGACCGAGATCCGCACGGCCGGCAGCGAGCCGCCGCCGATCTCGACGTCGCCCACGCCCTTCACCTGCGAGATCCGCTGGGCCACGACGTTGGAGACCGCGTCGTAGATCTGGCCGGGGGTCTTGGTGTCGGAGGTCAGGGCCAGGATGATGACCGGCGCGTCCGACGGGTTCATCTTGCGGTAGGTCGGGTTGCTGCGCAGCGTGGCGGGCAGGTCGGCGCGGGCGGCGTTGATGGCCGCCTGCACCTCGCGGGCGGCGCCGTCGATCTTGCGGTTGAGGTCGAACTGCAAGGTCACCCGGGTCGAGCCCGACGAGCTCTGCGAGGTCATCTCGTTGACCCCGGAGATCACGCCCAGGCGCCGCTCCAGGGGCGTGGCGACGCTGGAGGCCATGGTCTCGGGGCTGGCCCCCGACAGGCTGGCCGACACCGAGATGGTCGGATAGTCCACCTGCGGCAGCGGCGAGACCGGCAGCACCAGGAAGGCGAAGATGCCGGCCAAAGCCAGGCCGATGGTCAAGAGGACCGTGGCCACCGGCCGGCGGATGAAGGGCGCCGACAGGTTCATGACGGCAGCCCCGGCAGCGGCTGGTCGACGCGGTCTTCATCCGCCTCGTCGCGGCGCTTCCTGCCCGAGGGCGCGATGCGGTCGAAGGCGAGATAGACGACCGGCGTCGTGAACATGGTCAGCAACTGGCTGACGAGCAGGCCGCCGAAGATGGCGATGCCCAGCGGACGGCGCAGCTCGGCGCCTTCGCCGAAGCCCAGCATCAGCGGCACGGCGGCGAACAGGGCCGCCAGCGTGGTCATCAGGATCGGGCGGAAGCGCAGGATGGCGGCCTGGAAGATGGCCTCCTCCGGCGACTTGCCCTCGTTGCGCTCGGCCTCGATGGCGAAGTCGATCATCATGATCGCGTTCTTCTTGACGATGCCGATCAGCAGGATGATGCCGATGATCCCGATCACGCCCAGGTCGTGGCCGGTCAGCCACAGCGCCAGCAGCGCGCCAACGCCCGCCGAGGGCAGTGTCGACAGGATGGTCAGCGGGTGGATGTAGCTCTCGTAGAGCACGCCCAGCACGATGTAGACGCAGACCACGGCCGCCAGGATCAGCCACAGCTGGTTGGACAGCGAGTTCTCGTAGGCCCCGGCCGCGCCCAGGAAGGTGTGGGTCACCGACGAGGGCATGCCGATGTCCGTCATCGCCGTGCGGATCTCGTCGACGGCGTGGCCCAGCGAGACGCCCGGCGCGGTGTCGAAGCCGATGGTGGTGGCCGGGAACTGGGCCACGTGGGTCACCTGCAGCGGCGACTGCTGCTCCTTGATGGTCGAGAAGGCCGCCAGTGGCGTGGGCGAGCCGCCTCCGGTGCGCAGGTTCAGGTTCCCCAGCGACGAAGGATCGGTCAGCAGGCCCGGCTTGGCCTCCAGGATCACGCGGTATTGGTTGGTCTCGGTGAAGATGGTCGAGACGATCCGCTGGCCAAACGCGCTGTAGAGGGCGTCGTCGACGTCGGAGGCGGTGATCGAGAGCCGGGCCGCGGTGTCGCGGTCGATGTCGACATAGGCCGCCGCGCCCGTGGCCGAGGCGTCGCTGTAGATGTTGCGGACGGCCTTCACCGTGGCCAGCTTCTCGGCCAGCTTGCCGGCCCATTCCTTGACGGTGGCGGTGTCGGCGCCTTCCAGCGACAGGCGGTACTGGGTCGGGCCGCTCTCGGCGTCGATGGTCAGGTCCTGGGTCGGCTGGAGATAGAGGGTGATCCCCGGCACGGCGGCCACGCGCTCGCGCAGCCGCTGCATGATCTTCTCCTGCGAGCCCTTGCGGTCGCCCTTCAGGTTGATCTGCATCTGGCCGGTATGGAGCATGCTGTTGTTGGCCCCGTCGACGCCGATGAACGAGGCCACGCTGGCCACGGCCGGGTCCTCGAGGATCGCCGCGGCCGCCTGCTGCTGCAGGCCGGCCATGCGCGCGTACGACACCGACTGCTCGACCTCGGTGCGGGCTTGCAACTGCCCGGTGTCCTGGGTCGGGAACAGGCCCTTGGGGATGACCATGTAGAGCACGCCGGTCAGCACCAGGGTGGCGACGGCGACGACCAGGGTGGCCTTCTGGCGGGCCATGACCCAGGCCAGGGCGGTCTCGTAGCGAGCCTCGATCTTCTCGAACACCTGCTGGGCCTTGCGGCCGACGCGGCCGGGCTTGTCCTCCTCGTGGCTCTTGAGCCAGCGGGCCGACAGCATCGGCGTCAGGGTCAGCGACACCACGGCCGAGATCAGGATGGTGATGGCCAGGCTGACGGCGAACTCGCGGAACAGCCGCCCGACCACGTCGCCCATGAACAGCAGCGGGATCAGCACCGCGATGAGCGAGATGGTCAGCGAGATGATGGTGAAGCCGATCTCTCGCGCGCCCTTCAGCGCCGCCTCCATCGGCTTTTCGCCCTTCTCCATGTGGCGGATGATGTTCTCGATCATCACGATGGCGTCGTCGACGACGAAGCCGGTCGCGATGGTCAGGGCCATCAGGGAGAGGTTGTTGAGGCTGTAGCCCAGCAGGTACATCACCCCGCACGAGCCGATCAGCGAGATCGGCACGGCCAGGCTGGCGATGATCGTCGCGCGCATGGAGTGCAGGAAGAAGAAGATCACCAGCACGACCATCACCACGGCCAGGATCAGCTCCAGCTCCACGTGGTGCACCGAGGCGCGGATGCCGGTGGTGCGGTCGGCCAGCACCTCGACCTTCAGCGTCGCCGGCAGGCCGGCTTGCAGCTCGGGCAGCTTGGCCTTGATGGCGTCGACGGTCTTGATGACGTTGGCGCCCGGCTGGCGCTGGACGTTGACGATGATCGCCGGGGTCTTGCCGGCCCACGCGCCCAGGCGGGTGTTCTCGGCGCTCTGCACCACGCCCGCCACGTCGCGGATGCGGATCGGGGCCTCGTTCTTGTAGGTGACGATCAGGTTCAGATAGTCGTCGACGCTCAGCAGCTGGTCGTTGGCGTTGATCGTGTAGGTGCGGGTCGGGCCGTCGAAGCTGCCCTTGGCGCTGTTGGCGTTGGAGTTGTCGATGGCGCTTTGCAGCTCGGCCAGGGTCAGGCCGTAGGAGGCCATGGCCTGCGTGTCGGCCTGGATGCGGATGGCCGGCTTCTGGCCGCCGCTCAGGGACACCAGGCCCACGCCCGAGACCTGGCTGATCTTCTGGGCCAGGCGAGTGTTGACGAGGTTCTGCACCTCGGTCAGCGGCAGGGTGTCGGAGGTGATGGCCAGGGTCAGCACCGGCGCGTCGGCCGGATTGACCTTGGCGTAGACCGGCGGGGCGGGCAGGTCGGCCGGCAGCAGCGAGTTGGCCGCGTTCATCGCCGCCTGCACTTCCTGCTCGGCGACGTCGAGGGTCTCACCCAGGTTGAACTGCAGGGTGATGACGCTGGCGCCGGCCGTGCTGACCGAGCTCATGCGCGAAAGGCCCGACATCTCGCCCAGCTGGCGCTCCAGCGGGGCGGTGACGGTCTGGCTCATCACCTCGGGGCTGGCCCCGGGATAGAGGGTCTGGACCTGGATGGTGGGATAGTCGACCTGCGGCAGGGCCGACAGCGGCAGCAGCCTAAAGCCGACCAGGCCGGCCAGCACGATGGCCGCCATGAACAGGGCCGTGGCGACCGGCCGCTGGATGAAGGGGCGCGAGGGGTTCATCGACCGTCCGCCGGCTTACTCGGGACGCCGACGGCCTTCGCCGCCGCCGGGAGGCGCGCCTTCCGGACGCTTGCCGCGCTGGCCCTTCTCGCCGCGCTGGCCGCCCTGGCGCTGGGCCGCCTGGCCCGGCAGCTGCACCTTGCCGCCCTCGGTCAGGCGGTCGCCGCCTTCGGTGATGACCTTGTCGCCGACGGCGAGTCCTTGGGTGATCGCCACCTGGTTGGTGGTCGACTGGCCGGTCGCGACCTTGGCCTTGGTGACCGTCTGGTCGGACTTCAGCTTCCAGACGAAGGCGCCGTCCGAGCCCTGGCGCACGGCGGTGGCCGGCACGACCACGGCGTCCTTGAGGGTGTCCAGCTGGATGCGGACATTGACGAACTGGCTGGGGAACAGCTTGCCGCCAGAGTTGGGGAAGCGGGCCTTGCCCTTCACCGTGCCGGTGCCGGTGTCGACCAAGTTGTCCAGCGTCGAGAACGTGCCCTGGTCCAGGGTGTTGGTGCGCGTGCGGTCGAGCACGGTGACGGGCAGGGTGGCCCCGCCGAAGACACGCTGCGAGATGCGCGGCACGTCGTCCTGCGGAACGGTGAACTCCACGTCGATGGGCGAGAGGGTGGTGATCACCGCAACCCCGCTGGCGTCGCCCGAGGCGATGTAGTTGCCGACGTCGACGACGCGCAGGCCCACGCGGCCGCTGACCGGGGCGGTGATGCGCGAGAAGCCGACGTTCAGCCGAGCCGTGCCGACCGCGGCGCGGTCGCTCATCACCGTGCCTTCCAGCTGCTTGACGGTGGCGGCCTGGGTGTCGACCTCCTGGCGGGCGATGGAGTCCTGCTCCAGCAGGGTCTGGTAGCGCTTGAGGGTCAGGCGGGCGACGGCCAGCTGGGCCTCGTCGCGAGTCAGGTTGCCCTGCGCCTCCATCAGCGCCATCTGGAATTGCCGCTGGTCGATCTGCACCAGGGTCTGGCCGGCCTGGACCATCTGGCCCTCGCGGAACAGCACCTGGGTGATGACGCCCGAGACCTGCGGCTTGACGGTGACCGTGGCGGCCGGCGTGACGGTGCCCAGGGCCTCGATCACCACCGGCAGGTCGGTCTTGGTCGCCGTGGCCACCGCCACGGTGCTGGCCGGACCGCGACGACCGCCGCCGCCGCCGGGACCACCGGGGCCGCCCGGCCCGCCCGGACCCATGTCGCCGCCACCGCCGCCGCCGTTCAACAGGGTCCACGCCAGGACGCCGACGCCCGCCAGGGCGGCCAGGGCGACGGCGCCGCCGATGATCCGCGCCCGGCGGCTGGGCTTGCGGACGGCGAGGGACGGGCTGGGTTCGGTCATGGACGGCCTCTGGGCGCGGACGATGCGGCGGCGAAGATGGTCGAAGACGCCGTCGTCCTTCAGGGACCCCGGCGGAAGCTAGGCGATGCGCGAAAAGTCGGGTCGCCGACCCTGGCGACCCGACGCTCAAGCTAAACTGCTAGAGACGGCATTTGATCCATCGGCCGCCCTGGCCGCGGTACGCGTCGCGCTTGACGTCGTAGCTGCGGTACTTGGCCTTGCAGGCGCGCACGTGGCGCTGTTGCTTGGTTTCCTTGCCCGGCTTGGCCTGCTCGTGGCGCGGCGCCGGCGCCTCGTGGCGGTCGTGGCCCTGAGCCAGGACGGGGGTGGACAGGGCGAGGGCGCTGAGCGCGAGCGAGGTGACGACGACTTTCATGTCGATCTCCAGTGTATTGGGATCGACTGGCTAACAACGTCACGTCGCGATGATGTTGCGGCTTTGAAACGGCTTTCGGCGAACTTGCAACACGCCGTGGCGGGAGTTGGGCGGAGGCCTCGCGCTCGTCTCCCAACTTCCGTCATTCCCGCCCTCGTGGCGGGAACCCCTCCGTCAGCCGCAACGGCGGATGGGGCGGCGTGCCAAGCACGCTGCTTGCGTTTCACGTGCGAGCGGACCCAGAGGTTCCCGCCACAAGGGCGGGAATGACGGGCGGGGAGGGAGCGAGGGAACTACCCTCGGATCAGCGCCTCGCGCTCGGCGGGCGTCAGGGGGCGCCAGCGGCCTTCGGGCAGGTCGCCCAGTTCGATCGGGCCGACGCGATGGCGGAACAGGTCGATGACGTCCAGCTCCACGAGATCGCACATGCGGCGGATCTGGCGGTTGCGGCCCTCGGTCAGCACGAAGCGCAGGGTCTCCTGGCCCAGGCGGTCGACGACGGCGCGCTTGAGCTTGCGGCCGTCCAGCTCCAGGCCGTGACGCAGCCAGTCGATCTTCTCGCGGGTCAGTTCGCCCCGCACCCGGACGCGGTATTCCTTCTCCAGCGTCGACTCCGGCCCGATCACCGCCTTGGCCACCACGCCGTCCTCCGACAGGATCAAGAGGCCGCGCGAGTCCATGTCCAGGCGTCCCACCGGCGCCAGCTTGCTGTCGCGGCCGGGCACGGGGCCGGGCTGGCCGAACTGGGCGGCCCTGGTCAGCAGGCGCACGGCCGGGATCTGCTCGCCCTCGGGCTGGGACGAAACGATGCCGACTGGCTTGTGGATCATCACCGTCATCGCCGCGCCGAGCTTGGCGGTCGCGCCGTCGTTCAGCACCAGGGTCTGGCCGGGCAGGATCTTGCGGCCGGCGTCCTCGACGACCTCGCCGTCGATGGTCACCAGGCCCTGGCCGATCAGGGCCTCGGCCTCGCGGCGCGAGCAGACCCCGCTCTGGGCCAGCCACTTGTTGACGCGCTGAGGCTCGGCCTCGTCGTAGGTGCGGGTCCAGGCCATGGGATCAGTCGGCTTTCGGGGGATAGGCGTGGGTCTGGCCGCGCGGGTCTTCCACCGCGCCGGCGTCCAGATAGTTGGGACCGATCGGAACCTTGCCGTGGCCGTCGGGGATGTCGAGCACGTAGGTCGGCTGGCACAGGCCCGAATAGCGGCCGCGGATGGCCTTCATCAGCGCCTGGCCTTCCTCGACGGTGGTGCGCAGGTGGCTGGTGCCGGGGGCCAGGTCGCCCTGGTGCAGGTAGTAGGGCTTCACCCGCGTCTCCACGAGCGCTCGCATCAGCGCGCCCAGGCTTTCCGGATCGTCGTTGACGCCCTTCAGCAGCACGGTCTGGCCGATCATCGGCACGCCAGCGTCGACCAGGCGCGCGCAGGCGGCGCGGGCGGCCGGCGTCAGCTCGCGGGCGTGGTTGGCGTGCAGGGCCACATAGACGGCCTTGCTTCCGCGCTTCAGCGCCGCCACCAGTTCGGGCGTCACCGCTTCCGGATCGACGGAGGGAATACGCGTGTGGAAGCGCACGACCTTGACGTGCTCGATCGCTTCCAGCCGGTCCATCAGGTCGGCGATGCGGCGCGGCGACAGCACGAAGGGATCGCCGCCGGTGACGATCACCTCCCAGATCTGCGGGCGGGCGGCGATGTAGGCGAAGGCCGCGTCCAGCTCGGCCGGCGACAGGGTCTTCAGGCCCTCGGGGCCGACCATCTCGCGCCGGAAGCAGAACCGGCAATAGACCGCGCAGGTGTGGGTGGGTTTCAGCAGCACGCGGTCGGGATAGCGGTGGACGATCCCCTCGACCGGGCTGTGAGCGAAGTCGCCGATCGGGTCGGCGCGTTCGGCGGGCAGGGTGACGAGTTCGGCCTCGTCGGCCACGAACTGGCGGGCGATCGGATCGAACGGGTCGGCCTCGTCGATCAGCTGCGCCATGTCGGGCGTGATGGCCACCGCGTACTGGGCGGCCACGCGCTCCAGCGCCGGCAGGCGGTCGGCGGCGACGAGTCCGGCGTCGGCCAGCGCGCTGGCGCTGCGAAGGGTCTTCTTGGCGGCGATCATGATCGCTGCGGGATATGCGCCGAACGGGCGTGGTTGGCAAATGCGGTCCCCCTTGCTCCCGTCATTCCCGCCCTTGTGGCGGGAACCCCTGGTTCCGCTCGCACGTGAAGCGCAAGCGGATCGCCGGCGATCCGCCCCAACTGCACCTGCGGCTGACAGAGGGGTTCCCGCCACAAGGGCGGGAATGACGGGAAGAGAAGAGGGAGCTACCGCGGGCTATGCACCGGCACGCTGCCGGGCCAGGGCTCGGGGCTGAAGGGCGAGGAGGGCGCGCGGTCGAGCGCGCCCATCAGGGCGAGCGCCAGGGCGCCGCCGGCGAGCAGCAGTTTCATCGTCTCATTCCTGTTAGATGCGGTCGAAGGGGAGGGCGGCCGCAGGGAGACAATCCCAAATCCAGGTCAGCTTTACGAACGATGCCTTCTGCGCCAAGTTGTGAGCCTGGCTAACAGGTGAGGTACGCGTGCGGCTTCCGCCCTTCAGCTCCCTGGTCGCCCTGGAGGCGGCCTATCGTCATCGCGGCTACAGCCGCGCGGCCGACGAGTTGCATGTCACCCACGGCGCGGTCAGCCAGCAGATCCGCAAGCTGGAGGAAGAGCTGGGCGCGGTCCTGTTTCGGCGCGAGGGCAACGACATGGTCCCCACGCCCACCGCCCGGCGGCTGGCCGAGCATGTGGCCGAGGCGCTGGCGATCCTGCGGGCCGGCGTGCAGACCGCGCGACAGACCCTGGCGGGGCCGCTGGTGGTCAGCGCCACCTCGGCCTTCGCCAGCCGCTGGCTGGTGACGCGCCTGGCCCGCCTGGCCGCCGACACCGGCGAGGCCGACCTGCAACTGCGCATCGAGGACCGCAAGGCCGACCTGCGCACCGACGGCGTCGACATCGCCCTGCGCTTCGGGCGCGGGCCCTGGGAGGGGCTGGAGTCGATCCCGCTGCTGGGCGAGCGGCTGTTTCCGGTCTGCTCGCCGGGCTTTCTGGAGCGACACCCGATGAGCGGTCCGGCCGACCTCCTGACCGTGCCGCTGCTGCGTCATACCGGCGTGCACTGGGCCGTCTGGTTCCGGGGCATGGGCCTGGAGCCGCCGGCGATGATCACCGGCATCGCCTTCGACGACACCTCGGTGATGCTGGACGCCGCCGCCCAGGGGATCGGCGTCGCCCTGGCCCGCGAAGGCCTCTCCGAACGCGACCTGCGCGACGGCCGGCTGGTGCGGCCCTTCGCCGGCGAGGTCGAGGTCGAGACCGGCCACCACGTCGTCTGGCGCGCCGACGCGCCCCGGCTGGCGCGGATTCTCAAGGTGCGCGACTGGCTGCTGGCCGAGGTGGGGCGGGAGGCGTGCTGAGCGCTAGCCCGGCGTCCAGTCCGCGCCAGGGATGGTGTTGACCATCCACGGGATGCCGAACTTGTCGCTCAGGCTGCCGTAGCCGGGCGACCAGAAGGTGGGGGCGAAGGGCATGCCGACCTTGCCGCCTTCGGACAGCGCCTCGAACACCCGCTTGGCCTCGACCGCGTCCTCGGTGTGGAAGGTGACGTCGAAGCCGTTCTTGGGCTTGTCGATATTGGGCGCGAACTCGGGCGGCATGTCGGCCCCCATCAGCGACTGGTCGCCGACGTCGAGCCAGGCGTGCATCAGCCAGTCCTTGTATTTCGCATCGACCGGCATGTCGGCGGGGCCCTCGCCGAACGGAAAGGCGGCCGTGACCTTGCCGCCCAGAACCTTGGCGTAGAACTCGAAGGCCTGGCGGCACTCGCCCTGGAAGCTCAGGCTGGTGACGATCTTCATGGCGTCCTCCCTGGACATGTTTCCTTTGGGGAAACTAGCGCAGGAGAACGACGATCTGTCGATCACGCTCCCCTATTATCCCGTCATTCCCGCCCTTGTGGCGGGAACCTCTCTGTCAGCCGCAGGTGCGGAGGGGGCGGATCGCCAGCGATCCGCTTGCATCTGCCTAGAAAGCGGAACCAGGGGTTCCCGCCACAAGGGCGGGAATGACGGGAGAGGGAAGGGGCGCTCAGACCTCCGCCACCGGAACCCACAGCACCTCGTCGATGCGCCGCGCGCCCGTGGCCAGCAGCACCAGGCGGTCGAAGCCCAGCGCCGAGCCCGCCGAGGCCGGCATGTGTTCCAGCGCGGCCAGGAAGTCCTCGTCGATGGGATAGCGCTCGCCGTAGACGCGCTGCTTTTCGTCCATCTCCGCGATGAAGCGGCGGCGCTGCTCGGCCGCGTCGGTCAGCTCGCCGAAGGCGTTGGCCAGCTCCACGCCGCAGGCATAGAGCTCGAAGCGTTCGGCCACGCGCGGATCGCCCGGCTTGGGGCGAGCCAGAGCCGCCTCGGCCGTGGGGTACTCGCACAGCACCGTGGGGCGGCCGATCCCGAGGTTGGGCTCGACCTTCTCGACGATCACCCGGCTGAAGACGTCGGCCCAGGTGTCGTCGGCCGAGACCCGGATCCCGGCCGAGCTCGCCGAGGCCGCCAGGGCGTCGCGGTCGGTCTGGCCGCCTTCGCCCAGGCTGACCAGCAGGTCGACGCCGGCGTGACGCCTGAAGGCGTCGGCCACCGTCAGCCGCTCGGGCGCGGCGAAGGGATCGCAGTCCAGGCCCCGGAAGCTGAACAGCGTCGTGCCCGCCGTCCGCGCCGCCAGGGCCAGCAGGACCGCGCAGTCGTCCATCAGGGCCTCGTACGGCTCGCCGACCCGGTACCACTCCAGCATGGTGAACTCTGGATGGTGCAGCGGCCCGCGCTCGCGGTTGCGCCACACCTTGCCCAGGCTGAAGATCCGCTGCTCGCCCGCCGCCAGCAGCTTCTTGCAGGCGAATTCCGGCGAGGTGTGCAGGTGCAGCGGCGCGCGCTGGCCCGACAGCGAAACGGCCTCCGTAGAGAAGGCGTGCAGGTGCGCCTCGTTGCCGGGCGAGACCTGCAAGGCCGCCGCGTCGATCTCCAGGAAGTCGCGGCCGCCGAACCAGTCCCGCACCGCCGCCGCGATCCGGTTGCGGGCCAGCAGGAACGGACGGCGGTCCTGGTGCTTGCCGGGGCTCCACCAGGGAGAAGGAGAGGGGGCTGACACTTTGGCTCTCGGCGGCTCGAAACGACGGAAGGGCTGGCGATCTAGCCCCGTTCGCTATAGAGGGGCACACGGATTCATCTGCAATATACGCGCGCGCGGTCAACGCGCCGTCGCCCGATCTTCAAGGACTCTCACGTGAAGGTAGCCGCCAGCTCGCTCCGCAAGGGCGCCGTCGTCGACATGGAAGGCAAGCTCTATGTCGTCCTGACCGTCGACAACATCCACCCCGGCAAGGGCACCCCGGTGACCCAGCTCAACATGCGCCGCATTAGCGACGGCGTTAAGGTGTCGGAACGCTACCGCACCACCGAGCAGGTCGAGCGCGCCTTCGTCGACCAGCGCAACCACACCTTCCTGTACCAGGACGGCGAAGGCTTCCACTTCATGAACCCGGAAAGCTACGACCAGCTCGTGGCCACTGAGGACGTGATCGGCGACGCCGCGCCCTACCTGCAGGAGAACATGACGGTCCAGCTGTCGACCCACAACGACGTGCCGATCGCCATCGAACTGCCGCGCACCGTGGTCCTCGAGATCGTCGAGACCGAACCATCGGTGAAGGGCCAGACCGCTTCGTCGTCGTACAAGCCGGCCGTGCTCAGCAACGGCGTCAAGACGACCGTGCCGCCCTACATCACCGTGGGCACCCGCGTGATCATCCTGACCGAAGACAACAGCTATCAGGAACGCGCCAAGGACTGATCGTCCTTCGCGGCCTGGAATTGAAAACCCCGGCGACCGAAAGGCCGCCGGGGTTTTTCTTTTGGACCTCCCCCCTCTGCGAGCATCCCCGCGAAGGCGGGGGCCCAAGCTGAGCCAGCGAGGAAGGGCGCGGGCGTGCGCGTCTGCAAAGGCCGCTTGGATCCCCGCCTTCGCGGGACTGAGCGGATTTGTTGGATGCCGCGTTTCGCTCGCCCAGCTACTCGGCCGCCGCGACCTGGGGCGGGGCCAGGCGCGAGAGGGCCTCGGCCACGCCCGCGCCATAGGCCGGGTCGGCCTTCGTGCAGTTGGCGATGTGCCGCTGCTGGATGTCGGCGCTGGCGCCGCCCAGCGAGCGGGCGGTGTTGTCGAACAGGGCCTGCTTCTGCCCGGCGTCCATCAGCCGGAACAGGTCGCCCGGCTGCTGGTAGTGGTCGTCGTCGACGCGGTGGTCCCAGTGGGCGGCCGCGCCCTCGATGGCCAGCGGCGGTTCGGCCATGTGCGGATGGTCGATCCATTCGCCCCGGCTGTTGGGCCAGTAGGTCGGGGTGGCGCCGAGATTGCCGTCGACCCGCATCGCCCCGTCGCGGTGATAGCTGTGATAGGGGCATTTCGGCGCGTTCACCGGGATGTGGACGTGGTTCACGCCCAGGCGATAGCGCTGGGCGTCGCCGTACGAGAACAGGCGCGCCTGCAGCATCTTGTCGGGCGAGAAGCCGATGCCGGGCACGATGTTGGCCGGCGTGAAGGCGGCCTGCTCGACCTCTGCGAAGACGTTCTGCGGGTTGCGGTTCAGCTCCAGCACCCCGGCCTCGATCAGCGGGAACTCGCCCTTGGGCCAGACCTTGGTCAGGTCGAACGGGTTGAAGCGGAAGGTCTTGGCCTGGGCGTCGGTCATGATCTGGACGTAGAGGGTCCAGCGCGGGAACTCGCCGCGCTCGATGGCCTCGAACAGGTCGCGCTGGCTGCTCTCGCGGTCCTTGCCGACCAGGACCTCGGCCTCGCCGTCGGTCAGGTTCTCGATCGGCTGCTGGCTGCGGAAGTGGAATTTCACCCACACCCGCTCGTTGGCCGCGTCGATGAAGCTGAAGGTGTGGCTGCCAAAGCCGTGCATGTGGCGATAGTCGCGCGGCAGGCCCCGGTCGCTCATCACGATCGTCACCTGGTGCAGGGCCTCGGGCAGCAGGGTCCAGAAGTCCCAGTTGTTCTGGGCGCTGCGCATGCCCGTGCGCGGGTCGCGCTTGACCGCGTGGTTGAGGTCAGGGAAGCGCAGCGGATCGCGGAAGAAGAACACCGGGGTGTTGTTGCCCACGAGATCCCAGTTGCCGTCCTCGGTGTAGAACTTCACGGCGAAGCCGCGGATGTCGCGCTCGGCGTCGGCCGCCCCGCGCTCGCCGGCCACGGTCGAGAACCGCAGGAACACCGGCGTCTCCTTGCCCACTTCCGAAAACAGCCTGGCCTTGGTGAAGCGGCTGATGTCGCCGGTGACCGTGAAGGTCCCGTAGGCGCCCGAGCCCTTGGCGTGCATGCGCCGCTCGGGGATCACCTCGCGGTCGAAATGGGCCAGCTTCTCCAGCAGCCAGATGTCCTGCAGCAGGGCCGGACCGCGCGGGCCGGCGGTCTCGATATTGACGTTGTCATGGACGGGCGCGCCGTTGGCGCGGGAAAAACGGGCGTCCGACATGGCGGTCTCCGGCGGTGTTGCGTGGCGGCGAGACTCGCCGATGGCGCCGGTCGCGGGCTTGAACGATCGCGTCGTTCAGAAGGTGCAAGTCGGGGCGAGGCGTAACGTCGCTATGGACAAAATTCGCCGCCCCGCCCTTGACCTGGTGTTATGTAATAACATCTAAGTCGCCTCGACCGTTCGCTACCGGAGTACCCCATGGCTCGCCACAACCACCTGCAACGGGGTCTCGACGGCGCTGCGATCGGCCTTTCGGGCCTGTGCCTGGTGCACTGCCTGGCGCTGCCGGCCATGGCCGCCCTGTTGCCGCTGGCCGCGAACCTGTCGCACGCCGAGTGGCTGCACCCGCTGTTCCTGGCCATGGCCGCGCCGGTCTCGGTCTTCGCCCTGGCCCGCTCGGGCAACTGGCGGCGTCCGGGCATGGTGGCCCTGGCGGTCGCCGGCCTGTCGTTGATGGCCGTGGGGGCTTTCGTCCATATGGCCGATTGGGCCGAGGCGGCCCTGACCAGCCTGGGCGGCCTGGCCCTGGCCGGCGTCCACCTGCTCAACGCGCGGATCTGTTCGTGCGCCGAGCAGGCCGAGTGCGCCAAGCTCGAGCCGGCGGCCTAGACGCCGCGCCTACGTCCCCTCGTCCAGGAACGCCGCCACCCAGAAGAACGGTGCGTTCCAGTTCACGGCGACCTCGTTCTGGGTGAAGGCGTCGATGCTGTCGGTCCAGCAGGTCTGGGCGGCGCACTTGCCTTCCATCTTCTTGGCGATCTCGTCGCTGAAGGCGGTGTTGTTGGGCCCGCCCGAGATCACGCCGGGCGGCGGGGCGGGGTACTTGCCCTTGCCGACCCAGAAGCGGTGGTGCGGATGCTTCATCGGCCGCGCGCCCCAGCCGGTGACGTAGGATTGGTCCAGCGGGTTGCGGCCCAGCACGTAGTCCATGGCGTCGGCCGCGGCCTGGCGATAGGCGGCCTTGCCGGTGAAGTCGAAGGCCAGGCCCAGCACCATGGCGCGGTTCATGACCACGCCGTTCGAGCCCCAGACATAGCGCGTGCCCGCGTCCGGCAGGCGATAGCCGGCCTGCAGGTCCTCGGCGGCGTAGCGGTCGGCGGCGGCGACCAGGCCGGCGCGGGCGGCCTCGCGCGCCTGGGCCGGGACCTTGTCCGACAGGGCCAGCGAGATCACCCCCAGGGTCGAGGTCGAGCCCCAGCCCGGCGCCTCGGCCGGCTTGCCGGCGGCCGGCATGTAGGGCGAGGCGGTGACGACCTCGCCGTAAGATCCCTCGCCGGTGGTCGCCCACAGCTCGGCGGCGGCCCAGAACAGCTCGTCCGACAGCTCGCCGTCGCCATAGCCGCCCCCGCCATTGAACTGGCTGTGGGCGTAGACCTCGGGATTGCGCCGCGCGGCGTCGAAGGCGGATCGGGCGACCTTCAGGCAGCGGGCCGAGAAGGCGGGGTCGACGTCCTTCCACACCCGCGCGCACTGGGCGGCGACGGCGGCAAGGTTCAGCGTCGCGCCGGTGGTCGGGTGGTAGAGATAGCGCGGGGCCGGATCTTCATGCGGGGCGGTGGGCACGCCGGTCCAGTAGGCGTCGGTCAGCTTCTGGTGGGCCATGCCCGAGGCGTCGACATCGGTCAGCGCCAGCTGCCCCTGGCCCTGCTTGCCGATCGGCAGGGCCATGGTCGTTCCGGGCGGAACCTGCATGCGCAGCAGGAACTCCAGCTCCCAGCGGGCCTCGTCCAGCAGGTCGGAGACGCCGTTGCCGGCCTCGGGGATGCGCTGGGCGCCGTCGGCGAAGTCGGGCGTCTTGCCGCGGGCCGTCAGCCGCTCGTGATAGTTGACCAGCGTCCAGACGGCGATGCCGCCGTTGACCACGTACTTGCCGTGGTCGCCGGCGTCGTACCAGCCCTTGCTGGCGTTCAGCTCATAGCCGCAGCCGGCCCAGACCTGGCCGCGCTGGTCCTGGCCGTTGAAGCAGGTGGCGCGGTCGGGGGCGTGGGCGGCTGGGCGCGCCAGCTTGGGATCGTCGCCGAACCGCGCCTCGACCGCGACGCCGCTGCGGTTCTGGTAGAAGAAGGCCAGGGCGTCGCGCTTGAGCCGCGCATAGGGATGGGCGTCGATCGCGAACGGTCGGCTGGCCCGCTGGCCGACCTTCAGGCGGTAGCCGTAGCCGGCCGGCGCAGCCGAGAAATCGATCTGGTGCAGGCTTTCGCCCGAGGCGGCGTCGGGACCGACCACCTGGGTCTGGCCCTTGGCGACCACGTGGCCGTCCTTGTCCTCCAGCGTCCAGGCCAGGGGCGTCGTCGAGGTCTCCGGCAGCACCGCCAGCTTGCCCGCGCTTTCCAGCACGCCGACCTGGTTCAGGCGGATCGGCGCGATCGGTTCGGCCGCGAGGCCGGGCGAGGCGAAGGCGGCCAAGGTGGTCAGCGCGGTCGCCGCCAGCAGGGCGGGCATCGAACGGTGCGGCAAGGGTTTCCTCCGGGACGCGAAACAGATGGGCGTCTTTTCGCGCCCCGGCGAGACCCTAGGCGATATCTGACAGCGTTGTCACGTGCTGGCGCGCCGAGCCCGCCGTCGACCCTAGTAGCCCACGAACGGCAGCGAGGAGTGGTGCACGATGATCCGCACCACGCCGCGGTCGTCCTTCTTGAACACCCAGGTCTTGTCGACCACGGTCAGGGTGTCGTTCTTGTCGCGCAGTTCCAGCTTGCCCATCGTGCTGGCCACCGAGCCGTTGATCTGGATGCCGACCGGCTTGTAGGCCACGCTGCGCCACGGCAGCAGGGCGAACCCGTCGTCATAGGGATAGGCTTTGTCGTGACCGACGAAGTAGGCCAGGGCGCCGACCTTGGTCGTGCGGAAGGTCTGCGGCTCGCGTGTCAGGGTCGGCTTGAACAGCACCGGACCGAGTTGATAGCCGTAGGCCTTGTCGATGAAGTCGCTGGCGACGACCTTGGCCTTCTCGAAGTTGTTCTCGTTCTCGTAATAGGCGACCGAGATGGACACCAGGCCCTTGCCCCAAGCCTCGGCGGCGGCGCGGACCTCCGCTTCGGAGATCCGTGGAAGAACCTGTTGCGCGGCGGCCGGCGCCGACGCGCCCGCGATGGCGGCCAGGGCGACGGCCGAGGCGATCAGGGAGCGGCGAGTGGTCGAAGTCATCGGGTCGTACCTCCATTGGAGAACGGCGGCCGACATCGACCGCGCGCGGTTGGCTGGACGCGGACGCTGACTGCTTACTGGGTCCTCCGGGCGCGAAGGGCGTCCTCGAAGACGGCTGGCGCGATGGGGGGCGGCCGCGCCGCCCGCCCGGGGACGGGCGCGCTGTCGCCGGCATGACTGGATGGTCGCCCCCCGAAGGCTCCGTCGGCACCTTCGGGAGAATTCATCGATTTTGCAATCTGTGAATGTATTGCGCGCGACTGCACCCAGCCGTGCGTCGCTAGGCGGCCGGGCTGCTCATCCGCAGCCAGCGGACCTCGAGCTCACCGTCCAGATAGTCGGCGCGGTCGGCCAGGAAGCCGAGGATGCAGGGCTCTTCGAAGTGCTTCAGCAGGGCGGCGCGGTCGCTCCAGGCCTCGTAGAACACGAAGAGCGCGCGGTCGGCCCGGTCACGATGCACGTGATAGGCCACGCAGCCGGTCTCGCGCCGCGTCGGCTCCACCAGCGACACCAGCCGCGCCTCCAGGGCGTCGGCCATGCCGGGGCGGGCGCGGGCCGTGCCGACCAGGGCGTAGGGGCCGGTCTCGCCGGCGTCGGGCAGGGGCGGGCCGAAGGGGGTGTTGGACATGCTGGGCCTCGTAGGTAAGGATAGGTGCTTACCTAAAGCGCTTTGGAGGTAAGGTTCAATTCTTACCTTTGTGATGGAGACCCGATGCCCGACGCCGACGGCCACCCCGAACCCGAGGAAATGCAGCTGGGCGCCCTGCTGGCCGCCCTGGCCGATCCGCAGCGTCGCCGCGTCGTCGCCGAGCTGGTCCGCGCCGAGCCGTCGACCGAGCGCACCTGCGTCTCCTTCGGCCTGCCGGTCAGCAAGGCCTCGCTGACCCACCACTTCCGGGTGCTGCGCGAGGCGGGCCTGATCCGCCAGGTCGACCGCGGCAACAGCCGCGCCGCCCAGCTGCGCCGCGACGAGATCGAGGCCCGCTTCCCCGGCCTGCTGGCCCTGGTCGCGGCCGAGGACCAGCCCCTCTAGACACCGGTGTCTTTCCCGCTACGACAGGGGGTAACGAGACAAGAGGGAGGCGGCCGGATGATCGATCGTCGCGCGATGATGCTGCTGGCCGGCGCGAGCCTGGCCGCCGGTCCGGCCTTGGCCCAATCTGGGAGAGAGGACGGCGACGCGGCGCTGAAGAGCCTCCTGAACGGCTTCGCCGGTGGCGGGACCGCCGCCGATAGGCTGAAGGCCCTGGCCGCCCTCGATCCCCAGGCCCTGTCGCCCAAGGCTCGCCTTGACTACGACGCCGTGCGCCTCGCCACGCAGGCAGAGGCCGAACTGGTGCGCCGCTTTCGGTTCGGGGCGGGCGTCGCGGGGCCCTATGTCGTCACCACGCGCTCGGGCGCCTGGCAGAAGGCCGCGGACGCCAAGCCCGAGGCCGTGGCGGCCACGGCCAAGCGCCTCGAAACCGAGACCGCCCAGATCCGCGCCGACGCCGGCCGGGGCGTGATCCCGCCGGCTTTCCTGATCGCCCGGCTTGAAACCGGCCTCGCCGAGGTCGCCGGCAAGGCCGCGACCGAGATCGCCGCCGCGCTCGCCCGCCAGAGCGAGGTCCTGGCCGCCCTGAAGTCCCGCGCGGGAACGGCCGCCGGCGTCCGCTTCAAGGACCGCGAGGCCTATTACGCGGCGATGCTGAAAACCCAGCTCGGCGCGCCCATGCCTCCTGCCGAGGCTCGCCGCCGGCTGGACGAGGCCATCCGCGCCTTGCACGCCCGCGCCGACGTCCTTCTGAAGGCGCAGGGCCTGACCCAGGGCGGGGTAGGCGAGCGCCTGCGGGCGCTGATGGCCGACGAGCGCTTCCTCTACACGGACGACGACGCCGGCCGCGATCGCGCCATCGCCGACATGGCCCCGTGGCTGGCCAAGGCCCGCGCGCGCCTGCCCCAGGCCTTCGGAAACCTGCCTGGCGCGGTCGACGCCGTCTCGGTGCGGCGGATGTCGCCCGCCGACGAGGCGGCCGGCCGACAGGGCTATCGCGACCTGCCGTCGGCCGACGGGGCAAAGCCCGGCGCCTACTATGTCGACCTCAAGCGGATCCGCGACCGGCCCAGCTGGAGCCTGCCGGCCGTGGTGCATCACGAGGTGCTGCCCGGCCACATGTTGCAGATCCCCAAGGAGGCGCTGTCGGGCGCGCATCCCTATCGTTCGCGCGTGGCCTGTCCGGCGGCGATGGAGGGCTGGGCCGTCTATGCCGAGCACCTGGCCTGGGAAACGGGCGCCTTCGACGGCGAGCCGCTGGCCGAGATCGGCGGCCTCTACTGGATCCTGTTCCGCGCCGCCCGCGCCCGCATGGATCTGGGCGTCCACCTGGAGGGGTGGACGCCTGAAAAGGCCATGGCCTTCCTGGCGGACGTCCAGGGATCGCCGGTGATCTTCGCGCCCTTCGCCCAGGAGGTCGAGCGCGCCGCCATCGCCCCGGGCGCGGCGGCTGGGCAGGGGATGTACTGGCTGGAACTCTCCCGTATGCGTCGCGCCTGGGGCGGCACGCTGCGCGAGTTCCACGCCCGGGTGCTGGATCGCGGGACGCTGCCGCTGGCGATGCTCTAAATCCTCCCCCCGAAGGGGGAGGATCGTTACGCCGCTCCGACGTACTTCAGCAGCGTGACCATGTTCTCGATGTAGCTGCCCGTGGAGATCCCGATCTTCGGCTTGTCGGTCACGTAGGGCGAGGTGTCGGAGGCGTCGCCGACGTGGGTGCGGCTGAAGTCGCCCGGGGTCGGGGTGGGCGAGCCGTCGCCGATATAGGGATTGCTGGTCGCCTTCAGCTCGGTCGGCCACCAGCCGGCCTCGTTGAGGGCGGCGATCAGGCCCGCGGCCTTGTCCGGCGCGCCGGCGGTCGCGTCGCCCTTCACGGCGCCGACGTTCAGGTCCGAAACCGAGACGTCCTTGAGGGTGTAGTATTTCGGCAGCGCCTGGCGGCCGCCCTTCAGCGGCGAGGCCTTGCTGGCGACGTCCGGCGGGGTGGCCTTCAGGGTCTCCAACCGCTTGCGCAGGGCTGGAATGTTGACGCCCCGGAACGACGAGTAGTGCGCCACCGTGTTCTCGGGATTTCCATCGACATAGTAGCGGCCGTTGACGACGTTGCTGCCGGTGCGGTGCACGAACAAGGGCTTGTTCGTGCCGATCTCGACGAAGGTCGGGAACTGGCGGCCCTTCTGGTGTTCGACGGGCAGCCTGGTGGTCTCCAGCCAGTCGAGGGCCTCGCCCAGGCGCGCCAGGTACTTCGGATCGCCCGTCAGTTCGTAGAAGCCCATGCAGGCGGTGATGTTGGCCGCGGTGGTATGGGTGGCGAAGGCCTCGGGCTCGTAGGTGCGCGCGCCTGACGGCTTGAGGTCGGAAACCTTGTGCTGCAGGCCCCAGCCGGCCTGGGGCAGGGGCTGCTGGCAGGCGACGAAGCAATCCATGGCCTTCTTCACGGCCGGCAGCACGCGCGGATCGCCCAGCGCCTGCCAGACCATCAGCAGGAACTCGATGTTCTCGCCGGCCACGTCGTCGTTGAAGGTGATGTAACCGGTGTAGTCAGGCCGGCCGTGGTGGTGGAACTCGTCCTTCAGCGGGAAGCGCTGGGGCCAGCCGCCGACCGGGTACTGGCTGTCGAGGACGAA
Organism: Caulobacter sp. CCNWLW153; assembly: GCF_036889365.1. Taxonomy (NCBI): domain Bacteria; kingdom Pseudomonadati; phylum Pseudomonadota; class Alphaproteobacteria; order Caulobacterales; family Caulobacteraceae; genus Caulobacter; species Caulobacter sp. CCNWLW153. The sequence goes on from NZ_JBAKFV010000025.1 coordinate 28,996, forward strand.
CTGGATGGCCTTGTCCAGCGCCGGCTTGAAGGCCGGATCCTTCTTCTCGACATAGAGCCGCAGCAGGAACTGCGAGCTTTCGGCCGTGCCGGCGTCGTCGAAGGTGGCGTTGCCGTAGTAATGCTGGAATTCCTCGAGCCGCCAGCCGTTCTTGCCGATGGTGTCGTACCACTTCCTGATCGACGGCTCGCCGGCCAGGTCGCCCAGATAGTTCCAGCCGCCGGCAGGATGCTGGATCTTGATCAGGGCGCTCGCCACCTGCTTGGCGGCCTCGTAGTAATACTCGTCGCCGGTGGCGTGATAGGCGTCGAGGAACAGGTGGCCCATGGTCGCCGTGCCGGGCGGCTGCACCCAGATCATCGTCGGATAGGCCTCCATCTCGCCCCAGCGGCGCGAGAAGTCGGGCAGGTAGCTCCAGACGTAGCCGCCCTGGTAGGCGACCTTCTCGACCATGAAGGTGGTCGCCCGCTTCATCGTCGCCAGCGCCGCTTGCCTGGTCGGCGCCTCGGCCGCCAGGGCCTTGAAGGGCGCGAGACCCGCCGAGGCGGCGAAGGCGGCCGCGGTGGTCGCCAGCAGGCGGCGGCGGGAAAGGGGGCTGAGCGGCATCGACGCGATAACTCCAGAGCGGGCGGGCGCGACGCGGAGACGCAGGCGGCTGGGTCCGGAGGCTGGTCGCGACGCTCGTTTCCAAGCTGCGCCTTGGTTTCCTTCCCCGTCGAGGCGAAGGCCTCGAATCCTTGCCGCCGTTGGCCCGGCGCGTATCTGAAGAGCACAATGTCCACCGGTGTCATGCTTGGCAAGCGCCCTGTTGGCGAGGCGGCGCCGAATTTCCCCTGAGACGTGTGCGACAGGCCGCCGCGTTGTCTCAGGAGGCGATATCCAACAAATGACCCCCATCGGTTCATGAGGCGACGCCGCCGCGCCGGAAAGGCAGCGGGCGACGCCGTCCTGTTGGGGAACAGGACGACACCCCCGGGTCCTATGGCCCGGGGGTGTTTTCATATGTGCTTTCGCACTTAACCAGCTGAGAGCGTTAACAAAACCCTTCGGCCTGCGTCGCGCGGTCGCATGGAGAACGACGTTCATTCGCAGTAAAGAATCAAACCATGCCGAGCCAAAACGATCATCTCAGGGAAGCCGAACGGCTGGAGCGTCAGGCCGAGATCGCCGACAGCGCCCACGCCCGCGACGCCCTTCGCCGCATGGCCCAGACCTCGCGCATCACCGCCGCGATGGTCGGACTGATGGAAGCCTGCGCCGAGGACGCCCCCGCGGCCGCCTGCTGAGGCCGATCCTTCGAGGACGCCCTGACGATCGTAGCGGCCTCGCGCAACTCGGGCTCCGCAAGGGGCCGGGCGACGGAGGGGGCATGGGGCAGGACCGTACGGACGATGGCGTGCTGGCCAGCGCCGGCGCCTATTTCCACAGCGTGCTGGAAGCCAGCCAGGACTGCATCCGCGTGCTCAGTCGCGCCGGCCTGATCGAATACATGAACCTGCGCGGCCGCGAGCTGTTCGAGATCGACGATTTCGAGGGCCGAAACCGCCATCGCTACTGGCCCGACATGTGGCCGCCCGAAAGCCGTCCCGCCGTCGAGGACGCCCTGAGCAAGGCCCTGGCCGGCGGCTCTTCGTCGTTTCGCGCCCTGTGCCCCACCGCCAGGGGCAATGTCCGCTGGTGGGACACCACGGTTTCCCCGGTGCTGGACGAGGCGGGCAGGGTGGTGCGGGTGCTGGCCGCCTCGCGCGACGTCACCGCCGCCATGCTGGCCGAGCGCCACCGCCAGCTGCTGGTCAACGAGCTCAATCACCGGGTCAAGAACACCCTGGCCATCGTCCAGTCGATCGCCGCCCAGTCGCTGCGCAACGCCGGCGTCGATCCGGCCGTGCGGCGGGCCTTCGAGGGCCGGCTGATGGCCATCGCCGCCACCCACAACGTGCTGACCGACGAGAACTGGGCCGCCGCCAGCCTGCGCCAGATCGTCGAGGGCTCGGTGCGTCCCTATCGCAACGCCGACCACGAGGTGGCGGTCGACGGACCCGACCTGATGGTCTCGCCCAAGCCGGCGGTGGTCATGGCGCTGGCCTTCCACGAACTGGCGATCAACGCCCTGAAGTACGGCGCCCTGTCGGTTCCCGGCGGCGAGGTCGAGGTGCGCTGGACCTCGCAGCCCTGCGCGCGCCTCCTGGTCACCTGGACCGAGCGCGGCGGCCCGCCGGTGGCGCGGCCTTCACGGCGCGGCTTCGGCTCGCGGATCATCGAGCTGGCCCTGGCCAGCGAACTGGACGGCGAGGTCGAGCTCGACTACCGGCCCGAAGGGCTGGTCTGCACCCTCCGCGCGCCGCTCGGGGCGCTCGACCGGGTGGACGCCTTCATGGCGCTGCACGCCTGAGGGGGAATCGCCTGCCCGCGCCGGAGACGAAAACCTCGTCCTTCGACAGGCTCAGGATGAGGTTTTTCGACCGCCCCAAGCCGATGAGTGGTCCTCATCCTGAGCTTGTCGAAGGACGAGGGCCACGCACCGAGCCGGAAACCTCCGGCCTGCTGTGACGCTTTCCTGCCGCAAGTTCTTGCCATTCAGGCGAGGGCTGAAACAGGAAACGGGGGCCGAGTGGCCGATTTCGACTGGCGATCCTGGACGGTGAAGGCGCGGCATGTCGTCTTGACCGTGACCGCCTTCGTCGCCGCCAGGGCGCGCGGCCTCGTCGCCTTCCTCCGTCGCCATCCGCGCTGGATGGGCTTCTTCGGCCTGGTCTTCGCCGCCCTGCTGGCCGCCTTCGTCTGGATCGGCGTCAGCCTGCCGCTGTCGCGCTCGCTGGAGCCGCTGGACAGTCCGGCCGTCGTGTTGCTGGACGCTCAGGGCAAGCCCTTCGCCCGGCGCGGGGCCTACAAGGAGGCGCCCGTCGTCGTCGCCGACCTGCCCAAGTACGTGCCCGACGCCTTCATCGCCATCGAGGACCGGCGTTTCCGCCGCCACTTCGGCCTGGATGTGTGGGGCATGGGCCGGGCGGCGGCGGTCAATATCAAGGCCGGCAAGGCCCGCGAGGGCGCCAGCACCATCACCCAGCAGCTGGCCAAGAACGCCTTCCTCAGCAACGAGCGCACGCTTCGCCGCAAGGCGCAGGAGGCGGTTATCGCCGTGTGGCTGGAACTGCGCCTGTCGAAGGACGAGATCCTCGCCCGCTATCTGTCGAGCATCTATTTCGGCGACGGGGTCTATGGCCTGGGCGCGGCCTCGCGGCACTATTTCGGCCGTCCGCCCGAGAAGCTGACCCTGGGCCAGGCCGCGATCCTGGCCGGCATGGTCAATGCGCCCAGCCGCCTGGATCCCGTCGACAACCCCAAGGCCGCCGCGGCCCGCGCCGACCGGGTGCTGGCCGACATGGTCGAGGTCAAGTTCATCACCCCCGAGCAGGCCGCCAATGCACGGGGCGCCCGCGCCCGGGCCACACGCGCCAGCCTGCCGGTCGGCGGCTATTTCGCCGACTGGGTCTCGCCGCAGATCGCCGACGCCTTCGAGACAGCCCGCTACGGCGAGGTACGCGTGCCGACCACGCTCGACGGCCGCCTACAGCGCCGCGCCGAGCAGGCGGTCAACAACGCCCTGGCCCGCTCCGGAACCCGGCTGAAGGCGGGGCAGGCGGCGCTGGTCGCCATGCGCCCCGACGGCAAGGTGGTGGCCATGGTCGGCGGCCGTTCCTACGCCAAGAGCCAGTTCAACCGCGCCGTCCAGGCCAAGCGCCAGCCGGGCAGCGCCTTCAAGCTGTTCGTCTACCTGGCCGGCCTGCGCGACGGGGCCCGGCCCGACATGCGGGTGGTCGGCGATCCGGTCACCATCGACGGCTGGACGCCGCGCAACTACGAGGGCGGTTCTGGCCAGGACCTGACCCTGCGCGACGCCTTCGCCCAGTCCAACAACATCATCGCCGCCCGCATCTGGCAGACGGCCGGCGGCGAGGCGGTGGTCCAGGCCGCCCGCGACTTAGGCGTCACTTCGCCGCTGAAGGCCACGGACGCCAGCCTGTCGCTGGGGGCGGCCGAGACCACGCTGCTGGAGCTGACCTCCGCCTACGCCGCCGTGGCCTCGGGCCACATGCCGGTCGCGCCCTACGGCCGGCCGCGCAAGGAGGGCGAGGCGCCCCCGCCCAGCCGCCAGCTCGACACCGCCCAGCGCGCGGCGCTCTACGAGCTGCTCGGCGCGGTGGTCGAGGAAGGCACGGGCCGCGCGGCCCGCACCGGCCAGCTGACCTACGGCAAGACCGGCACCACCCAGGAGCACCGCGACGCCGTCTTCGTCGGTTTCACCGGCGACCTGGTGGTCGGGGTGTGGGTCGGCAACGACGACCACTCGCCGATGAACGGCGTCACCGGCGGCGGCCTGCCGGCCCAGATCTGGCGCGACTTCGTTGGCCAGGGCCTGAAGGCCGGCCTGATCGCCCGCGACCGCGCCCCGATCCCGCGCGTGCAGCCGCCGTCCGAGGAGGAGGGGCTGGAGCGTGAGTTGGAACAGGACCTCGGCGGCATCCCGCGCTGGCTGCGGCGGATCTTTGGGGGGTGAGTTGATCGCCCTCTCCCGGAGGGGAGAGGGAGGGGCCCAGGCGAAGCCTGGGAGGGTGAGGGGTGACAACGTCTGACGTCGTGCCGGCACGCCGGCGACTGTCCCTGACCCCTCATCCGGCGCTTCGCGCCACCTTCTCCCTTCAGGAAGAAGGGAGGTTTACCGGCAAACCTCCACGCACCGCTTGGCCAGCGCCTGCGTCGCGTCGACGAACGGCACGGTCAGGTCGTCCTGGCCCAGGACCAGCGGCACTTCGGTGCAGCCGGCCACCACGGCCTGCGCCCCCAGTCCCACCAGCCGGTGCGCCAGCGCCGCCATGGTCTGGCGCGAGGCGTCCGACAGGTCGCCGCGCTTGATGCGGTAGAGCAGGGCCATGAACTCGACCTGCTCGTGGTCGCCCAGCGTGACGGCCTCCAGCCCCAGGTGCGCGAGCCGGTCGCGATAGATCGAAAGGCCGCCGGCCGTGCCCAGCACGCCGATGCGGGTCGCGCCGCCGGCGCGGGCGGCCTCCACCGCCGTCTCCGGCAGGTCGATCAGCGGCAGACCGCTGGACTTCACCTGCTCGGCGAAGGCGTGGGCGGTGTTGCAGGCGATGGCCAGAACCTGCGCGCCCGCATTGCGCAGCCCCGCGGCCATGGCCGCCAGCACGGGGCCGGCCGCGTCGCCTTCGGTATTGCGGTCGGGGATCTTCGGATTGATGTCGACCAGCACCCGGATGTGGTCCTGCTCGCGGACCACGGGCGTGGCGGCCTGCAGCTTGGCCAGGAAGTCGAGGGTGGCGGCCGGACCCATGCCGCCCAGCACGCCGAGGACCTTGCTCATCGGGTTTCCTTTGCCAACACCTTGCGTGGTCCTCGTCCTTCGACAGGCTCAGGATGAGGACCAGATCCAACGCCATGATCAGTAGAAAACCTCATCCTGAGCTTGTCGAAGGACAAGGTTTTCGGCTCCTCAGCCCAGCGCCCGCTCCAGCACCGACTGGTAGCCGAACAGCCCCTGGGCGCCGCCAGTGTGCAGGAACACCACCCGCTCGCCCTTGAACGCGCCCTTGCGGGCCTGGTCGATCAGGCCCTTCATCGCCTTGCCCGAATAGACCGGATCCAGCAGCAGGCCCTCGGTGCGCGCCGCCAGCGCCAGGGCGTCGATCACGCCCTGGTCGACCAGGCCATAGCCTTCGCCGACATAGTCGCAGTCGGCCACGATGGCCTCGCGCCGCACACGGCCGGCCGCGCCGATCGTCTCTGCGGTGGCGACCGCCAGGTTGAAGACGTTCTCTTCCTGCTTGGCCTTGGGCGCGCGCACGCCGAAGCCGAGGATGGGCACGTCGACCGACAGCGCCGAAAAGCCGGCCACCAGGCCCGCATGGGTGCCGGCGCTGCCGGTGGCCGTGACCAGGCGGTCGATCTTAAGGTTCTGCGCGTCGGCCTGCACGACCAGCTCACGGGCGCAGTCGACATAGCCGAGCGCGCCCACCGTGTTGGAGCCGCCGCCGGGGATCACATAGGGCTTGCCGCCGCGCCGGCGGACGATCTCGGCGGTCGCTTCCAGTTCCTCGTTCATGTCGGTCCCGCCCGGCACGAAGCGGATCGCCGCGCCCATCAGCCGGTCGAGCAGCACGTTGCCGTTGCAGACATAGTCGCTGGCCTTCGAGCCGGTGCGCTCCTCGAGAATGACTTCGGTCGAGAGGCCGTAGCGAGCTCCCGCCGCGATGGTCTGGCGCACGTGGTTGGACTGCACGGCCCCTTGCGTCACCAGGGTGTCGGCGCCCAGGGCCAGGGCCTCGCCGAGCAGGAATTCCAGCTTGCGGGTCTTGTTGCCGCCGCCGGCCAGGCCCGTGCAGTCGTCGCGCTTGACCCACAGGTCGATCCCGAGTTCCGCGCCCAGGCGGGGCAGGGGCTCAAGCGGCGTCGGCAGGTGGGCGAAGCGGGCGCGGGGAAAGCGGGCCAGGTGCATGCGGGAACTCCGATCCGGACGCCTGGAGATAGGCCGCGCGAGAGCGGCTGGCAAAGCGTTTCGGCGAGGCGGCGGGCCCAAACGGTGCTATGCTGGCGCTCGCCCGGCGGCCTCGACGTCGGCGGGCGCAAAAAGCCTGTCCCCGCGTACCCGCGGCTTGGTTTTCTCCATCCCCGCGGGCCCGTCGGAAGGCCGGGCGGACGTTGGGAGAAAACGCATGAAAGCCAAGATCCTCAAGTCTCGGCCACCGCTTCGCATCGGCCGCACCGGCGCGCGCACCTTGCGCGGCTGGATCCTCGGCGTCGCCGTGTTGGCGATGCTGCCGCCAGCCGCAAACGCGGCTGGTTCCGTGCTGATCATCGGCGGCGGCATCGCCAAGGACTGTTCCGAGGCGGTGATCCGCGGGCGCTACGACAACGACACCATGCGGCTGTGCACCACGGCGCTGGAGATCGAGACCCTGTCGCTGGGCGACCGGGCCCGCACCCTGGTCAATCGCGGCGTGATCCAGCTGCGCCGCCAGGCCTATGTCGAGGCGCGCGCCGATTTTGACGCGGCCGGCCGTATCGAGCCGAAGCTGGGCGAGGTCTATGTCAACCGGGGCGCGGCCCTGGTGGCCGAGGATCGTTTCGCCGAGGGGCTGAGCGAGATCGACCGGGGCCTGGCCCTGGGCGTCGAGAAGCCCGAGCGCGCCTACTACAACCGCGCCCTGGCCCACGAGAACCTCGGCGACGTCAAGGCGGCCTATTACGACTTCCAGCGCGCGGCCGAGCTCGATCCGAAATGGGCGGCGCCGAAGGAGGAGCTGGCGCGTTTCTCGTTCAAGAGCCGCTGAGGCCGCGCTTTTCCGGCGCGCGGGGCGGCGACGGAGGCGTGGCATGAAGCGGTTGCTGGCGGGAACGGTCGCGGCGGGTCTGGCGCTGGCGGCGAGCGCGGCGAGCGCCCAGACTGACGCGGGCCTGGCCGATGCAGGCCTGGCCCAGGAGCGCGCGGCCGCTCGTATGGAGATCGAGGCCCTGCGCCAGCAGCAGATGGAGCAGGCCCGGCAGGCCCAGGCCGCCCGCGATCGCGCGGCGGCGGCCCAGACCCTGCGCTCGTTGCAGGCGCAGGCAAGCGCGCCCGGCCAGCCCTATCGTCCGCCGCCGGCCGAGGTCCTGCCCGAGCGGGGCGATCCGTCAGCGGGGCTGTCGCTGCGGCTGGATGAACTGGACCGCTTGACCGACGCGCGGCTGGCGCGGAGCAATGAGGTGCTGCGGGCCATCAAGCCCGCTTCGGATCGCTAGAGGGTCTTGCGCGCATGGAATGGGAAGGCGGCCGGCAGTCCGGCAACATCGAGGACCGGCGCGGACTCGGGCCCGTGGCGGCGGCCGGCGGCGGCATCGGAGCCCTAGTGCTGGCGGCGGTGGGCTATTTCGTGTTCGGCGTCGATCCGCAGACCACGTTGAACGCCGTCGAGGGCGTCCAGGCGCCCGCGGCCCAGCAGCAGGAGGGCCGGCGCGGCTCGGTGCAGGACGAGGGCGGCCGCTTCGTCGACGTCATCGAGACCTCCAACACCGACGTCTGGGGGCCGATCTTCGCGCGGTCGGGCGGCCGCTACGTCCCGCCGACCTCGGTCGTGCTCTATGACGACCAGACCGGCACCGGCTGCGGCCTGGGCCAGTCGGCCATGGGGCCGTTCTATTGTCCGGCCGACCGCAAGGTCTATCTCGACCTCAGCTTCTGGAACGAGCTGGAGAGCCGCTTCGGCGCCAAGGGCGAGTTCGCCCGCGCCTATGTGATCAGCCACGAGATCGGCCACCACATCCAGAACCAGTTGGGCGCCACCCGCCAGGCCGATCGCCTGGGCCGTCGCGGCGCCGAGAGCGGCTCGGTGCGGCTGGAGCTGCAGGCCGACTGCTACGCCGGCGTCTGGGCCCGCCACGCGCCCGAGGTCTCCAGCATCCGCATCACCCGCGCCGACGTCGAGGACGGCCTGGGGGCGGCGGCCGCCGTCGGCGACGACGCCATCCAGTCCAAGGCGCAAGGGCGGGTGATGCCCGACAGCTTCACCCACGGCACCAGCGAGCAGCGCATGCGCTGGTTCGGCAAGGGCTACGACGCCGGCAAGCCCGCCGCCTGCGACACCTTCGCGACGGACGACCTGTAGGGGCTCAGGCGGCCGCTTCGCCCGGCCGGGGCCGCCGCAGTTCCCGGTAGATCGCCGCCAGCACCAGCCACGACAGCACGCCGGTGAGCGCGTGCATGGTCGAGGTGATCGTGGGATGGAACCCTATCGGTTTCATCATCAGCGCGAGCAGCGCGGCCCGGATGGCGTGAAGGATGATGATGAACACGACCAGGCCCAGCTGGATCCAGAACAGCGGCCAGCGGTGGCCCCTGGTCAGTTGCAGGGCGCGGCCCAGGGCCTGGCGCGGCGACCTCGTCTCGGTGACGGCGATGGCGGCGGCTGGGCCGATGAAGGCGTAGATCGCCAGGCCGACGACCTCGGCCGCCAGGCCCAGCAGCAAGCTGGTCATCGCCATGTCCTTCAGCGTCGCGTCCGGCGCCTGGATCATCGCCGCCAGACCCGTCGAGGCGATGGCCGGCAGGCTGATGATCGCCGCCATCAGGTAGATCGCCGGAAAGCTCGACAGGGCCGCGCTGGCCGCCGACGATACGGACCGCTGCGCCAGCACGAGATGCAGGAGCGCGCCGCCGACCAGCGATCCCAGCGCCAGGCGGATCAGCGAGCCCGCCGTGTCCGCCGCGATGGCGTGGGCGACAGGCGCATCGTCGAGGTTCGGCAGGCGGCCGAGGGCCAGGTCGAGCACGGCGCGCGCCAGCACGTACACCACCGTGATCGCCAGGATGCCGACCCCATGGGCCTTCAGCATGCGGCCCAAGGCGCCGAACATGCCGGCGATCGAAAAGCGGTCGTCCATGATTCCCCCGTCACGGTCAGGCTAGGGGGAAGGCGCCGCCTTGAGAACCAGCGCCCCTACTTCTGCGGAACATGGGCGATGACCTGGATCTCGACGATGCCGCCGGGCGCCAGCACGCCCGATGTGCCGACGGCCGTCCAGGCGGGGCTGGGGCCCTTGATGAACTCGCTCTTCACGGCGTTGATCATGGCGATCTGCTCCCAGCGTGGGGCCGGCTGGTCGGGGCCTTCCCAGACGTGGAAGCTGTTGATCATCGCCACGTCGTCGAAGCTGGCGCCGGCGGCCTTGAGCGTCGCGTCCAGCGCCTTGAAAGCCCGCCGGACCTGGGTCTTGAACGCCTCGGCGTCCGTACCCTCGCCGGGCGCGCGCCCGACGATCACACCCGAGACGTAGAGCGTGTCGCCCACGCGCCGCGCCGGCGCGTACTTGATCTCGTCATAGGCCTTCTGGTGCTGGGCGTTGGGGATGATCACCTCGCCGCCGGAAGAGGGGATCTTCTTCGGATAGGTCTCCTGGGCCAGGGCCGGCGTGGCGAGCAGGGCGCAGAGCGCGGGCAGGATCAGGCGGCGGATCAAGGCGGACCTCCGAAAGAATGGCGTTCTCTGATCGACGCTTCAGCGGGCGAGGGTCCAGTGAATTTCCTGTCACCCGCGCCGCGCCACGGGCTCTTGACCCGCGCGTCAATCCTCCTAGTGTCCGCCCTGTTCACCGGGGGGTCGCTGTCGCGGCTGAGATTGGGCTTGAGCCCTGACCCGTCGAACCTGATCCGGGTCATGCCGGCGAAGGGAGGGAACGCGGTCCGGGAGCGTATAGTCCAGGCCGTAAGACCGACTTAGCTCGACACGTCCGGGTCTCTTCAGTGCTTGAGGAGCCCGCAACATGAACGCCCAAACCCCCATCCTTCCGGCGACCGGCGACGTCGCCACCGGCCCCGTGCCGGGATCGCGCAAGGTCTACCAGGCCGGCGAGATCTTCCCCGACATCCGCGTGCCGTTCCGCGAGGTGGCCGTCCACCCATCGGCCAACGAGCCGCCGGTGACCATCTACGACCCGTCCGGCCCCTACACCGACCCGAACGCGACCATCGACATCGCCAAGGGCCTGGACCGCGCCCGCGACGCCTGGGTCGTGGCCCGCGGCGACGTCGAGGTGGTGGCCAATCCGCGCGAGGTGAAGCCCGAGGACAACGGCTTCGCCCAGGGCAAGCACCTGGCACCGCAGTTCCCCGACAACGGCCGCAAGATCTATCGCGGGACCCAGGGCAAGCTGGTCACCCAGCTCGAATACGCCCGCGCCGGGATCATCACCGCCGAGATGGAATACGTCGCCATCCGCGAGAACCTGCGCCGCGAACAGACCCGTCCGTGCGTGCGCGACGGCGAGGATTTCGGCGCCTCGATCCCCGACTTCGTGACGCCCGAGTTCGTGCGCCAGGAAGTGGCTCGCGGTCGCGCCATCATCCCGGCCAATATCAACCACGGCGAACTCGAGCCGATGGCCATCGGCCGCAACTTCCTGGTCAAGATCAACGCCAACATCGGCAACTCGGCCGTGCTCGGCACCGTCGCCGAGGAAGTCGACAAGATGGTCTGGGCCACGCGCTGGGGCGCCGACACGGTCATGGACCTGTCGACCGGCCGCAACATCCACAACATCCGCGACTGGATCATCCGCAACAGCGCCGTTCCGATCGGCACCGTGCCGATCTACCAGGCGCTGGAGAAGGTCGGCGGCGTGGCCGAAGACCTGAACTGGGAGGTCTTCCGCGACACTCTGATCGAGCAGGCCGAGCAGGGCGTCGACTACTTCACGATCCACGCCGGCGTGCGCCTGCCGTTCGTGCCGATGACCGCCAAGCGCGTCACCGGCATCGTGTCGCGCGGCGGTTCGATCATGGCCAAGTGGTGCCTGGCCCACCACAAGGAGAACTTCCTCTACGAGCGCTTCGACGAGATCTGCGAGATCATGCGCGCCTACGACGTGTCGTTCTCTCTGGGCGACGGCCTGCGTCCTGGCTCGACCGCCGACGCCAATGACGAGGCCCAGTTCTCCGAGCTGCGCACCCTGGGCGAACTGACCAAGGTGGCCTGGAACCACGGCGTGCAGGTGATGATCGAGGGGCCGGGCCACGTGGCCATGCACAAGATCAAGGCCAACATGGAAGAGCAGCTCAAGCACTGCCACGAGGCCCCCTTCTACACGCTCGGTCCGTTGACCACCGACATCGCCCCTGGCTACGACCACATCACCTCGGCGATCGGGGCGGCCATGATCGGCTGGTTCGGCACGGCGATGCTCTGCTACGTCACGCCCAAGGAGCACCTGGGCCTGCCCGACCGCAACGACGTGAAGGTGGGCGTGGTCACCTACAAGCTGGCCGCCCACGCCGCCGACCTCGCCAAGGGCCACCCTGGCGCGTCGATGCGTGACGACGCCATCAGCCGGGCGCGGTTCGAGTTCCGCTGGGAAGACCAGTTCAACCTCGGCCTCGACCCCGAGACCGCCCAGGCCTTCCACGACGAGACCCTGCCCAAGGAGGCGCACAAGACCGCGCACTTCTGCTCGATGTGCGGCCCGAAGTTCTGCTCGATGAAGATCAGCCAGGAAGTCCGCGACTTCGCCGCCGCCCAGGCGCCGAACACGGCCGAGCTTGGCATGGCCGAAATGAGCGAGAAGTTCCGCGAGCAGGGGTCTGAGATCTACCTGAAGACGGAGTGATCGTAGCGGCCGGCGAGGCTCGTTCTTCGCCGGCCGTCTTGATGCCCAAGCTGCGGTCGGCTCAAGGTGGGCGAATGAGGTCGTTCCTGTTCGCCGTCGCCTTGGCCGCCGCATCGCCGGCTTCGCCCGCCCGGGGCGAGCCAGTCATGCAACCCATCGCGACCGCAGGCGCCGTCGCCAAACCGCTGCAGGGCGTCTGGCGCTCCCGAGGCTACGGCTGGATCGTGCGGTTCGACGCCTCGGGCCCCAGCCTCTACCACCTTGCCGGCGACGACTGCTGGCGCGACCCTCGTTCCGAGGCCGATCCCGACGGGGTGCTGAAGCTGTGGCGGCCTGTCGGCGCCGCCATCGAGACGGCGGGCGAGGTCGATGGCACGCTCTATCGCTTCGATCGGCTGAAGGCCCCGCCAACGGCCTGTTCCACCGTCCGACCCTGGACGCCGCGGCGCACCCTGGCGGTCGTCGCCGACACCTTCGCCGCCTACTACCCCCTCTCCAAGGAGCGCGGCCTCGACTGGAGCGCCCGGCGGCGCGACGCCCTCGCGGCCCTGGGCGAAACCCCGGACGACGCGGCGCTGTGGAAGGCGCTGGCCGTGCTGCTGCGCGGGATCGACGACGCCCATGTGGAGCTCGACGGCGTCGTCGACGGCCAGATGCGCACCCGGCGGCTGGGCGAGGCGGCCGTGCTGCTGCGCGCCAAGGCCGCCCCCGGCGGCGAGGCGGCCTGGGGACGAGCCTGGCGGGCGCAGGTGCTGGCCGCGCCGCTGGGCGTGCGCGAGGCGGCCGGCGGCCGGATCCTGTGGGGCCGCAAGGGCGAGGTCGGCTATCTGGCCCTGACCGCCATGGGCGGCTTCGATCCCAGGGCCGGCGACGACGACACGGCCTTGCTCGACGCGACGCTGGACGAAGCCATCGGCGCCTTCGCCGGCGCCGAGGCGGTGATCGTCGACGTCAGCGACAATCGCGGCGGCTACGACGTGATCGCCCGCCGGATCGCCGCACGCTTCGCCGATCGTCGGCGCGAGGTCGGATCGAAGGTCGCGGTCGGCGGCGACGGCGTCGTCCAGCCGCTGTTCATCACGCCGTCGGACCGCCCGCGCTACCTCGGCCCCGTCTGGCTGTTGACCAGCCAGGTCACGGTCAGCGCCGGCGAGACCTTCACGCTGTCGATGCGCGCCCTGCCCAATGTGCGCCAGGCGGGCGAGACGACGCGCGGGGCTCTGTCGGACCAGTTGCAGAAGCCGCTGCCGAACGGCTGGCGCTTCGCCCTGCCGGCCGAGGTGCACCGCGACGCCGGGGGCCGGGTGGTGGAGGGCGAGGGGATCGCGCCGCAGGCTCCGCTGCCGGTCTTCCCGCCGGGAGAACCGCCCAATGACCCGCAAGGCCACGCCAGGGCGCTGGAGTGGGTGCTGGGCCGGATCTACGGGCGCTGAATTTTTCGCCGCGTCCCTGTCGGGCCTCTCCGCGTTGAAACGTCCTAGGGGCGCAACAACGATCCAAGGGAGGATCCCATGACCTATGTCGACGGTTTCGTGGTCGCCGTGCCCAAGGCCAATGTCGAGCGCTACAAGAAGATGGCCACGCTGGCCGGCACGATCTGGATGGAGCTGGGCGCGCTGTCCTACGTCGAGGCCATCGCCGACGACGTGCCCTACGGCGAGCTGACCTCGTTCCCCCGCGCCGTCCAGCTGAAGGACGACGAGGTCACCGTGTTTTCGTGGATCACCTACGACAGCAAGGCCAAGCGCGACGAGGTGATGGCCAAGGTCATGGAGGACGAGCGCCTCAAGCCGTACATGAACGACATGCCCTTCGACGGAAAGCGCATGATCTTCGGCGGCTTCGAGACCATCGTCGAGCGCTGAGGCCCCGGCCGTGGAACGCCGGCGACCCGGCCGGCATTCCACGGTCATGCTCGAACTGATCCTCGACCTCTGCAATCTCGTCGGCGGCTTCCTGCTGGCGATCGGCCTGCTGGCGCTGCTGCCCAGGGCGGGCGACGACCTGGGGCGGTTCGCCGCGCGCCTGGCGCCGTTCGGCTGGATCGTCGGGATCGCGGCCCTGGTCTGCGGCGGCTACTTCCTGATCGTGCACCTGGTCTCGGGGCCGCACGTCTTCCACTTCGAGATCGTCGGGATCGCCGTCGGCGTCCTGCTGCTGTGGGACCGCCTGCGGGCCGGCGCGGTGGCGCGTCGGCTGGGTGGATCGGGCGAACTGCCGGCCAGCGGCGCGCAGGGCGCGGGCCTCGTCCTGGCGGTGTTCGGGATCATCGCCATGATCGTGGGGTTGCAGGGTCTTTTCACGCCCGATTGAGGTGTAAGGTCCGCTTAAGGCCTCGGGCGCAGACTCTCAGGCATGCGCGATGCGGTCAGGGAGGCCGTCATGTCGTCCACCGTCACGTCCAACACCCGTCGGTTCAGCGATCACTTCGAGCCGCAGGACATCGATCCGCAGGAGCAACGCCGCCTGCGCGGCCACCTCGAGCAGATCGACTACACCGCCTTCGTCTCCAACCGCGAGATCATGGCCCAGGCGCTTGGGCGGCTCGACGCCGGCCATTTCCAGAAGCTGGCCGTGACCACGGCCCAGGCCCGCGCGCGCTGGGCGGCCATGGCGCTTTCGATCAGCCAGTCGGGCCGCGCGCCCGACGCCGCCGAGGTCGAGAAACTGGCCGCCCTGCGCCAGGCCTATGACGAGCTTTCCGCCGCCTACGAGGCCCTGCGCCGGATGGTCGAGCGCGGCTATGTCGCTTACGGGCCGGCGGCTTCGTCCTGATGATCCTGGAAGAAACGGGTTCGCGTCGGGAGAAGGTTGGGGGGAAGGGGCCTCCTCCCGACGCGTCCGCCATGGAGCGCTGCAACCCTGCCGGAGGTTGTGCGCAGGCGGTTCGGACATACGCCTAGGGGACGTCGCCCGAGCGAGTCGCCGCACCTGCGGCGTCGGATTGAATGTGCTCTTTATAGTTGTGTCGGGCAATCCATTTTTTCCACCGAGGGTCGAATTTCCTTCGGGGAAAGCTTTGCCTTGCATTTGAGAGCGCCCAGAAAGGCGGCCCGGCCGCCTATGGCAGGCGGTCGCCGCGGTGCAGCGGGTCGGGCAGCGGATCGCCGGCCTTCACGAACTGCAGCGACACCGAGTTGATGCAGTAGCGCAGCCGCGTCGGCGCCGGTCCGTCGGGGAAGACGTGGCCCTGGTGGCTGTCGCAGCGCGCGCAGCGGGTCTCGATGCGCACCATGCCGTAGGAGGTGTCGCGCACGGCCTTGACGTGCTCTTCGTCGAACGGGGCGTAGAAGCTGGGCCAGCCGGTGCCGCTCTCGAACTTGGTCTCGTGCTTGAACAGCGGCAGGCCGCACAGGCGGCAGCCGTAGACGCCGGGGCTCTTCTCGCCCAGCAGGCCGCCGCAGAACGGGGCCTCGGTGCCGTGGTGCAGCAGGACGCGGGCCTCTTCGGCGGTCAGGTCGCCTTCCAGGCGCTCGCGTTCGGGCTCGGTGGGCGGGGTCAGGTCGAAACCTGTGGAAGAGAGGGTGGCGGCTTGGGTCATGCGTGCCAATCTAGGGGCTCGCACGGCCCGCCGGTAGGGCAGGCCGCATCAAGGGACGGGAACCGCATGATCACCTCGACCACTCCGTACGTCGCCGAGCGCGAGACCGTGGCCACCCTGGGCGTCGTCTCGGGCGAGGCGATCATCGGCGCGCACATCTTCCGCGACCTGTTCGCCGGCATCACCAACATCATCGGCGGCCGCGCCGGCGGCTACGAGAAGGCCCTGCGCGAGGCGCGGGACATCGCCCTGCAGGAGATGATCGACGAGGCCCGCCGCCAGGGCGCCGACGCCGTGGTGGGCGTGGATCTCGACTACGAGGCCCTCGGCGCCGACAACGGCATGCTGATGGTCACCGCCGCTGGCACCGCCGTGAAGCTGCGCTGATGACGATCGCCGTCGCCTTCCTCCAGCCGGGCTGGGCCGACTGGGAAGCCGGCCCCGTGCTGGCGTCCTTGCGTGAATATTTCGGCGTCCAGATCGAGATCGCCACCCCGACCGGGGATCCGGAGACCTCGATCGGCGGCATCCTGGCCGCCGCCGACTACCGGTTCGACGATCCGGTGCTGTCGGACGCCGACGCCTATCTGCTGATCGGCTCCGACGCCTGGCAGGGCTACGAGAACGACGCGGTGTTCAGCCTGCTGCGCCAGGCCCACGCCGACGGCAAGATCGTCGCCGGCATCTGCGGCGCGACCATCGCCCTGGCCAAGGCCGGCCTGCTGGCGGGCAAGGCCCACACCTCCAACGGCAAGGACTGGCTGGCCGAGCAGGCCCCCGGCTATGCCGGCGCCGAAGGCTATGTCGAAAGCCCTCGCGCGGTGGTCGACGGCAGGATCGTCACCGCCGCCGGCTCGGCTCCGGTCACCTTCTCGGCCGAGGTCACGCGGCTGATCGCGCCGGAGGCCTCCGAGCGCCTCGACGGCTACGTGGCGATGTTCGCCCGCGAGTTCGGCGAGGGGTGAGGCCCTTGCGTCACCCCCGTCCTTCGACAGGCTCAGGATGAGGGTGATTGCCGACGCGGATTTGAGTTCCTCATCCTGAGCTTGTCGAAGGACGAGGAACTCACTGCCTGCCTCACTTCACCGCCGCCGCGCCCGCCCGGGCCAGGACGCCGTCCTGCTCGGGCGTGGCGCCGGCCACGCCGACCGCCCCGACGATCCTGCCCTCGACCAGCAGCAACTCGCCGCCCTCGATGGCCAGGGCGCCGTTGGAGATGGCGTTGAGGTTGCCGCCCTTCACCGCGTCCTGGAACGCCTTGGTCGGGCGGCGATAGGCGGTGGCGGTCTCGGCCTTGCGGCGCGAGACCTCGGGGGCCGAGTACGAGGCTCCGTCCATCTTCCAGACCAGCACCGGCGCGCCGTTCGGCTCGACCACGGTGATGGTCACGGCCACGCCGGTCTTCAGCGCCTCGGTCTCTGCGGCGGCGGCCACGGCTTTCGCCTCCTTCAGCGTGACGTTGCGGCCATAGGGCTCGGCGGCGTTGGCCGAAGAAGCCAGCGCCAGCACACCGGCGGCGATCAGGGCAGTGCGGATCATGGCAGCTTCACCTCGTCGTTGAGAGCGGTGATCTGCGGCTGGTCGCTGACGATGCGCAGGCGCAGTTCCGACGGCTTGGCGCCGGCCGGGATCTTCAGGCGGGCGGTATGGACCTTCGGCAGCAGGTCCTTCGGCGCGGCCAGGGCCGGCACGGCCGCCGACGCCAGCACCTTGCCGGCGGCGTCGACCAGCTCCAGCTTCGAGGCCTGGGCGTCCTGGGCGCCCAGGCTGTGGACCTTGGCCGTGATCGCCGAGCCCTTCACCGTCACGTCGCCGCGCCCGATGCCGAGGTCGGCGCGTTGCGAGGGCTCATCGCCCGGCGTCGCCAGGGCCATGTCGATGATCGTGGTCTGGCCAGGCGGCAGCACGACGGTGACGCCCTTGGTGCGCTCGAAGGCGACCTGCCGCGTCTCGCCCGCGCCGTCGCCAGTGGTGTCGATCGCGTCGTCGCCCGTCGTGTCTAGCCCTTGGGTCAGCGTCCATTGGCCGGGCGCGACGTTCCAGCCCGTCATGGTCGCCGTCACCGGCTTGTCCGACAGGTTGTAGGCCACGACCTTGAAGCCCTTGGCCGTGCCGTCCTTGACCAGGATCGCCACGTCCTCGCCCTTGGCGTTGTCTTCGAAGCGCCAGCTGACGATGTGGCCCGGCGTCATCTGGCCGCGCTTGTTGGCGATGCCGCCCAGGCGCGAGCGTTGCAGCACGTCGGACGGGATCTCCACCCGGTCCGACCACCAGTGGCCTTCGGTGTGCATGTACATGTGCTGGTCGGCCCACTGGATCTCGTCGGCATAGGCCTTTTCGAGCCAGGTCTTGTCGCCGGTCAGGGTCCAGGCGGCGAAGCGCTCCGTGGCCCCGCCCTTGGCGGCCGACTTGACGATGGCGTCCTTGTTGGCCTCGCCCAGGTTCAGCATCGAAAGGGCGTTGTCGTTGAGGTCGTTCAGCGACTTGATCCCGTTCTTGCCGATCCGCCACTGGATCGGGGCCAGGTACTTGGGCTCCCCCGTCCAGCGCCAGGCCTGCCAGAAGATCTGGAACGGCCCGCCCGCGCCCGAGCCTTGCAGCACCGTGCCGCCGCGCTCGGCGTCGGTGCGCCAGTTGATCTCGTTGGGATAAGAGCCGTCCGGCTTCACGTGCGCCAGGTAGCCGTCGGCCAGGCCCAGCACGATGTCGCGGGCGGTCTGGTCGCGATTGTAGTCGCCGATCAGGATCGCGGGGTGCACGACGCCGAACGAGTAGGGCTTCTGCCACTCCCATGGGCCTTCGCGGTACGAGATCGAGCCGCTGTACCAGTTGGTGTTGAAGTGGACATGGCCGGCCGGATTGCGATCGACGATCCCCGGCAGGGCCTTGACCGTCGTGAACAGCCGCTCGACGGCCAGCGGGTCGCCGTAGTCGAGATACATCGCCTCGCTGTTGGAGTTGATGCCCTCCTCGTAGGCGTGCAACTCGTCGGTGGCGATGGTCGACAGGCCGTTCGTGAACATGCCGTTGCGGTAGACCGCGTCGGTCAGGAGGTTCAGCGAGCCCTTCACCTTGTCGGGATCGACGCCCATCAGCGCCAGGCCCGGCCATTGCTGCAAGAGGTCGGTGTCGTCCGACAGCCCGCCGCCGAAGTCGCCGTAAGCGACCTGGCGCTCGTCGATCCACCAGTTGATGAACCTGGCCACCCGCTTGAGGTCTTGCGTCTGGCGGAAGGCCCACAGCGGCACGCCGTCCGGCGCCTTGGGCTGTTCGAAGGCCGGCCAGCCCTGGCTGCCATAGGTGATGTCGCCCCAGTATTCCCGGCCCTCCTTGTGGTCGGGATCGACGCGCAGCAGGTCGGAGATGTCGGCGTAGAGGCGGCGATAGAGGCCCTGGCGCTTGGAGGTGGTGTGCTCCTCCACCAGGAAGGCCCAGTTGTCCTTCACCTGGTTGAAGCGGTCGGCCACGTGCTCGGCCTTGGCCTCCTCGCGGGCCTTGAACACCAGCCGCACCTTGGCGCCGTCCAGGGCCTTGGGCCCGAACTCGGCGCTGTCGGCGGCGATGGTCAGGTACAGGCTGTCGGCGGTGAGGATCCGGTCGCGCAGGTCCAGCCACAGGGTGCGCGCCTGCCCGGCCTTCACCGAGACCGACACGTCGATCATGTTGCGGCCCGGCCAGATCGGGTCCTTGACCTGGATGTTCAGCGGGATCGCGGTTCCAGCCGCGCCCGGCAGGGCGGGGATGTCCAGCGCGATCCCGTCCAGGCCGTCGCGGGCGTTCTCCCAGCCATAGGCCCAGTTACGGGCCAGCGGCTGAGAGGCCGGGGCGTCGCCGAAGCCCGACGGGATCATCACGTGGACGATCGGCAGGCCGGGCGCGGCAAGGTCGGCGACCGGGCGCTTGCGCTGCGGAGCCGCGTCAGGGATCGCCACCACCGTCGCCCGTTCGCCGGCCGGGAAGCGCCCGGCGACATAGGCATTGAGGTCAGAGAGGTTCAGGTAGTCCGGCGCCACGTCGGCGCGGACCGTGTAGTTCATCTTGAAGACGCCGTCGGGCTCCTTGCCGGCGCTGACGTCATAGGCCCAGATCTCCTGGATCGGGGTCTCCTGGTCGGTGTTGGTGAAGGTCAGCACCCCGCCCTTCAGCGGCTGGGCCAGGGTCGTCACCGAGCGGTAGAGGCCCTTGGGCCGCACGCCGATCTTCGTCGCCTTGTCGCCGGCTTTCGCCGCCCAGGTCAGGTCGCCATAGGCGCTGCCCTGGATCTCCAGGCGGCTGATCGGCTCGTTGGGCAGGGCCAGGGTCAGGGCCTTGCCGCCCTCGACATAGGTGTTCCAGTCCGGCAGCGGGAAGTAGTCGTCGCGGCCTTCCAGGCGCGAGCGGTTGTAGACGCCGGGCCAGGTGGTTTCGGGGATGCCGTCGTTGGCCCGCCACATCCATTCCTTGATGTCCTTGGCGTCGGCGAACTCGACCTTGCGGATGCGGGTGGCCGGATCGGCAAGCAGGGGCGGGGCCTCGCCCGTCCAGCCATGGCGCAGGCGCCAGGCTGCGCGCGTGGCCGGGTCCTCCAGCGTCGGCGCCGGCGCGGCGGCGGCCGGAACCTCGTTGCGGGCCAGGGCGGCGACCGTTCCGGCGTCCAGCGCGCGGTCGTAGACGCGGATCTCGTCGAGATCGCCGCCGCGCAGGAAGTTGTAGCGGCTCTGCACCTGGTGCGGCGCGATCACCCGGCCGGCGATGCCGAATTGGTCCAGGCCCGCGTCATAGACCCGCTTGGCTTCCTTCTTCGCCACGGGCTTGCCGTCGACGAACAACTGCACGCCGGTCTGCTCGTCCCAGGTGAAGGCCAGGTGCGTCCAGGCGTTGGCGGCGGGCGGCTTGTCCAGCTTGAACGAGACGCGGGTGCGGGCCAGGCCGTTGTCGGTGACGAAGGCGTCGAAGCCGTGGCCGTTCCAGTCGATGCGCAGGAACGCCATGTCCCAGCTGGTGTGGTCGGCATAGCCGACGCGGAAGATCACGAACGGCGCGACGCCCACCGGATAGCCCGAGCGCCAGAAGAACGACAGCGTGCCGCGCTGGGCCTGGATGTTGCCTGGGGCGTTCCAGGCCAGGATGCCGTCGTCCTGGGCCGAGAGGGCGGGGCCGGCCTTGCCGGTGGGGATCACCGCCACCTTGTCGGCGAAGTTGGGGACGGCGTCGCCGGCCGCATGGTCGGCCTTCAGGCCCTTGTCGCCGGAGACGTGGAAGAGGAGGGCGGGTTCCGCCGCCGAGGCCGCGCCGGCGGCGGTCAGAACCGAGAAGGCCGAGGCCAGAAAAAGCGCCTGCTTCACCACGCGTCACTCCCTAGTCGTTCTTATTGGAAACCGGTGTCATGGTTCCTGCGACGCTTTTAGCGCGAGCGGCCCGCGTTGCAAACCGGCCTTGGCCTGTTACGCCTAGAAGAGGTCAGAGCCTTCACTCCGTAAAATCCCCTCGAAAGCGGGGATTTTACGGGATGGGTGTTCCGCCTCGGCGGCGACTTTCAAGGGCTGCCTCTCCGTTCGGTGAGGTCTGCGAACGATCAAGGGACGGACCGCATGTTCAACAAGATCCTGATCGCCAACCGGGGCGAGATCGCGGTGCGGGTGATCAAGACGTGCCGTCGGCTGGGGATAGCGACGGTGGTGGTCTATTCGGACGCCGACGCCGACAGCCTGGCGGTGGAGATGGCCGATGAGGCGGTGCACATCGGGGCGTCTCCGGCCGCGCAGTCCTACCTGGTCGCCGACAAGATCATCGAGGCCTGCAAGGCCACCGGCGCCCAGGCCGTGCATCCGGGTTTCGGCTTCCTGTCCGAGAAGGCCGAGTTCGCCCAGAGGTGCGCGGATGAGGGGATCGTCTTCATCGGCCCCAACCCCGGCGCCATCAGCGCCATGGGCGACAAGATCGAGAGCAAGAAGTTCGCCCAGGCCGCGGGCGTCTCCTGCGTGCCCGGCCATATCGGCGAGATCGCCGATGTCGCCGAAGCCATGAAGATCTCCGAGGAGATCGGCTATCCGGTGATGATCAAGGCCAGCGCCGGCGGCGGCGGCAAGGGCATCCGGGTGGCCTGGAGCCGCCAGGACGTCGAGGAGGGCTTTCCGGCCGTGCGGGCCGAGGCCGCCGGGGCGTTCGGCGACGACCGCATCTTCATCGAGAAGTTCATCGAGAGCCCGCGCCACATCGAGATTCAGGTGCTGGGCGACAAGCACGGCCACGTCGTCCACCTGTTCGAGCGCGAATGCTCGATCCAGCGGCGCAACCAGAAGGTCATCGAGGAAGCGCCCAGCCCGCTGCTCGATCCAGAGACCCGAGCGGCCATGGGCGCCCAGGCCGTGGCCCTGGCAAAAGCGGTGAACTACGACAGCGCCGGCACCGTCGAGTTCGTCGCCGGCCAGGACAGGAGCTTCTACTTCCTGGAGATGAACACCCGCCTGCAGGTGGAGCATCCGGTCACCGAACTGATCACCGGCCTTGACCTGGTCGAGCAGATGATCCGCTCGGCGGCCGGCGAGAAGCTGTCGTTCCAGCAGGAAGATCTCTCCATCAACGGCTGGGCGGTCGAGAGCCGGATCTATGCCGAGGATCCCTACCGCAAGTTCCTGCCCAGCATCGGCCGGCTGGTGCGCTACGCCCCGCCGCCGGAAGGCGAGAAGGGCGCCTG
>NZ_JBAKFV010000026.1:0-41177 GCF_036889365.1 Caulobacter sp. CCNWLW153
TCGACCTGCGCAACGTCTACAAGCCCCACGAAATGGTCCGCCACGGCTTCACCTACGCCTCGGTGGGGCGCGGGGCGCCGGCCGATGGCGGCGACGCGGGTCTCAAGACTGGCGAGCGCCAGATGGACGCCGTCCCGAACTAGGCGGGAAGGTCCGAGCGCCCCGCCGTCCAGCGACGGCGGGGCCGGGCCGGCGATCCAGAAAAAATCCCAGGGGGAAACGCATCCGGAGCGCGGCGATGGCGGTGAACGCCGCCGGTCGCGCGCGCCTGGGCTGTCTGCCTGGACGAAATGCGACGTCGCGAACTGCACAATGGATCTGAAGTCATGACGGCACAGCGTAGCGTCAAAAAGCCCAAGGTTCTGGCGGTCTGCTCCAGTGGCGGCCACTGGGAGCAGATGATGATGATCCGTGACGCCTTCAAAGGCGCCGATCCGGTCTTCGTCACGACTTTGCCCGGTTTGGCTGAGAAGTCGGGCGTCGAGAAAGCCTATGTCGTGCCGGACTGTAACCGGGACAATATTGGGGCCAACCTTCGCTGCATGAGGGATCTGCTTTCGATCATCAGGGCCGAACGGCCCAATGTGATCATCTCGACCGGCGCCGCGCCGGGCCTGCTGGCGATCGTCATCGGCCGTTTCTTCGGCGCCCGGGGCGTCTGGGTGGACAGCATCGCCAACTCCGAGCGGTTGTCGATGAGCGGCAAGATGGCCGGCTACGTCGCCAACCTCTGGATCACCCAGTGGAGCCAGCTGGCCAGCGCCAAGGGCCCGAAATACTACGGGAGCGTCCTGTGATCCTGCTGACCGTCGGCACCCAGCTGCCCTTCGACCGCCTCGTCGACATCGTCGACCGCGTCGCGCCCGACACCGGCGAGGAGGTGTTCGGCCAGATCGGCAAGAGCACGCTGTCGCCGCGCAACTTCACCTTCCAGGAAAACCTGCCGCCGCGCGACTTCGAGAGCAAGATCACCTCGGCGCGTGTACTGGTCTCGCACGCGGGCATCGGCTCGATCCTGACCGCCCGCAAGTACAACAAGCCGATCATCCTGTTCCCGCGCCTGGCCGCGCACAACGAGCACCGCAATGACCACCAGCTGGCCACCTGCGCACAGCTGAAGACCCAGGCCGGCATCTACGTGGCCACGGACGAAGGCGAGCTGCGGGCGCTGCTGCTGGACAAGGGCCTGGTCTCGGGCTCGGAGGATCCGGGCGCGGCGGTCAAGCGTCGGCAGCTGACCGACGCCATCGGCGCCTTCATCGGCGGCGGCGCGTGACGACCGCCCCCGACGATCGCCAGAAGGTGCTCTACTACGTGGAGCGCTACCTGCCGCCGTCGCAGGCCTTCGTGGCCCAGCAGGCGCGAGCCCTGGCGCGCTACCAGCCGGCGATCCTGGCCGGCAGCACCATGGCCAACCTGGATCGCGAGATCATCGGCTTTCCCGTGCACGACATCCGCGCCTCGCCGGCCATGCGGGCGGGCGAGTTGGCGCTCAAGACCGTGCGCCTGCCGGCGCCGGCGCTGTTCCCGGCCGTGCGACAGGCCGACCTCGTCCACGCCCATTTCGGCAAGAACGGCTACGTGATCGGCCCGCTGGCGGCCGGCAAGCCGCTGGTCACCACCTTCCACGGCTTCGACGCCACCTTCGCCGGCAAGGCGCAGGACGTCGACGGCTTCAACCAGGTGCGGTTCTTCGCCAAGGGCCGCGAGCAGATGGCCAGGGGCGGCGGCTGGCAGATCGCGGTGTCCGACTTCATCCAGGACCGCCTGCTGGCCCTGGGTTTTCCGCAGTCACGGATCTTCCGTCACTACATCGGCGTCGACACCAGCCTGTTCTCGGCCCCGACCCGGCCGCGCCGCAAGGGCCTGGTGGTCTCGGTCGCCCGCTTCGTGGAGTACAAGGGCCACAAGCTGATGATCGAGGCGCTGGAGCGGGTGGCCAAGGCCGGCACGCCCGTCGAGTTCATCATGATCGGCGAGGGCCCGCTGCGTGACGAGATCGAGGCCCTGGCCCGCCGTTCGCTGCCCAAGGTCGAGGTGCGCGAAAAGCAGACCCAGGCCCAGATCCGCGACCTGCTGTCGGAGGCCGAACTCTATCTTCACGGCGCGGTGACCCTGGCCAACGGCCACGCCGAGGCCTTCGGCATCGCCAACCTGGAAGCCCAGGCCATGGGCGCGCCGGTCGTCGCCTTCCGCTCGGGCGGGGTGGGCGAGGCGGTGGAGGAGGGGGCGACCGGGTTCCTGGCCGCCGAGCGCGACGTGGCGACCATGGCCGAGCACATCGGCCGTCTGCTGAACGACCAGCCGCTGTGGAACGCCTTCAGCGAACGCGCGCCGAAGATGGTGGCCGAGCGCTTCGACATCCGCCGCCAGACCGCGCTGCTGGAAGACTATTACGACAGCGTCCTCGACGCCCATAAGAAGGGGGAGGCGCGTCGATGACCCAGCCTGTGCCGCAGACCAAGCCCAAGGGCGTGAAGCCCAAGTGGAGCCTGAACGTGTTCCGGCCGCTGCGGGACGCGATCATCAATGTCCGGCGGGCCTACTACAACAAGGTCTGGGGGATGCACATCCACCCGACCGCGTCGTTCTCGCTGAGCGCCAAGTTCGACCGCACCAACCCCAAGGGCGTGCATGTGGGCGAAGAGACCTACGTGGCCTTCGACGCGGCGATCCTGACCCACGACCTGACCCGCGGCCTGTATCTGAACACCTATATCGGCCGCCGCTGCTTCATCGGCGCGCGCAGCATCATCCTGCCGGGCGTGACCATTGGCGACGAGTGCGTGATCGGCTCGGGCGCGGTCGTGACCAAGGACATCCCGCCGCGGTCGCTGGTGGCCGGCAACCCGGCCAAGATCATCCGCTCGGACATCAAGATCATCTCGCGCTATGGCCGCATGGCCCGCGAGGACGAAATCGAGGCGGCCAACGTCGCCGCCCTGGCCCTGGGAGCCGCCGAATGAAGATGTTCTTCTACCGCGGCAAGCACGAGAACTTCGGCGACGAGCTGAACCACTGGCTGTGGCCGCAGATCCTGCCGGAGTTCTTCGACGAGGACGAAAGCGACCTGTTCCTGGGCATCGGCTCGATCCTCTACGACAACTTCGATCCTGGCATCCGCAAGGTCGTCTTCGGTTCGGGCTGGGGCGGCTACACCAAGGCGCCGACGCTGGACGACAAGTGGACGGTCTATTTCGTGCGCGGCAAGAAGACGGCGCAGGAACTGGGCGTCGACGAGAGCCTGGGGATCGGCGACAGCGGCATCCTGATCCGCAGCCTGTGGGACGCCGGCAAGGTCGAGAAGCGCCATGCCGTCTCGTTCATTCCGCACTACGAAAGCGCCATGTACGGCGCCTGGGAGAAGGTCTGCGCCAAGGCCGGCATCCACTTCATCGATCCGCGCTGGTCGGTGGAGAAGGTGCTGCAGGAGATCAGCGCCTCGGAAAAGGTGATCTCCGAGGCCATGCACGGGGTGATCATCTCCGACGCCCTGCGCGTGCCGTGGCGGGCCATCGTGCCGCTGGATCCGGCCAACCGCGCCAAGTGGTACGACTGGGCCAGCGCGCTCGACGTGTCGATCGATTTCGACACCCTGGGCCCGTCCAATCCGGTGGAGGCGCTGGCCGCGCTGCGCAAGGACACGGCTTGGCGCAAGGCGATCACCTTCCGCCATCGGCGCATCCGCCAGCTGACCGGCGACATGGCCTTCGGCTCGGCCGGGGCGACCCTGCAAGCGGTCGCCGCCAAGCCGGGCCAGCTGAGCACCGACGCCGCCATCGAGGCCGCCCACGCCGCCATGCTGGCCCAGGTCGAGAAGCTGAAGGCCGATTTCGCGCCGGCGGCGGTTCGCGACGTCCAGCCCGTCGAGCAGTGAGGGCCGGCCGATGAGCAGCCTTTCCGTCACCGTCATCCTGTCGTCCTACAACGGCGAGAAGCGGCTGCCGAACACGCTGGACTCGTTCGTGCGCCAGGACCTGCCCAAGGACGGGTGGGAGATCATCGCCGTCGACAACAACAGCAGCGACGGCACGTTCGAGCTGCTGCGGTCCTATGCCGACCGCCTGCCGATCAAGCCCTTCCGGCACGTCACGCCCGGCAAGTCGAGCGCCCTGAACGAGGCCATCGCCCGCGCCCAGGGCGAGCTGCTGGTCTTCACCGACGACGACGTCGAGGCCGCGCCGCACTGGCTGTCGTCGATCGTCGAATGCGCCGCCGCCCACCCCGAGGTGTCGGTGATCGGCGGCCGCATCGTTCCCAACTGGGAGCGCCCGCCGGGCGATGATCCGCTCTACACCTGGCTGCCGCTGGGCTCGACCTTCGCCATCGTCGACGACCTGCCGACCGGGCCTTGCGATCCGTCGAAGATCTGGGGTCCCAACACCACGATCCGCGCCAGCGCCCTGGGCGGCGAACGCTATCGCGAGGACATTGGGCCATTGCCCGCCAAGCTCTACGCCATGGGCGAGGATTCCGAGATCGTCATGCGGCTGGCCGGGAAGGGCCACAAGGCCTACCACTGCGCTGAAGCCGAGGTGCGCCACTTCGTGCCGGCCTCGAACATGTCGGCCGACTGGGTGCAGAAGCGGGCCGAGCGCCTGGGCTTCGGCATCCCGGCCTTGCAGCCCGAGAAGATCCCCGGCGGCCCGCGCCTGGGCGGCGTGCCGGTCAGGACCTGGCTGGAGACCGCCAGCTGGGGCGCGCGCAGCCTGATGCTGTATCCGCTGCCAAGGTCGCGCCTGCGGTTCTGGGCGATCTGGAAGCTCTATTACATGCGCGGCCTGATCCAGGGCATCCGCCACTACATGCCGGCGGCCCGCGCATGAGCGATCCGATCGACACCCAGGGACCGGCGCAAGCGCCGGCTGGCGGCGCCAGCGGCATCGGCTCCAAGGCCGTGAAGGCCTCGGTCTGGGTGATGGGCGGGGTGGTGTTCACGCGCCTGGCCAACCTCCTGATGACGGTGGTGCTGGCGCGCATCCTGCTGCCGCAGGACTTCGGCCTGGTGGCGCTGGCCACCACCGTACTGCTGATGCTGCAGGCGATCACCGACCTGTCGCTGGGCAACGCCCTGATCCACAAGCAGGACGCCGACCGCGCCGACTACGACACCGCTTTCACGCTGGGCGTGCTGCGCGGCCTGCTGCTGATGGCGATCATGATCGGCGCCGGCGCGGTGATGGTGAAGGTCTACAACGACCCGCGCCTGTTCGCGATCATGGCCGCGATCAGCGTCCGGCCGCTGATGGCCGGCCTGATGAGCCCCTACTACATCACCCTGGCCAAGCACCTGAAATTCTCGGTGGTGATCGCCATCGAGAGCCTGGCGGCCGTGCTGCAACTGGTCGCCGCCGTGGCGGTGGCCTGGACCACCCACAGCTACTGGGGGATCGTCGCCGGGGTGATCGCCGCGGGGCTCGTGCCGCTGGTGGCCAGCTATCTCTACGCGCCGTACCGGCCGCGCTTCTCGCTGGCCTCGACCAAGCTGATCCTGGGCTTCTCGATCTGGGTGACGCTGAACCAGTTCATCACCGTCATCGGCAACCGCTTCGACAACCTGGTCATCGCCGGGGTGCTCGGCACCGCCACCTTCGGCGCGTACAACGTCGGCAACAACATCGCCACCATGCTGACCCAGCAGGCCATCCAGCCGCTGGAGCGGGTGTTCTTCCCCAGCTTCGTGCACATCGCCGCCGACCGCGACCGCCTGCGGGCCGCGTTCCAGCGCAGCCAGTCGTCGCTGTTCGCGGTGGGCCTGCCGCTGGGCGTGGGGCTGGCGCTGGTGGCCGAGCCGCTGGTGTCGCTGGCCCTGGGGCCCAAGTGGCACCTGGCGGCCGTCGTCATCCAGCTGATCGCGCCGGTGCTGGGCGTGCAGGTGGTGTTCGGCGCGGTCAACGCCGTGGCCTATGCGCAGGGCGCGACCAAGGATCTCTTCCAGCGCAGCCTGTGGCAGACGCTGGTCCGCGTGCCCGTGGTGCTGGCCGGCCTCTATTTCTGGGGCCTGACGGGCCTGCTGGTGGCGCGCATCCTGTCGGGCGGGCTGCTGCTGTCGGTGCTGAACCTGATGCTGGTGCAGAAGCTGACCGGCCTGACGCCGCTGGAGCAGGTGAAGGTGACCTGGCGCTCGCTGGTCAGCACGGCGGTGATGATCGCCGCGGCGCTGGCGGCGGGCTCGCTGTTCCCCAACGTGGAGCATCACGCCGACGCCCTCTACGCCACCGTGGCGATCTCGATCGCCGGCGGGCTGGCCTATGTGGTCACCCACGCGGCGGTCTGGTTCATGGCCGGACGCCCGGGCAACAGCATCGAGGCCGAACTCGCGCGACTGCTGTCGAAAACCACCGGGCGCTTCGCCCGCCTGCGGAATGCATAAGCCATGGCCAAGTCTCCGCTCTCCCCCGCGCCCAGGATCTCGGTCCTCGTCAACAACTACAACTACGCGGCCTATCTGCCGGCCTGCATCGACAGCGTGCTGTCGCAGGACTACCCGGACTTCGAGCTGATCGTCGTCGACGACGGCTCGACCGACGGTTCGCGGGCGATCATCGGCGAGTACGGCGACCGGCTGGTCGCGGTGCTGAAGGAGAATGGCGGCCAGGCCTCGTCCTTCAACGCCGGCTTCGCCGCGGCCACCGGCGAGATCCTGTGCCTGCTGGACGCCGACGACGCCTTCCTGCCGGGCAAGCTGTCGCGCCTGGCCGAGATCTACGCCGGCGACGGCGTCGACTGGTGCTTCGACCGGGTGACCACCGACGAGACGGCCGGGGCGCCGGGCGAACTGGTGACCAAGCCGGTGGACTATCGCCAGGGCCTGGGCCGGGGGCGCTTTCCTAGCATTCCGGTGCCGACCTCGGGCCTGACCTTCCGGCGCGGGCTGCTGTCGCAGATCCTGCCGATGCCGGTGGCCCAGGACGTGGTGCTCAGCGACAACTACCTGAAGTTCGCCGCCAGCTATCTGGGCGCAGGCGTGCTGGTCGACACGCCACTGACCTTCCAGCGCATCCACGCGACCAACCGCTACACCGGCGCCGTGCAGGCCAGCCCGCTGCGCTCGCGGATCATGATCGCCACCGGCCTGGAGCTGGCCCGCCGCTATCCGGGCCTGAAGAGCCTGGGCGCCAGCCTGGCGGCCGGCGGCTTCGCCCAGGGCGGGCTTTCGGGCCGGGCCCTGCGCGAGCAGCTGGCCGTGGCGACCAACGCCGCGCCCCACCCGCGCCTGGCGGCGCTGGACCTGTGGTGGCGGGTGACGATGAAACGGGCGCGCGCCTCGCTGGCGCCGCGCAAGGCGGCGAAGGCGGGCTGACCATGACCACGACCACGGCCACGCTCGATCCCGCCCAGGCCGCCCCGGCGCAGGCTTCCGACGTCGTACACGTCACGGTCGGCGTGCTGACCTTCAAGCGCCCCGACGGCATCGCCAAGCTGCTGGACTCGCTGGGCGGGCTGACCATGAGCGCCGAGCGGCCCTACCGGCTGTCGGTGGTGGTGGTCGACAACGATCCCAAGGGCAGCGGCCGCGCGGCGGTCGAGCCGTTCATGGCCTCCAGCGCCTTCCAGCTGATCTACGCCATCGAGCCCGAGCCCGGCATCCCGTTCGGCCGCAACCGCGCCATGGACGAGGCCCCGGCCGACAGCAAGTTCTTCTGCTTCGTCGACGACGACGAGTGGGTGGTTCCGGGCTGGTTGGACGCCCTGCTCGAGGTGCAGGCGCGCACCGGCGCCGACTGCGTCTATGGCCCCGTGGAGCCGGTCTATCCCGAGAACCCGCCCGCCTATTTCATCAAGAGCAAGGTTTTCGAGCGCAAGAAGAACGAGGACGGCGCGCGGATCGGCTATGCCGCCTCCAACAACGTGATGTTCGACCTGCCGCTGTTTCGCCAGATGGGCCTGCGCTTCGAGGAGCGGATGCGCCACACAGGCGGCACCGACTACCTGTTCTTCAACCAGGCGGTCCGCAAGGGCGCGAAGATCCATTGGAGCGACGCGGCCCTGGTCTACGACGTGGTGCCGGCCAACCGGATGACCTGGAAGTGGGTGATCCAGCGGCAGTACCGCCTGGGCAACACCTTCGCGGTCGCCGACCAGCTGCACGGCACGCCGGCCCGTCGGGCCTATCGCCTGGTCTACGGCGCGGCGCGGATGGCGCTGGGGGCTGTGATGTCGCCGGCCCTGCTGATCTCGCCCAGCCTCGGCATGCGGGCGATCATCCACGGCGTGCGCGGCGCCGGCGTCGTCAGCGGCATTCTTGGCCACAGCTATCAGGAATACGGAAAGGCCCAGGCCTAGCGCTCGCGCGCGGCTTGGCCCAGTGATCCACACATGACCCTCGTGAACGACAGTCCCTCGCATCGGCGCGCCGCCCAGGCCAAGGTCAGCGGCGCGGTGCGCCGTGAAAGCCAGCTGAAGGCGTTGCTGACCACCATCCTGATCCTGTGCCTGTGGCGCGCTTCGGGCATGTCGTACGGCTATCCGTCGCGCTTCGACGAGGGCGGCAGCGGCGACAACGTCTTCGTCATGAAGGCGCTGCTCTACAGCCTGATCCCGCTGATCCTGCTCTACGCCGCGCTCGAGGCGGGGCGGGTCAAGCAGATGATCCAGAAGACCCCGATCTCGGTGGTGATCATCTTCACCGCCTGCGTGGCGTCGGTGTTCTGGTCGATCAACATGGGCGCCTCGACGCGCGGCCTGACCGCGGTGTCGCTGATCACCATCGCGGCGCTGATGTACCGGCTGAGATACGGGGCGGCGGACACCTGGAACACGGTCTACACGTTCATGGTGGTGTCGGCGATCGCCAACGTGGCCTACACCATCGTCTTCCCCCAGTTCGCCATCATGGGCGGGGCCTACCAGGGCATGGTCAAGGGGATGTTCTACCACAAGAACCTGATGGGCCATTTCTTCTCCCTCGGGTTCTTCATCATCTTCCTGAATTCGCAGCACCGGTACGGCCCGACCTTCCACGGGGTGGTCAAGACCGTGGCCACCGCCTGCGCCCTGGGCCTGGTGGTGCTGGCCCGCTCGTCCACCGCCCTGATGATGATCGGCGTGGGCATGACCGTGATCGTCGGCCTCAACGCCACCCGGGCCCTGAAGAGCAAGCCGGCGCGGGTGGGCCTGATCCTGGGAACCACGGTGGTCATGGCGGCCCTGATCGTGGTCTCCTACAACATCGTCATCGCCACCATCGCCGAGGCGTTCGGCAAGGACGCCACGCTGTCGGGGCGCTCGAACATCTGGGACCAGCTGCTGCCGCTGGTCTATGACCGGCCGCTGTTCGGCTACGGCTTCGCGGTGTTCCGCCAGCCCGAGGTGTTCGACCAGTTCGTGCGCGCCTCCTGGAACGTCAGTTCGACGCACAGCACCTATCTGGAGCTCTGCCTGAACATCGGCGTTCCCGGCGCGGCGGCGCTGCTGTTCCTGATCCTGGTGCGCCTGTTCGCCAAGATCGCCCCGTCGCCGGCCAGCGTCCCGGTCCAGAGGCAGCAGCGGCTGGAGGTGATCATCATCCTGCTGGTGCTGGTGGCCTCGGGCCTCGACGCCGGCATGCTGCTGGCGCCGATCGTGCTTTGGCCGCTGATCGTCATCTCGCTGCCCGTCTCGTTCGAGGCGGCGCCGGCCCGGCGGCCCCTGCGCCGTCCGGCCTTCGTGTCGCGGGGCGCCGCATGAGGCTGCTGTCCGGCCTGGGGATGGGGGAGGCGGCGGCCCGGAGCCCGGCGTCCCTGCCCAAGAACCTGGCCCTGGTGCAGGCCCTGCGGGGCGTGGCCGCCATCGCGGTGGTCGCCCACCACACGATCCGGACCTTCACCGTCAAGGCCAGCGCCGGCATCGTCCCGCCGGCCCTGATCGGCGCGCCGGCCTTCTACGACGCCCTGGCCTTCGGCGTGGACCTGTTCTTCGTCATCAGCGGCTTCATCATGGTCTATGTGTCGGGGGCGTACATGACCGCCGACAAGCCGATCCTGGGCTTCCTGCTCAAGCGCGCGGCGCGGATCTACCCGATCTACATCATCGTCTCGCTGGTGCTGATCGGCCTGAAGGTGATGAACCACGTCACCGAGGGGGCGTCGAGCTTCGACCTCGAGCCCCTGCGGATCGCGACCTCGCTGTTGCTGATCCCGGCGTTCAACGAGGCGGGCGGCGTGCAGCCGATCCTCGGCGTCGGCTGGACCCTGTCCTACGAGCTCTATTTCTACCTGCTGTTCGCCGTCGCCGTGGTGGTGGCGCGCAAGGCGTTCTTCGCGCCGCTGGCGGCGTTCATCCTCCTGGCGATCACCGCGTTCAGCCTGCTGCCGGGCAAGGCCGCGATCGTCAGCTTCCTGGCCAATCCGATCGCCATCGAGTTCCTGTTCGGCTGCCTGGTCGCGCTGGCGATCAAGCGCGGGGCGCGGATGCCGCTGCCGTGGCCGGCCATCGCCGTGGCGACCGCGGCCCTGTTCGTCGCGCCGCTGTTCGTGCACGCCGAGGCCTGGCGTGTGCTGTGCTGGGGCCTGCCCAGCGCCGTCATCGTGTTCGCCGCCGTGTCGCTGGAGGCCGACGGCAAGGTCGCGCGGACGCCCAAGGTCTTCGGGCTGGTCGGCGACGCCTCCTACTCGATTTATCTGGTCCACATCCTGATCGTCGGCATCGTCGGCGCGCGCGTCGGCCGCATGGTCAGCGCGGCGATCGGCACGGGCTACGCCAGCGCGGCGGCGGTGGCGGCGATCGTCGTCCTGGCGACCCTGGTCGGCATCGCCATGTACTACGTCGTCGAGCGCCCGATCGCCGACTTCCTCGCCAAAAGGATTGGGGCCTACGAGCGGGCTCGCCTTGGCCGTGTATCCAAGGTTCTCGCGTAAGCAACTGGCGCCTATATTTGAAGCAAAATTAGGTATTGGGAGCGCGTGGCTCTTTGGTGCATTCTGTGTTTGCTGGGTGAGTAACAGTAAGCCAGAGCGTTGCCATGAAATCCGGGTTCGAGCGTCGCGAAATACTTAAGGTTGGCGCGGCCGCCTTGGGGCTTCCTGGGCTCGCCGCCCTGCCAGCCAGGGCGGGCGCCGCGCCTCGCGCGACCGAGCCGGCGCCGGTCGACGGCTACAGGCTCGACTTCCGCGCCGCCCGCCTGTTCCAGAACGGCCAGGACGCCGGCGCGCTGACGGCCATGCCGGGCCTCGTCATCCGCGCCGCCGGCGGCCTGGCCCTGGGGCCCACGGGCCGGCTCCTGCTCTTCGCCGACGGCCATCTGCGTCAGCACGCGCAGGCCGGCCTGCTGATCGAGCCGGCCTCGCGCAACCTGTGCGCCAGCTTCAACGCCGCCCCGACCACCAGCCTGGGCTGGTCGGCGGGCGCCACGGTCAGCCTCAAGGTCATGGACGCCCGCGACGAACTCTACGCCGCCCAGGATCCGGCCACCGGCGACTACCTGTTTCGCGACCTGCTGGACCAGGGCGTCATGAACGGCATGGTGCTGGAGGCCTACAATTCCGGATCGGCCTCGGCGGCCGTCACCGCCGCCGGCGTGGCCAGCGTCGGCGTCAAGCACACGCTGTCGGCCTGGACCCGCTGCGTGGCGGGCAGCGGCGACCTGCGCCTGACCGGCGGCGCGGCCGGCCCCGCCTACAGCCAGGCCTACTGGGCCCGCGTCGAGCGCGCCGGCCTGACGCCGACCAGCGCCAGCCAGGGGCTGACCATGGCCATCCACGCCAAGGCCCGCATCCGTTGGATCCTGCACCAGCTGGAGCCGGGCGCCGTCGCCACCAGTCCCATCGTCGTGGCCGGGGCCTCGGTGGGGCGGGCGGCCGACGAGCTGGCGATCGACAACGCCAGCCTGTTTGGTCAGCCGTTCACGATCGTCGCCGACACCCACATCCGCCGCGCCGGCGACATCGCCCGCCGCTGGATCACGGTCTCGGGCGGCGACGAGGAGATCGCCGTCACCCGCTCGGCCGACAACGCCCTGACCCTGACCGGCGCGGGAGCCGTTCACGATACGACCGTCGCGCCGCGCATTCCCCGCATCCATGGTCCGGGCGGCGCGCGCGTGGCCTTGCAGGTGCGGCCGCAGGGCAGGGTGCTGTCGGTCGGCGGCGCCAACGCCCACGACGCCTTCAACACCTTCCCCGCCAAGCTCTCGCGCCTGACGCTGGGCGCGCGCCCGGACGGGAGCGAGCCGCTGGCCGGCTGGTTCCGTAGCCTCGACATCCGGGGGCTGGTGGATCCGCGCGAACTGAAGCTGGCCAGCGCTCCGCCGGCCGACGCCATGGCCCACGACATCGTCCGCTATCTCGACCCCAAGGGCAGCGACACCGCCGACGGCCTGACCCCCGCCACCGCCTGGGCCACGCTTGGCAAGGCCGCCGCCCCGGCGACCGCGCTGCCGTCCGGCGTCCACCTGCTGCTGAGGCGGGGCGGGACGTGGCCCGAGATCCTGTCGCCGCCGTCCGACTGGTGCACGGTCAGCGCCTATGGGGAAGGCGCGCGGCCGATCGTCGGCGTGGGCCAGGACTACGGCTGCGACGAGAACAACAAGTCCGGCTTCCGGATCGAGGGGCTGCACTTGCGCGACTGGAAGCTCAAGGGCTTCAACAACTACGGCTTCAACAGCCACATGCTGTGGGACTGCGAGATCGGGCCGATCGCCGCCGGGCAGGCCGAGACCAACCGGGGCGGGGTGACCAGCCGCAACTTCAGGAACTTCTATATCGGCGCCTGCCATGTGCACGACGTCATCGGCGACGACGTCTTCCTGCAGACCACCAAGGGCGGCTGGGTGATCTCGGAGGGCAATCGCTACGACCCCGCCAACGGCGCCGAGGCCGACAACTTCCAGCTCAGCGACAACCAGGGCGCCCGGGTCCGTCTCAGCGGCGACCAGTACGACATGCGCGGCGCCAGCAGCGGCAAGGGTTGCGTCGTGGTCACCGGCAATGCGGGCACGGTGATCGAGGACTTCGTCGCCTACGGCCTGAACTTCTGCATCGGGCTGAACGGCGACAACATGGTCGTGCGGCGGGGCAGGATGAGCAGCGCGCGCCTCAACGCCTACAGCTGGGGCGTGGGCGTCGGCGAGTCGACGAGCGTGCGCCAGCATCTCTACGAGGACCTGGTGATCAGCGACTGCAATCGCGGGGTGTCGATCAGCGGCATCGGCGGCGGGGTGGACACGGGTCCCGACCGGGCCGACATCACCGTGCGGCGCGTCACCGTCCAGAACTGTCAGACCGGCCTTTGGATCGATCGTCCGACCAGCGGCGACCTGTCGGGCGTGTCCTTCGTCGACTGCGCCGTCAATGTCGACAACCGCACCACGGCGATGCCCGCCGACAGCCAGGCCGAAAGCCTGACCCTGCCGCAGAGCTACTAGCGGCGGCGGTACAGGTTGCTATCGAAAGGAAAGAGGGTGGAGGCCCGGCCCGGAATCGAACCGGGGTAAACGGATTTGCAGTCCGGCGCGTAACCACTCCGCCACCGGGCCACCGGGTCGACACGCTTGCGTCGGCGAAGAGGGGGTCTGGCTATCAGAGGTCGGGCAGGCTCGCAATGGCGAAACTGGCTTATCCCCACGCTTTACCGATGGCGGGTCAGGTGAAGACCGCAAATCAAGGCCAGGGTGGCGATCGCGAGGCCTCCGGCCAGCCAGACGGCCGGCCGCACGTCGTGTTCGCCGACGATCAGGGCGGCCAGCAGCGGACCGGTCGCGCAGCCCAGCAGGCTGGCGCCGGGGCCCAGCAGGGCCGCGCGGCGGCTGGGGTCGGCCTCGATGGCCAGCGGCGTCAGGAACGGCGAGGCGAAGAGCCAGGCGAAGCCGAACAGGCCCGAGGCGGCCAGGAAGGCCGGCGCCGGCGGCAGCATCGCAAAGACCACGAGGCAGGCGGCGGCCGCGATCACCCCCAGGGTCAGCGACACGAACCACGACATCCGTCCGGCCAGGGCCGTGGCCGCCGATCCGCCCGCGACCTGGGCGGCCAGCGAGATCGAGAAGGCCAGGCCCGCCGTGGTCGCCGGATGGCCGGCCTGGCGAGACAGCGGCTCGGCGTAGATCCACAGCGCCAGGATGAAGGCCTGGAAGCAGAACACCGCCAGCAGGGCGACCCAGCCGCGAGGGCTGGGCAATCCCTTGGGCGCGTCGTCCGTCTGGGGCAGGGCGGCCCAGCCGCGGGGGATCAGCGCGCCGGCCAGGGCGGCGGAGGCGGCCAGCGCCGCCAACGCGATGAAGCCGCCGTTGGGGCCGAAGCGGCCGATGACGAAGACGGTCAGGGCCGACACCACGACCAGCTGGGCCAGGGTCTGGACGGTGAGGTAGATCCCCGACCAGCGATCGGGGCGGGGCGAGCGGACGATCATGCCGGTGACGATCCAGATCAGCGCTCCGGCCGGCAGGCCGGCGGCGGCTCGGGTCAGCACCAGCAGGCCGTCATGGGCGAAGGTCGAGGCCAGGTTCAGCGCCGCCAGGAAGCAGCCGCAGGCCACCGCCGCCGGCCGCAGCCGCTTCGCGCCGAAGGCCGGGCCGAGCAACGCCGCGCCGATCCCCATCGCCGCCAGTTCGGCCATGCCAGCCAGTCCGATCTCTGTCGCCGTCAGCCGTCCGGCCGCCTCCAGCCCGCCCAGCAGCAGCGGTCCGACGCCGGGAAAGAGAACGCCGACGATCCCGATCCACAGCACCGCCAGCCGCTCGGAGAGGCTGGGCGAGGGCCCTATCCACGACCCGTCCTGGGCGCTCAATAGCGGGCCCGCAGGTAGAGGCCGTAGGTGCGCGGCGGGCCCATGCTGAAGACGTCGAAGCCCAGGCCCTCGATGGCGGTGATGTCGAGGATGTTGGTCGTATCGAAGAGGTTCTTGCCCCAGACGCCCAGCTCGTAGCGGCCGCCGTCGAGCTTCCAGCCCAGCTGGCCGTTGACGTAGGCGCGGCCCTTGTCGCTGAGGCGTTCGGTGTTGGCGGTGTCGAAGAACACCTTCGAGCGATAGGTGAAGTCCAGCTGGCCGGCGAAGTCGCCGACCGGCAGCGGGTGCTCGTAGCGGACCACGCCGTTGACGCTGGCCTTCGGCGCCGAGGGCAGGCGGTTGCCCGAATAGTCCTGCCCGACCGAGACGAAGTCCTTGTACTCGGCGTTCAGCAGGGCCGCGCCCAGGGTCAGCGACAGGCCCCGCACCGGCCGCGCCTCGATCTCGGCTTCGGCGCCATAGACCCGGGCGGCCGCGGCGTTGGTGAAGTACTGCACCGACAGGGCCCCGCGCTGGATCACGGTGTAAACCTGCAGGTCCTGGTAGTCGTAATAGAAGGCGGCCGCGTTCAGGCGCAGGCGGCGGTCGAGGAACTCGCTCTTGGCGCCCACCTCGAAGGCGTCGACGGTCTCGTCGTCATAGGGGCCCAGGTCCTCCGGCGCGGTGGTCTGGCCGGTGAAGAAGCCGCCGCTCTTGTAGCCGCGATTGTAGGTCGCATAGAGGTTGGCGTCGTCGGTCAGCGCGTAGCGCAGGCCAAGCCGTCCCGACAGCGACTTGAAGGTCTTGTCGCCGTCGTAGGTGAACAGGGTCAGCAGACCGTAGTCGACGTCGCTGACATAGTGGAAGCTCTTGTCGTCGACCGAGTAGCGCAGGCCGGCCGTGAAGGTCAGGCGCGAGGTCAGGTCGCGGTCGACCTGGCCGAAGACGGCCCAGCTGCGGGTCTTCTGGGTCAGCGGCCAGCCGAACACGCCGATGCTGGCGGCCGGATCCATGCCGGTCGGGTTGTCGGGCGTGGGGCTGCGCAGGTCGCCCAGAACGTCGTAGCGGCTGTCGTTGGAAAGGTCGTCCTTGGCCCAGTAGAGGCCGGTCACCCAACGGGTGGGGCCCGCGCCGTTCGATTGCAGGCGGAACTCCTGGCTGGCCGTCTCCTGCAGGGCGATGTAGCGGGCGCTGATCACCTGCAAGGGGTTGGCGTCGGTGTCCTCCCAGTCGTCGCGGGCCGCGCGCTGGTAGCCGGTGATCGAATAGAGCGTCATGTCGCCCAGGTCGTAGGAAACGCTGGCCGTCGCCCCGAACAGCTTGACGATGTCCTTGCCCTCGAAGCGGTAGTCGCCCTCGTAGAGGTTGGAGCTGGTGTTGGCGTAGCCCAGCACGTTCGTGCACTGGCCCGAGGTGTAGTAGGCCGGCTTGCAGACGGCGTAGCCCAGGCTGGGATCGAAGTCGCCGGCCGCCTCGGGCGTCTGGGCCACCAGCGAGCGGTTGTAGGTCCAGATCGAGCCGCCGCGCGACTGGTTGAGGCTCAGCGACAGGTCGGCGGTCAGCTTGTCGTCGGGCTTGTAGCGCAGGGCCAGGCGCGTGGCCCAGCGGTTGGCGTCGTTGCCCTTGGCGCCGGTCAGGCGGTTGGTCGTGTAGCCGTCGTTCTTGTCGTAGAGGCCGCTGATCCGGAACGACAGGGCGTCGCCGGCGATCGGTCCGCCGAAGCCGCCTTGGGCGTTGACGGCGTTGAAGCGGCCGTACTCGACGGCGATGTCGCCGCCCGGCGTGCTCGACGGCTTCCTGGTGACGACGTTGATCGCCCCGCCGGTGGTGTTGCGGCCGTAGAGCGTGCCCTGCGGCCCGCGCAGCACCTCCACCTGCTCCAGGTCGTAGAAGCCGGCCAGCTGGGCCAGGGGCGAGGCGACATAGACCCCGTCCACATAGACGCCGACGGCGCTGGCCGTGCCGGGGTTGAAGTCGTTGACGCCGATGCCGCGGATGAACATGCGCGGGTTGGCGGCGTTGTCGTCGGTCTTGATCTGCAGGCCGGGCGCCAGGCCCGACAGCGCCAGCACGTCGCCGACCCGCTGGTTCTGCAGCTGGGCGCCTGTCATGGCGGTGACCGAGACGGGCACCTCCTGCAGGTTCTCCGCCCGTCTCTGGGCGGTGACGACGATCTCGTCCAACGCGACGGGCGCGGCCTGGTCGGCCGTCTGAGCCCAGGATGAGGTCGCCGACGCCATCAAGGCGACGGCGGCGACCCCGGCGAACACTTGCAGCTTGCGCACTACAACCCCCCGCATGTCCGTACGAGGAGGATGCTAGCTATAACTATCGTTTTGGCAAGCGGCGTTCGGCGAGTTGCGTTTGCCTATTTCGGGTTTGCCCTGGCCAGGGCGGCGGCGACCTCGGCGCGGGCCATTTCCAGGTCGAGGCGGAAGGCGGCCGAGCGGTGCTCGGCGGCGTAGATCACCGCGCCGGCCTGAAGGCCCGCCTCGGTGGCGCTGACCGTGTGCGAGCCGCAGATCCAGCGGCTTTCGGCGTATTCGCGGCCGCGGGCGTAGAGGGCGTCGGCGCGCGAGGGCGCGACCTCGGCCAGGATCATCGCCACGTGCTCGCCATGGGCCGAGTGGCCGGACGGATAGTCGGGATTGCCGGTCAGGTGGGCGGTCTTGGCCTCGCAGGTGGGCGCGCTGTCCTTGCCGACATAGGGACGCTGGGTCCCCCAGAAGGTCTTGGCGACGCCCACCACCGAGCGGTCGTCGCCGGCGCGCTCGAGCAGGGCGGTGAGGACCGGGGCCTCCTGCGGCGTCAGGCGAACGCCGAGGGCGGCGGCGAAGTGGTCGTACATGGGTCCGGAGACGTCCGAGGTCGCCAGCGCCCAGCGCGGTGTGTCCTTCAGGGCGCGGCTGGCGTCGAAGATCGCCGCGTCGGCCAGGGCGCGGGGCGAGCCTGGCCGCGGCGGGGCGGCCAGCACCTTGGTCAGGTCGGGACGCTGGGCCGGGTCGAGATAGCCCTTGGCGGGCGCGCCGGGCGTCATCTCGATCGCGCCGTCGCAGGCCTTGGGCGCACGTACCGGATTGCAGGCGGCCGCGACGCCGCCGGGCAGGCGCACCGTGTAGCCCCCCGGCAGGCGCGGGTCGGCCCACATGTAGTCGGTCGAGACGTACTGGGCGCCGCTGGACAGGGCGGCGCTACGCTGGGCGACGTCGGCGTCGCGTGCGGCCCAGGTGTCGGCGTCGGCGCGGGTGCGGACGATGAAGCCGGCCTTCACGGCGGCGGCGATGCGGTCCTTCTGGGCGATCGGGTCGTTGAGGGTCAGGTAGGCGGCGGCCGGCGAGGCCTCGTCGGTGTTGACGAACATCGCCCGACCTTCGAGCGAGGCGCGCTTGCCGCGATAGATCGCCACCTTGGCCGGACCCTCGTCGAGGGCGAAGAACACCTTGCCGCGCGCGGCTTCCAGCGTCGGCCAGCCGCCGGCCAGCACCGCCTCGCGCAGGGTCGGCTTGTTGCCCTGGACGAGGTCGGGCGTGATCAGGCGGTCGGGGCCGAACACGCTGCGGATCTCGGCGTCCAACGCGTCGAAGGCTGGCTCGTCGAAGGGCAGGGGCGTGACGCCGCCCGGCAGGCTGGCCTGGCCCTCCTTGGCGTTGAGCATGATCAGGATCGGGGCGTGGCCGCGATGCTGGTCCGACCAGGCGCGGATCTGGGAAAGGCACTCCACGAAGGTCACGCACGAGGAGCGGAAGTCGACGTCGGGCATGTGCAGGGTCTTGAAGCCGGGCCTGGCCAGGGCCTGGGCGGCGGCCGGCGGCAGCACCGTTCCGCCGCCCAGAGCCGTCAGCGGCCTGGCGTAGCGGTTCCCCTGCGGGTCGGCGACGACGTCGATCTCCAGCTGGCGGGCGCCGGCGTCCAGTTGCTCGGCGAGCGGGCGGTGGGCGTAGTCTAGCCCCAGCACCGGCCGGCCGCGCGCGGCGACCATGGCGGCCAGTTCCTCGGCGGGGATCGCCTGCTTGTAGGAATTGTGGGTGCCAACGGCCAGCAGGTCGTTCATCCGCAGCGGCGCCTCGGGAGCCGCCGCCATCGTCATCGCCGCCACCAGACCCAGCATCGCGCGCCCTCCACCTTGGGAAAGCGGCCTCTCTAGCGGCGACGCATGACGGTTCGACGTCAGGCGCCGGTGACCGCCCTGCGGCGCGTCGGCAACAAATAAGGGGAAAGTCCGGCCCTCGCTGTCGGGCTTCATCTGGTCGTTATCAAACTCGTAACACGCGGTCACAATTTCGCCCTAACCGCCCCGCCATCGCGCCGGCGGCCCGCTCTGTTCGAGGCTCCCGGCGATCCAGTTGCAGGGGGTCTCATGTCCACCACGAAGAAAGCGCTGTCGCTCAGCGCCGCGTCGGCCGTCCTGGCCTTCGCCATGCTCGCCGCCCAGGCCCAGGCCGCCGACCTGTCGGCCGACGCGCCGATCGCCACCGCCGCCAATCCCGACGAGGCCGAGGTCGAGGCCATCGTCGTCCAGGGCTTCCGCAAGTCGCTGGGCGTCGCCCGCGAGATGAAGCGCGACAGCAGCATCGTCGCCGACGTCATCGTCGCCGAGGACATGGCCAAGTTCCCCGACCTCAACCTCGCCGAGTCGCTGCAGCGCCTGCCGGGCGTGGCCATCAACCGCGAGGCCGGCGAAGGCCGCCGCGTGTCCCTGCGCGGCCTGGGCCCCGACT
This sequence comes from Caulobacter sp. CCNWLW153, assembly GCF_036889365.1. Taxonomy (NCBI): domain Bacteria; kingdom Pseudomonadati; phylum Pseudomonadota; class Alphaproteobacteria; order Caulobacterales; family Caulobacteraceae; genus Caulobacter; species Caulobacter sp. CCNWLW153. The sequence goes on from NZ_JBAKFV010000026.1 coordinate 19,398, forward strand.
TCACCCGCGTGCAGCTGAACGGCATGGAAGTGCTGGGCAACGTCGACTCGCCGATGGACAGCCGCGGCCAGACCTCGCGCGACAGGGCCTTCGACTTCAACATCTTCGCCTCGGAGCTGTTCTCGAAGATCGACGTGCGCAAGTCGTTCTCGGCCGAGCAGGACGAAGGCGGCATGGCCGGCACCGTCGGCCTCTACACCGCCAAGCCGTTCGAATATTCGGGCCGCAAGGCCGCGCTGTCGCTGCAAGGCGGCACCAACAGCGCCACCAAGGACTTCCAGCCGCGCGTGGCCGGCATGATCAGCCAGAACTGGGACGACAAGTTCGGCGTCCTGGTCTCGGTGGCCTATTCCAAGCGCCAGGTCGAGGAGCAGGGCTACAACACCTACGGCGCGGGCGTTCAGAAGGCCGTCGCGGCCAACGTGGTCAACCTCAGCCCGGCCGACCGCACCAAGGCCCTGAACGGCGAGCTGATCTTCCAGCGCGGCAACCGCCTGTCGGTGTGGGGCGCCGACAACGAGCGTCTGGGCGTCACCACCGCCGTGCAATGGCGTCCGGTCGAGAACCTGACCCTCACGCTGGACGGCCTGTACGGCAAGTTCTCCAACGACCGCAGCGAGAACCACCTGGCCACCCGCGCCAGCGTCGGCTCGACCATCCTGGGCGCGGCCACGCCGCACTCGGGCGTCACGGCCCCGGCCCCGGTGCTGCGCTCGATCCAGTACGACAAGTACAACACCATCATCTACGCCGACGTCGCCAACACGGTGTTCGCCACCGAGACCCGTCGCCAGGAGACCGAGAACACCTTCAAGCAACTGGTGCTGAGCGGCGAGTGGGAGCTGTCCGACAAGCTGAAGTTCGACGGCCATATCGGCCAGGAGACCTCGGACTACGACATCCCGATCTCGGACAAGTTCTACACCGAGGCGTTCGGCGACCTGATCACCGACTATCGCGGCAAGACCGGCAAGAACACCTACGGCTGGGACACCACCGACCCTAACAACTACCGCGCCCACGAGATCGACTTCTCGGCCACCTACCAGACGACCAAGCTGAAGAACGCCGAGTTCAACGGCTCCTACGCCTTCGACGACGCCCTGACCCTGAAGGGCGGCGTGTCGTTCCGCGGCTTCGAGAACTCGGGCTACACGCAGACCAACGACGACGTGAACAAGACGCCGTGGGAACGGGGCACGCTCGATGACCGGGTCAACGACTACTACAAGATCTTCCGCGAGCACGACGACCAGGCCTGGCTGATCGTCGACTGGGACAAGGCGCTGGCCAAGTACAACGTCACCCGCACGCTCGGCGCGCCCAAGTCGATCTACGAGGTGCAGGAAGACACCACGGCCGGCTACCTGCAGCTGGACTGGAAGACCGAGCTAGCCGGCATGCGCCTGCGCGGCAACGTCGGCGCCCGCGCCTACGACACCGAGCTGACCTCGTCGGGCGTCTTGGCCGTGCGCGGCGTCAACACCGCCACCACCGTCAAGAAGACCTATTCGGGCGTGCTGCCGGCCTTCAACGCGGTGCTGGAGGTGAACGACCAGTTCCAGATCCGCGCCGCGGCCGCCCAGAACATCAACCGTCCGTCCCTGGCCTCCTACGCCATGAACGGCTCGATCAGCGTCGACGGCACGACGGTGACGGTGTCGAGCGGCAACCCGAACCTGGAGCCCTACACCTCCGACGAGTTCGACCTGGCCGCCGAGTGGTACTTCGGCAGCGTCGGCATGCTGACCGCCGGCGTCTTCCACAAGAAGATCGACAACCTGGTCGCCAGCACCACGAACGCGGCGGTCTATTCCGACACGGGCCTGGCCGAAGGCCTGGTGGCCGGCGTCACCGGCTCGACCCCGGTGATCTGGACCCGCTCGATCAACAACGCCGGCGCCACCCTGACCGGTCTGGAACTGAGCGCCCAGAGCGACTTCTTCTTCCTGCCGGGTCCGCTGAAGAACCTGGGCATGGTCGCCAACCTGACGCTGATCGACTCCGAGACGACCAACAAGTTCAGCGGCAAGGACGTGAAGGGCCAGATGTACGGCCTGTCGGACGTCAACGCCAACGTCACGCTCTACTACGAGGCCGCCAAGTGGGGCGCGCGGGTGTCGTCGAACTACCGCTCGGACTACACGATCGACAGCGGCGGCTTCGAGGCCACCACCTATGTCGACGCCTCGGCCTTCTACCAGATCTCGCCGCGCATCCGCCTGACCCTGGACGGCGTCAACCTGACCGACGAGCGTGAAGCCCAGTACAACAGCTTCTACATCTACGACGCGGTCAACAAGGTCGACGTCACCCTGCCGGGCGCTCACCGCCTGTGGAACCACACCAAGAGCGGCCGGACGGTCTTCTTCGGCGCCAACATCCAGTTCTAAGGCGCATCTCTCCGCGTAGTGGCGCGCCCCGGGGCCGAAAGGCTCCGGGGCGTCGTCGTTTGGGGTCCGTGGTTGACCCGGCGGCGTGATTTCATTTATATCCGACCAGTCGGTTATAAATGGAGTTGGCCATGGGCCGTAAACGCATCGTCGATCGTGACGCGGTGCTCGACGCCGCCGAGGCGGTGGTCGCCCGCGACGGGGCCGCGCGCCTGACGCTGGACGCGGTGGCCGAGCAGGCCGGCATCGGCAAGGCCACGGTGCTGTACGACTTCAAGACCAAGGCGGCGCTGATCGACGCCGTGGTCGAGCGGGCCGTGGCGCGCGACAACGCCTTCAACACCGCCATGACGCAGAGCCTGGACGGGCAGGGCGACGCGGTGATCCGCGGGCGGATCCTGGCGGCGGCGACGCCCTTGCCGGACGACTTCCGCGCCGTGGCTCTGAACCTCTGCGCGGCTCTGGCCCAGGACGCCGGCCTTCGCGGCCATATCCAGGAAAATCAGAAGACGGTCATCGGCGCCCTGACCGCCGACGCGGCCAGCCCGCGCGGGGCGCAGCTGGCCTATCTGGCGCTGGAGGGGCTGAAGCTGCTGGAGGCGCTGGACTACCACGCCTGGCCGGCTGACGAGCGCGCCCGGATCCTGCGCGAGATCAACTGGCTGGTGACCGCCAAGCCCAACGGCGACGCGCCCCTGCCGTCGCCGAAGACGACCTGAAGACCCCCACCCAAGGACTTGAGACCATGAGCTTCAACGAACCCGCCGTCGGCGGGCGCGCGCCCGCGCGCCTGTTCCTCACCGGAGGCAGCGGCTATGTCGGCCGCAACCTGATCCGCCGCCTTGTCGCCGACGGCGTGCGGGTCGTGGCGCTGGCGCGCAGCGCGGCCGCCATCGAGACCGTCCGCGACCTGGGCGCGCAGCCCGTCGAGGGCGACCTCTTCAGCCCCGACCTGGCGCAGGCCATGACCGGCTGCGACGCCCTGGTCCACGCCGCCGCCGACACCGACCACGGAGCCGGCGTCGAGGCGCGACTTGCGCGGATCAATGTCGAGGGAACCCGGGCGGTGCTGGCCGCGGCGAGGGCGGCCGGCGTGTCGCGCACGGTGCTGATCAGCACGGAGTCGGTGCTGCTGGACGGCGCGCCGCTGGTCGGGGCGACCGAGGACCATGCCTATCCGCGCCGCCCGGCCGGGGCCTATTCGAAGAGCAAGGCGCAGGCCGAGCGCCTGGCGCTGGCGATGAGCGAGCCGGGGTTCGAGGTCATGGCCGTGCGGCCGCGCTTCGTCTGGGGGCGCGACGACACCACGGCCCTGCCGCAACTGGCCGACGCCGTGCGCTCGGGCGCCTTCGCCTGGATCGACGGCGGCCGCTATCGCACCTCGACCACCCATGTGGCCAACCTTTGCGAGGGCGTGGTCCTGGCGCTGAAGAACGGCGCCGGCGGCGAGGCCTATTTCATCACCGACGGCGAGCCGGTGGAGTTCCGCGCCTTCGCCACGCGGCTCTTGGCCACGCAGGGGCTGACCGCGCCGGACAAGGCCGTGCCGCGCGGCCTGCTGAAGACCATCGCCAGCGTCGGCGACGCCCTGGCGGCGATCAGCGGCGGGCGCGTGAAGGGCCCGCTCAGCCGACAGGTCTACGCCACCTCGGCCGTCGAGGTGACCGTCAGCATCGCCAAGGCCCGCGCGGCGCTGGGCTATGCGCCGATGGTGTCGCGCGAGCAGGGGCTGGCGGAACTGGCCTCTGCACCTCCCCCGTAAAACGGGGGAGGTGGCGCGCTGCGGATACGCAGCGTGACGGAGGGGGCGAGTGACAGACCGCCGGGCCCAGTCTAGCCCCCTCCACCACTTCGTGGTCCCCCTCCCCCGCAGGCGGGGGAGGAGCAGGCGCCTCCTACCCGAACAACGGCGCCGGCCCTCGTCCGCCGCCGTTCCACGTCGCCCAGTTGGGGAAGACGTACGGCATGTCGGCGGGCGAGACGCCGTACCACTGGGCGATGGCGCCGACATACTCCTCGACGGCGATGCTGGGGATCCAGCGGCCGTCGTTGTAGGCGTCCTCTGCCCCGCCGTAGGTGGTGTCGGGGTAGCGGCCGTGGACCTTGCCCTTGGCCAGGGCCGCGCCCAGCACCAGGTGGTTGGAGCCCCAGGCGTGGTCGGTGCCGGCGTTGGCGTTGGGTTTGTAGACCCGGCCGAAGTCCGACATCGTGAAGGCGGTGACGTTGTTGGCCACGCCCAGCGCCTTCATGGCGTTGTAGAAGGCCGCCAGGGCCATGGCGAGGTCGGCGTACAGGCTGTTGTGCGAGGCGACCTGGCCGTTATGGGTGTCGTAGCCGCCCTGGCTGACGAAGAAGGTCTGCTTGGCGTGGCCCAGGGTGTTGCGGGCCTCGATCATCCGCGCCGCCCGCAAGAGCTGGCGCGAGATCTCGCTGGTCAGGGTCGCGCCCGTGGTCGGGTTCTTGAAGTACTGGTCCACCGTCGAGGTCGTCGAGGTGATGATGGCGTTCGCCGTCGCCGCCTGGGCGTAGGCCGACGACATGCCCCGGCCCGTGAAGTCGGTCACCGCCCCGAAGGCCGAGGCGTCCGAGAAGGTGTTCAGCGCCTGCTGGCGGGCGATCGTCGCCGCGTCGGTGCTGGCGGCGTTGTAGCCGTTGCGCGAGACGCCGCCGCTGGAGGGCAGGATCAGCGGCGACTTGCGGCTGCCCAGCAGGGCCAGCTGCGAGCCGGCGATCGAGACCAGCGGCGGGATCTCGGCGGCTTCCGCGCGGTCGAGGATGCGGCCCATGAACCCGTCGAGGTTCTTCTCGCGCATGCGCATGCCCTGCCACTCGTTCTGCTGGTCCTCGTGGGACATCAGGTTCAGCGGGCGCAGGTCCGGGCGGCTCTGGTAGATGGTCTTGGTCAGCGGCTGGAACAGCGTGCCGGTGTTGAGAACGACGCTGAGCGCTCCCTCGTCCCAGGCGCTCTTCAGCGGGGCCATGGCCGGATGCAGGCCGAACGCCGTGCCGGTGAGCGGCATCAGGGCGTCCTGCTTGACGGCGATGGCCGAGCGCTTGGCGGCGTAGTCGGCGTAACGCTCGTCGTTGGGGATCACCATGTTCCAGGCGTCGTTGCCGCCGAACAGGAAGACCCCGACCATCGCGCGATAGCTCGAGGTGTCGGCGATGGCGGCCGAAACCCCGATCTGGGCGAGGGCGGCGGTGGCGGAGGCGCCGGCGAGCAGCCGGCCGAAATCACGGCGGGAAAGGGTCATGGCTCAGCGATCGACCTGGAAGTGGGGCGAGGAGGCGACGATGTAGAGGGCGACCTGCGCCCGCTTGCGCGCCTGGATGGCGGGGTCGGTGTTCTTGACGGCGGCCATGGCCGACGACAGCGCGCCGCGCTGGGCCGAGGTCATGGTCCCGTTGAGGAAGACGAGATCGATGCGCTCGAGCATCTTGGCCTCGTCGGCGGCCAGGGCCTCCCATTGCGCCCAGGGCAGTTCGACCGGAACCGAGCCGGGAATGGTGGGCTGGGTCTTGAACTCGGTGCGGGTGGCCTCGCCGCCCATGGTCCAGTCCCAGGCCAGGTTGTGGCGGGCGACCATGGTCGAGGTGGTCATCAGCTTGCTGGCCGGGCTCATCTCGCCCGAGCCCAGCGGCAGCGGGAAGTCGTACGGATAGAAGTTGAACACCGACGGGGCGCGGAAGGGCATCTGACCCAGGCCGTTGTCGCGGTAGTAGAAGGCGTAGCCGTCCGACTTCAGGCCCATGCCGCGGGCGAGACCCGTGAGGAACAGCACCGGCTCCTTGACCTTGCCGGGCGTGGCGGCCGAGCCGCGGGCTTCCGCGTCGGTGAGGATCGCCTTGATCACCGCCTTCATGTCGCCGCGCACGCCCGCGCCATTGTCGGCGAACACGGCCGCGACCCGGCCCACATAGGCGGGCGAGGGATTGGCCAGGGTCAGTTGCTGGATCAGCCGCCTGGAGATGAAGGGCGGGGTGTTGGGGTGGTTGAAGACGGTGTCGACCACCGTGTCGACGTTCTGCTGCTGGGTCGCGCCGGCCGGGATCGTCACGTTCAGGAACGTCTTGGCGCCGGTGTCGAACCGGGCGGCGTTGACGATCATCGGCTTGGTGTAGTCGACCTTGACGTAGTCGCTGATCGCCGCCCCATCGAGACGGGCGTAGGTCCAGCCGGTCAGCGCCCGGGCCACTTCCTTGACCTCGGCGTTGGAATAGGTGGCGATCACCGCGCCGTCGGCGCCGGTCTTGGGCGTGCCGTCCATGTTCAGCATCACCGTGCCGACCGAGAACAGCTGCATCAGCTCGCGGGCGTAGTTCTCGTTGGGGGCCGACTTGTTGCTGTCGACCATGTCGAGGAAGTTGCCCATGAACGGGTTCAGGGTGACCTCGCGCAGGATGTCCTTGTAGTTGCCGAAGGCGTTGCCCAGCAGGACCTGGTTGAAGGTCGCCAGGCCCGCGGTGGTGTGCACCTCGAGGTCGGAGGCGACCACGATCTGCGACAGGGCGAAGGCCGTGCGCTGGCGCAGCTGGTCGTCCTTGCCCATGGCGTTGGAATAGAACCGCATGGCCATCGGCAGGGTGCCGAAGTTGTCGCGGTTGCAGTTGCTCAGATCCGTGCCGGTCAGGTTCTGGGCCGAGCAGAAGTTGGTCGCCACCGGCCTGGCGGCGATGTCGGCATAGGTGCTGGAGCTCAGCGCCAGCTGCTGGTCGATCCAGGCGCCGGCGCTCTTGGCGGCGACGATCTGGTCGATCAGTTCGGGCGTGGGGCCGAAGCTCGCCTGCTTGGCCAGGCGCGAGGCCTCGGCCGCCGAGATCACCACCGGCGCGGGCGGGGACGCGGGCGTCGTCCCTCCGCCGCCCTGGGGCGTGGAGGATCCGCCGCCGCCTCCACCGCCGCCGCAGGCCGTGAGAAGAAGGGCCAGGCCGATCCCGGTCCCCGAAGCTAGAAGTCTGGCACGCATGAACAATAGGTCCCCGATCACGCCCGCGGTGCGGGCGCGCTGAACGCGAAAAACAAGGTGGGTGAAGGCCGTCGCTAGCGGTCTATGAACACGATCTCCCGGACGGCGCGGACGCCGTCCTGGCGGTGAAGCTGGACGAAGACGTCGACGACGCGCTCGACGTGGTCGACCACGTCCTGGCGTCGAAGATTGGCGCCGGCCTGCAGGGCCATCAGGGCCAGCTGCTCGACGGCGCCGCGCGGGTCGTCGGCGTGGACCGTGGTCATCGAGCCCGGGTGGCCGCTGGAGACGGCCCGCAGGAAGCTGAAGGCCTCGGCCCCGCGCAGCTCGCCCAGGATGATGCGGTCGGGCCGAAGGCGCAGAGAGGCCTGCAGCAGGTCTTCGGTCCCGATCCGGGCCTCGCCCTGCTCGCCGCGCGCGGCCACCAGGCCCACGGCGTTGGGGTGGACGAGGCGGATCTCGGGCGCATCCTCGATCAGCACCAGGCGCTGGTCGAGAGGGACCTCCTTCAGCAGGGCGTTGAGGAAGGTGGTCTTGCCGGTAGAGGTGCCGCCGCTGACGACGATGTTCTTGCCCGCCCGCACGGCGGCCGACAGGAAGCCGCGCACGTCGCCGGCGTCCAGCAGCGTCCGCAGCGCCGCGTCGGGGCGAACCAGGGGCGCTGTCGCGCGATCGAAGGCGCCGGCGCGGGCGTAGTCGTCGAGCGACAGGTCCGAGACCACGTGCTTGCGGATGGCCATGACGATCCCGCCGCGCGTGGCGGGCGGGGCGACGACCTGCACGCGCGCGCCGTCGGGCAGCACGGCCGACAGCAGGGGGTGCTCGCGGCTTACGCCCTGATGGGCGAGGGCGGCGACCTGGCGGGCCAGGCGCCAGAGGTTGGTCTCGTCGAGGTCGGGCGCGGCCACGGGGACGACGGCGCCGCCCATCCGCTCGACCCAGAGCTCGCCAGGCCGGTTGACGTAGAGGTCGGTCACCGCCGGATCGGCCAGCCACGGCGCCAGCGGCGCCAGGTAGGCCTCCAGATAGACCCCCATCGGGGCGTGATGGGTCATTTCAGGCCCCGCACGCCGGAGAAGTCGAGGTCGCGGGCGACGAAGATCGTCACCGGCGCGCCCTGGGGCGTCCTGATGGTCGGCGAGGTGTTGGTCCCCTTGGCGGCGTTGGCCATGTTGGCCGCTTCCGACATCGAGCCGATGTAGATCTGCGAATTGGCCCGGCTGTTGCTGACCGCCGCGACGCCGGCGCTGAGCACCGAGGTCAGGATCGAGCCGCCGAAGCGGGTGAAGAAGTGGCGGTCGACCTTGCCCTCCAGCCCGCCGCGGCCCAGCGGGTCGGCGGCCGGCGAGCCGATCTGCACCGACACGCCGTCGGGGCGGATCACCCGGGTCCAGATCACGAAGACGCGGCTGGCGCCGAGCGCCAGGCCCGACTTGTACTGGCCGATCACCCGGCTGCCGCGCGGGATCAGCACGGTGGAGCCGTCGAAGCTCTTGACGTCGCGGGTGACCATGGCGCGGGCCAGGCCGGGCAGGTCGGAATTGATCGCCGTCTCCATCACCGCCGGGATCACCGCGCCCTGCGGGACGATGGCGTCGAGGTCACGCATGGCCGTGGCCCTGGCGGGCGCGGCGTCGTCCAGGCCGACGCGGTCGGAGACGCGTTCTTCGGGGTTGAGGGCGACGGCGCGTCCGCCCTCGCCGCCGGCGGTCGGGGCGCCGTCGCGGTCGCTGAGGTCGACCACGAGAGTCGGCGCCCGGCGACGCCCGGCATCGTCCGGTACGGAGATGAGCGGAGCCGGCGGCGGCGGGATCTGGCTCGGATCCGGCAGCGGCGGCCGATCCAGGTCTGGCGCGCTGTTGTCGACCGTGAACTGCGGCGCGGGCACGGTGTAGAGCGGGCCCTGCACCTGGGCGACCTTGGCCACGGGCGGCGGCGGCGGAGGGGCGGGCGGCGTCGGCTGGGCTGCGGGGATCGCGGGCGTCTGCGGGCGAGCGTCGGCGCGATGGGTCGACAGCCAGGCGAACACGGCCAGGCCGAACACGCCGAAGGCGACCATGATGGCGAGGTTCGAGACGCCGCCGGCCTTGCCCACCGAGGGGCGGGCCTGGGCGTCGGCGGCGGCCAGGTCGTCCTGGACCTGGGGCGTCAGGCGCGGATCGATGTCCTGGGTCATCCGGCCTTCTCCGGGGCTTGGATCTTGCGCCAGGCGCGGTTGACGACCGTGGCTCGGGCCTTGTCGCTGCGCAGCACGAAGCGGGGAGCCACCTGGTCGACGACCAGATGCCCGTCCTTGACCACGGCGTTGGCCAGGCCTTCGGAGCCGTCGGCGCCGATGACGAAGATGGCCGGCAGTTCGGTTTGTCCGGTCCAGGCGAAATAGGTGGCGCGGCCGTCGTCGAAGACGCCCGAAGGCGTCACCGCCCGCGATCCCCTTACCGAGTACGCGGTGTTGCGCGCGGGAGGGGGAGCCGCCGGTTCGGCGGTTGGGACGGGGGCCACGACGGTGGCGGGCGGGTAGCGGAAGCGCAGCACGTAGGATGCGTCGGCGGGGCCGCCGCCCGGCGACACCGACAGTTCGAAGACGTAGCGACGGCGGTCGGTGACGACGGTCATGTTGGTGGCCGGCGCACGGTCCATCGGCTTGAGGAACAGCAGGTTGGCGCGCTTGTTCGGCGTCACCTGCCAGCCCACGGCGTCGCCGATCGAGACGTTCTCGATCCGCTCGTCGGGGGCGAACTCCAGCATGGTCTGGAAGCCCATGACGCCGCTCAGGCGGTAAACCTGGTCGGGATCGTAGGGCAGGGTGCGGATGCGCGGGTCGGGCGCGGACGCCGGGGCGGCGGCCGGCTGGGCCGGGCTGGTCTGGGCAAGGCTGGTCTGGGCCAGGACAGGCGTGGCCAGCAGACAGGCGAGCGACAGGGCCAGAAGCGGGCGCTTCACGGGCGAAACTCCGGAACGGATAAGCGGGGTCACTGGTCTCTCCGGGTTCCGGAGGCGGCGAGGCGGGGCGAGGCCGGACGGCGATAGCTGGCGCCCAGCGGGACGGCGGCGGCGGTCGGGGCGGTGGTCGAGCCGGAGGCCGGCGCGGTCTCCGTGCGGTCGGACACCACCACCAGGCGGCGCGGGCCGACGGTCGAGGACGCGGCGGCGGCGCTGGCGGCGGCCTGCTCCTCGCGCCGGGCCAGATTGACGGCGGCGGCGGCCACGTGGGCGGCGCGCGAGGGCGGCTCCAGCGGCGAGGCGGTCGAGGCGTCGGGCATGGATACGGGCGGGACTTCCCGGTCGACCGACCGCTCTCGCGGCAGGCGCAGACCGGCGGCGATCACGCATACCGCTATGGCGGCGGCGACCAGCACGGCGGCGAACACGAGGCTAAGCACCAGCACCGTGATCGCCGGCCCCATGTCGAGCTCGGCGAACTGCTGGGCGTCCTTCAGGGCCTTCAGGGCCTTCAGGGCCGGGGCCATCATCGCCAGTTCCAGCGACAGGGCCAGGGTGGCGATCATCGGCAGGACGGCCAGGGCGATCATCGCCTTCAGCCAGCCCTCGACGAGGCCGCGCGTGGTCTCGAACAGCAGCAGGCCCGCGACGATGGGGGCCAGCGCCAGCAGCACCGACAGCACGACCTTGCAGGCCAGGACGACGCCCAGGCTGGTCAGCAGCATGACCAGCCCGCCGACATTGGCGGCGAAGGCCGCGAAGCCGGGGCCGCCCTGCAGGGCCGCGTCACGGGCGCCGGCCCGGGTCGCGAAATGCTTGGCGGCGTCCTGCAGCGTGTCGAAGGCGGCCTGCAGGCGCACGAAGGGATCGAGCCTGCCGGCGCCGCCGCCGTCCAACTGGGCCAGCAACAGGCTTCCGACCTCGGTCGGGGCCTTGAACAGCAGGTCGTAGGCCAGGGTCTCCAGCAGCGCCCAGTTGGTGGCCAGCGCCACGACCAGCGCCAGCTTCACGGCCGCGATGGTGGCGTCGCCGATCCGCAGGGTTCCGCGCCCCAGCACCAGCCGGTAGCCCATGAAGCCCACATAGAGGGTCATCAGCACGGTCAGCAGGGTCGAGACCGGCGAGCCGGGCGCCGACAGGGCCGCATAGCCGGCCTGGGCCAGGCCATGCACCTGGCAGTCGACCGAGCCGATCAGGCCCTGCACCAGCGGGGCGTCGGCGGCGGGGCAGGAGACAGGGGTCATGCGGCCTCCTTCAGGAGCCTGGCCATCCAGGCTTCGGGGGCGTCGCCCAGGTGTTCGCGCAGGGCGTCGAGTCGGCGCACCGTGCTCTCGCGGCCCGACAGCACCGTCAGCAGTTCGGGCGAGCCGGCCAGGTTCAGGCGGGCCACGACGCTGTCGCTCCCGTGCTTGATCAGGAAGCAGCGGGCGGTGTCGGGCAGGCTGCGGACCAGCTCGAACTCGTGCTCGGTCAGGCCGAAGCCCCCGCAGTAGTCGCGGGCCTGGGCCTTCGGGTTGGCCATGAAGATCTGGGTGGCGGCCTGCTCGACGATGGCGCTGGCGATGCGGCTCTCCAGGGCGTCCTGGGCCGACTGGGTGGCGAAGCCGACCAGGCCGTTGCGCTTGCGCAGGGTCTTTTCCCAGTCCTTGATCCGGGCGACGAAGACGTCGTCGTCCAGCGCCTTCCAGCCCTCGTCGACGACGATCAGGGTCGGATGGCCGTCCAGGCGCTGCTCCACGCGGTGGAACAGGTACATCATGGCCGGCGTGCGCAGGGCCGGGTCGTCCAGCAGCTGGGTCATGTCGAAGCCCAGGGTGGCGGCCGAAAGGTCCAGGCCGTCCTCGGCGTTGTCGAACAGCCAGGCGTGCTCGCCCGCGCCGTGCCACGGCGCCAGCCGGGCGAAGAGGTCGGCGGCGTCGGGGCGGCGCGCGCCCTTGAACAGCTCGGCGAAGAACCGCAGGCGACGAAGCTTCGGCGCCTGGTCGTAGTTGGCGTCGACGGCGTCCTTGATGCGGGCCAGGTCGTCGGGCGTCAGGCTCTCGCCGGGCTGGCTGACCAGCCGCGCGATCCAGTCGGCGACGAAGCGGCGGTTGGCCGGCGCATCCTCCAGGGCCAGCGGGTTGAAGCCCGTGGCCCGGCCGGGGCGCAGCACCTCGTAGCGGCCGCCGATGGCGCGCAGGAAGATCTCGGCCCCGCGGTCCTTGTCGAAGAAGACCGTGCGCGGCTTGTACTTCTGGGCCTGGGCCAGCAGGAAGTTCAGCACCACGGTCTTGCCCGAGCCCGACGGCCCGATGATCGTGAAGTTGCCCAGATCGCCCTTGTGGAAGTTGAAGTGGTAGGGGCCGGCCGAGGTGGTCTCCAGCAGCGTCACCGCCGGGCCCCAGTGGTTGCCCAGGGCCTTGCCGACCGGGAAGTTGTGGCCGCTGGCGAAGCCGGCGAAATTGGCGGTCGAGATCAGCGCGCGGCGGGCGACGTCCTTGAAGTTGCCCGGGAACTGCGCCCAGAAGGCCGGTTCCAGATTGACGTCCTCGCGCACGGCGATGGCGCCCATCTCGGTGAAGGCGCTCATCACCTCGGCGGTCGACTGGTCGAGGCCTTCGATGCTTTCGCCGCGCACCAGAACCGACAGATGATGCTCGCCGAAGGCGGCGCGGCCGCTGACCACGTCGTCCTTGGCGCGGATCAGGTCGGCCTTGACGCTGATGGCGTCGTCGTCGGCCGCGCGCATCCGGCGCAAGGCAAGGTTCATGCGGTCCAGCGTCGGCTGGCGGTCGACGAAGCCGAAGCTCTGCGTCACCACCATCTCGCACGGCAGGCGCAGCAGGTCGTCGAGCATCCCCGGCGTGGTCTGGGCGGGATAGTCCTTGACCGAGACGATCGAGGAAAAGCTCCGCGCCAGGGCGCCGGCGCGCGACAGTTCCAGGGTCTCGTGGCCGAAGCTGACCCGGCGATAGGGCAGGTACTCGCCGGCGTCGCCCTCCGGAGCCAGCACCGGGCGCATCTCGCCGTTGTAGAGGCAGGACAGGAATTCCAGCGGCTCGGAGCAGGTCCCGCTCGCGCCCTCGTACTGGGAAAGCACCCGCGCGCCGTAGGGCGCCAGGGCCGAGACCAGGCTGTCGCGCGCGGCGTCGAGTTCGCGGCGGTCCTGGGCCTTCTGGCCGGAACCTTGCGCCGAGCCCTTGGCCAGGCGCAGGGCCTTGTCGATCAGTCCGCCCTGGCCCTGCAAGGGCCTGCGCACGATCGTCAGGAAGAGGTCGTTGACGTAGAGTCTGCGGCCCGCGAGGCGCGCGCTCCACTCGGCGTCCAGCCGGGCGCTGAAGCTGTCGGCGAACGCGCCTTCCGTTCCGACCTTGGCCTCGCGGCGGATGACGTGGTGGTAGACGGCGAAGCGCGAGGAGGCCAGGCCGCGCAGCATCACGTCGCGCACGGCCTTGCGGTAGTTCAGCGTCTCGCTGTCGGCGGTCTCGAACGGCAGGCCGGCCAGGTGGATGACCTGCATCAGCAGGCCGTCGCGCGTCTCGATGGTGCGCTCGTCCAGCAGGCGGGCGTAGGGCAGGCGCTTGCCGGCCGACGCTTCCTTTTTCCGGTTCATGGTTGGTAGCTGTTGCATCGCCAGGCCCGGAAATTGGGAACGCGGGGGCAGCGGCTGACCTTGGTCAGCCACAGGTCGAAGATGCGCGGTTCGCGCAGGCAGGCCGCGTAGCCGATCGCGTGGATCACGAGCGCCGCCAGCAGCGCCCAGAACGACTTGGTGATCAGGAACAGCTCGGTCGTGACCACGCCGTTGACGACGAAGTAGCTGTAGGTCACGCCGGCGAACATCTGGGGCCGGGTCAGGGCTCCGAACACCACGTCGCGATCGAGGGGAGCGGCCATCGGGCTCTACGCGCCCGCCGCCGTGCGAATGCCGCTGACGATGGTCGTCGCGCCGAACAGGATGAAGCAGCCCAGGATGACCGTCGCGCCGTAGCGCCAGTTCATGCGGCCGGTCAGCATCATGAAGCCGACGGCGGCCACGGCCATCACCGCCACGGCGGTGGCGACGTTGCCCAGCAGCGTGCCCTGCAGCCACATTACGCCGGACAGCACGGCCGACGAGCCTTGCGGGTCGGCCTGGGCGACCTGGGCGTGGGCCTGGCCGGCGGCGGCCATGAGAGCGGTCGCCAGCGCGGCGGCGCGGGCGTTCAGAAACTTGCGCATCAGTTGGAGACTCCAAAGGCGGGAACGGCGAAGGCGGCGCCCGACACGGCCATGCGGCCGAGGATCGAGGTGACGTAGGCTTGGGTTTCGGCGTAGGGCGGCACGCCGCCGTGCTTGAGGACGGCCCCGGGGCCGGCGTTGTAGGCGGCCAGCGCCAGCTTCACGTCGCCGCCGAAGCGGGTGAGCATCTGGCGCAGGTACATCGCCCCGCCGCGGACGTTCTGGGCCATGTCCGACGGATCGACGCCGAGGTCGCGGGCGGTGGCCGGCATCAGTTGCATGACGCCCATGGCGCCCTTGCGCGAACGGGCGGTCGGCTTGAAGCGGCTTTCGCGCCAGGCGACCGCCTCGATCAGCTTGGGATCCAGGGAGTAGGCGGCGGCGGCCACGGCGATCTCGCGGCGCACGTCCTCGTGGCCCTCTTCGACGAGCGTCGCGGCCGGAACCGTCGCCGGAGGCGCCGGCAGCGTGATGGCCTCGACGCTCGCGCCGGTATGCACGGCGGGACCGTCGAAGCGCGTGACCTCGCCCTCGTCGCCGATTTCCAGAACCTGGGCGGCGGCCAGGCCGGGGGCGGCGAGGGCGGCGAGCAGGCAGCAGGTCGCTATGGCCGCCAAGCCCGTGGCCTGGCGTGCGAAGTCGAACGTCATCGACGCTCCCCCGATCAGCTGTGGTTAATCGATATGCTTAATCGATGTGTATAGGGCCCGCCTGACTCGCGTAATGCGTCAGGACAGCGCATCGGTAGCCCGTTATCTGCGTCGGGAAGTCTACGTTTGGCGGCATTCAAGCTTCAGCTTGGTGAAGTATAGGGCGCTTGAAAACTTGAGCTTCGGGCGCGACGTTCGCTGTGCGAGCGGACCGCATGGGCGAGTGGCGCTCCGTCCTCGACCCGCGACAATGCGCGATCGCATGGCGATCTCCATGCGCGCGGCGGGGACTATCGATGAGCGGCTTCCGGTACGGCTTCCATCATGGGGGAATCAGCGTCCCCGACCTCGACGCGGCGGTGGAATGGTACGGACGGGTGCTCGGCTTTTGCCTGGAACGCCGTTTCGAGATCCCGACCATCCCCGCGCGGGTGGCGATGATCTCCAATGGCGACCTGCGGATCGAGCTGTTCGAGGTTCCGGGCGCCGCGCCTCTGCCGGACGAGCGCCGGATCCCGGATCGCGACGTCCACACCCACGGCGTCAAGCACGTGGCCTTCGTCGCGCCGGACGTGCCCGCCCTGGTCGAGGAACTGAAGGGAAGGGGCGCCGACATCGTCTGGCTGAAGATCATGCCGCACGGCACGGCCTGCTTCATCCGCGACCTGGCCGGAAACCTGATCGAGTTCGTGCAGGGGGCGGTCCCGGCCGGCGAGGCGGGAAGCCTGTAGGGCGCGCCGAAGCGTCGCCTAAGCGTTTGGATCTCGCCGCATTTTTGGAGTGTGGTGGGGACCCAGACTTCCATCTGGGTCCCCGTGGTGCCGCCGGGCAGGATTGAACTGCCGACCTCAGCCTTACCAAGGATGCGCTCTACCACTGAGCTACGGCGGCGGCGAGGAGGGGCGTATAGCCAACGATTTCCGGGATTGCAAAGCCCAAATCGTATAGACCGAGGCTCGCACGTAATTCACCTGTGGACACATGAGCCGGTCACCGACGTCAAACCCCAGTCAGGACAAGGAAAAAGCCGATCGCGAGGCGCGGCTGGCCCAGGCCCTGCGAACCAACCTTCGCCGTCGAAAGGCGTCCGCCAGCGCCGCGGCCAAGCCTGAATCGTCCCCGCAAGGCGACGAATAGGGGAATCGGCGCGGCCTCTTGCATGACCTCTTGCAAGCGTTAGAACCGCGACCTCACATGTGACCCGCGCGAAGGACGTCTTTTTCGCGCGTTCGAGGGATTTTCATTGGATCGCATCGCCATCACCGGCGGCGCGCAGCTGAACGGGGTCATCCCCGTCAGCGGCGCCAAGAACTCGGCCATCAAGCTGATGGCCGCCAGCCTGCTCACCGACGAGCCGCTGCGCCTGACCAACATGCCGCGCCTGGCCGACACGCGATTCCTCGGCAAGCTGCTGACGCGCCTGGGCGTCAGCGTCACCGAAAGCGACGGTCCGGACGGCCAGCAGACCATCCTGCACGCGCCGGAGATCACCAGCGGCTTTGCGCCCTATGATCTCGTCCGCCAGATGCGCGCCTCGTTCAACGTGCTGGGCCCGCTGGTCGCCCGCTCGGGCCAGGCCAAGGTCAGCTTGCCCGGCGGCTGCACCATCGGCGCGCGTCCCGTGGACCTGCACCTGCAGGCCCTGGAGGCCCTGGGCGCCAAGATCGACCTGCACGAAGGCTACGTCTACGCCCAGGCCCCGCGCGGCCTGAAGGGCGCCGAGATCAGCTTCCCGATCGTCTCGGTCGGCGCCACCGAGCACGCCATGCTGGCCGCCGTGCTGGCCGACGGCGTGACGGTGATCAAGAACGCCGCCTGCGAGCCGGAACTGGTCGACCTGCAGGAATGCCTGAACGCCATGGGCGCCAAGGTCGAGGGCGCGGGCACCCCCACGGTCACCATCACCGGCGTCGCCCGCCTGAAGGGCGCGACCCACGCGGTGATCCCCGACCGCATCGAGATGGGCACCTACGCCGTCGCCGCCGCCATGGCCGGCGGTGAAGTGCGCCTGACCAACGCTCGTCCGGAACTGATCGAGAGCCTGTCGGTCAAGCTCGAGGAGGCCGGCGCCACGGTCGTGCGCACCGAAGACGGCGTCATCGTCAAGCGCAACGGCTCGCGCCTCAACGCGGTCGACATCGAGACCGCGCCGTTCCCCGGCTTCGCCACCGACCTGCA
Source organism: Caulobacter sp. CCNWLW153 (assembly GCF_036889365.1). Classification (NCBI taxonomy): domain Bacteria; kingdom Pseudomonadati; phylum Pseudomonadota; class Alphaproteobacteria; order Caulobacterales; family Caulobacteraceae; genus Caulobacter; species Caulobacter sp. CCNWLW153. Next base: position 36,729 of record NZ_JBAKFV010000026.1, read on the forward strand.
GGCCCAGTTCATGGCCCTGATGACCACGGCGAACGGCGAGAGCCACATCCGCGAGACCATCTTCGAGAACCGCTTCATGCACGCCCCCGAGCTGATGCGCCTGGGCGCCGACATCTCGGTGCACGGCGGCGAGGCCCGCGTGCGCGGCGTCGCCCAGCTGGAAGGCGCCGAGGTGATGGCCACCGACCTGCGGGCGTCGGTCAGCCTGGTGATCGCGGGCCTGGTGGCGCGCGGCGAGACTGTCGTGTCGCGCATCTATCACCTGGATCGCGGCTTCGAACGGCTGGAAGAGAAGCTGGGCGCCTGCGGGGCCCAGGTGCGTCGCATCAAGGGCGACGGCGAACCGGAGCTGTAAGCCATGACCGCAGCCCCCCTTCGCCTGCTGGCCCAGGAGCCCGCCGACCTCGAGGTGGTCTCGGCCGCCCTGCAGGACGCCGTGGCCAAGATCGGCGACATCCGCTGGGACGCCGGGGCCCGCACCCTGACGCTCGCCTGCAACCGCTTCCGCTGGGAAGCGGGCGCCAAGCGGGGCAAGGGCGGCGAGCGCGTGCGCTCGGCCCTGCAGCTGGGCGACGTCACCGGCGTCCAGGCCCGCAACCTGCGCCGCGACGCCAAGCAGGCGGTCGTCGAACTGCTGTCGATCGGCTTCGAGCCGGGGCAGGAGGCGCCGGGCGGCACGGTGCTGCTGACCTTCGCCGGCGGCGGTGACCTGAAGGTGGCCGTCGACTGCATCGAGGTGGTGCTGGCCGACGTGTCCGACCCCTGGGCGACACCGCGCAAGCCGGGTCACGAGGGGTAGGACCTCTCCAACTTCCCGTCATTCCCGCCACAAGGGCGGGAATGACGGGATGGAAGGGGGAGGGCTGTTAACCAACCAACCTTCTGATTTCCAAACATTTCAAATCGCATCGAGCCTGATACAACTCGCCGAAGTTGAATCGAGCTCGAGTGCGTGATGACCAGGATCGGGTCGCAGGGCTACGCCGCCGCCTATGCCTATGCGGGCGCGACGAACACCCAGACGGGAACCGCCGCCCAGCAGCAGGCCAAGGCCGCCGAGGCCGCCAGGACGGGCGCATCGAGCGTCAGCGTCACCCTGTCGGCGGAAGCCCAGGCGGCGCTGGCCGGCAAGGCCGACGGCCGCGACCTCGCGACCGTGGTGTCCGACGCCCGCAAGAGCCTCGACGCCCTGCTGTCGGCCGCCAAGGCGACCAGCGCTCTCAAGGACGGCAAGGCGACGATCGACGTCTCGGGCCTGGACCGCCGGGCCCTCTACGCCATCGCCTCCAACCAGGGCGGAAAGTTCCCGATCGAGGAGCAGGTGGTCGCCAGCCTGCAACTGAAGGCCGGCCAGGACGCCGCGCTGGCCGGGCCCGCGGCTGACGCCCGGGTCACCGGTGACTATGCCGGCCTCTACAAGGCCGCCCTGACCCGCCACGAGGCCGCGGGGACCGAGGAGAAGGCCACGCTGAAGTGGCAGAACGAGAAGGCCGCCCTGGTCGAGGGCCTGCGCCAGTCGACGGCCAAGCCCGGAACCGCGCCCACCGGCATCGCCGACGATCCGGTCGCCGCCTACGTCAAGGCCAATGGCGGCGTCGTCTCCAACCCCCGCTCGCGCGACATCGACGACGTGGTCGCCGACGTTCGCGTCGCGCTGGACCGGCAGTATTCGCTGGCGACCGGGGAGGGGATGGCCACGGGCCCCGACGCCGGCAAGATCGATTTCACCCGCTTCGACGACCGCTCGCTGTCGGCCATCGCCCTCAACAAGGGCGGCCATTTTTCCGAGCACGAGGCCAAGGAAGCCGCCGGCGAGATCCGCAGCCGCAACCGCGAGGGCGTGTCGTCCTACTGGAAGGCGGCCCAGCAGTCGGGCGACGGCTCGACCTTCGGCCGCACCCTGGTCTCGCAGTACGTCTCGATGAGCGCCGAGGAGCGCGAGGCGGTCGGCTGGACCCCGGCGCTGTACGAGAAGATGGTCGCGACGCAGAACCTGTCGGCGAAACTTTCGTCGATGTTCGGCCCCGACGGGTCGATCAAGACCGGGATGAGCCTGCTCGACTATCTGTAGGCGGCGGTATCTGGAATAAGGGGGCAAAGTTCCGCTTCCACGGATTGCTCATGTCCCTGATCTCGAACACCCCGCGCGCCGTCCTCATGGCGGCGCTGCTCGGCGCCGCCGCCGTTCCCGCCCTGGCCCAGGCCGCGCCGGCCAAGCCGATGGTCGCCCCACTGTCGACCGCCTCGGACGCGACGGACATCCACTCCTACGCCAAGCCGAAGATCGCCCGGGTCACCCATGTCGACCTCGACCTGACCGCCGACTTCACCGGCAAGAAGATGGTCGGCACGGCCGCCCTCGACCTGTTGTTGGCGCCGGGGGCCAAGGACGTGGTGCTCGACACCAAGGGCCTGGTCGTCAAGTCGATCACCAACGCCAAGGGCCAGGCGCTGAAGTGGACCCTGGGCGCGGCCGACCCGCACCTGGGCGCGCCGCTGACCGTGACCCTGAACGGCGCCAAGCGCATCGTCATCGCCTATGAGAGCGCCCCGGACGGCGCGGCCCTGCAATGGCTGTCGCCCTCGCAGACGGCGGGCAAGGCCAAGCCCTATCTGTTCAGCCAGGGCGAGGCGATCCTCAACCGCACCTGGATCCCCACCCAGGACAGCCCGGGGATCCGCCAGACCTGGACCGCCCGGATCGTCGCGCCCGAAGGCCTGAAGGCGGTGATGAGCGCCGAACAGCTGACCCCGGACGGCGAGCCCGTCGCCGGCGGCCGCGCCTACCGCTTCAGGATGGACAAGCCGGTCGCGCCCTACCTGATCGCCATCGCGATCGGCGACCTGGCGTTCCAGCCGCTGGGCCAGCGCACCGGCGTCTACACCGAGCCGTCGGTGATGAAGGCGACCGCCTGGGAACTGGCCGACGTCGAGAAGATGGTCGAGGCCGCCGAGAAGCTCTACGGGCCCTATCGCTGGGGCCGCTACGACCTCCTGGTCCTGCCGCCGTCGTTCCCGTTCGGCGGCATGGAGAACCCGCGCCTGACCTTCGCCACGCCCACCATCATCGCCGGCGACCGCTCGCTGGTCAGCCTGGTGGCGCACGAGCTGGCGCACTCGTGGTCGGGCAACCTGGTGACCAACGCCACCTGGGCCGACTTCTGGCTCAACGAGGGCTTCACGGTCTATTTCGAGAACCGGATCATGGAGTCCCTGTACGGCAAGGACACGGCCGCCATGCTGGCCGACCTGGGCTGGACCGACCTGCACCGGGCGATCGAGGAGGCCGGCGGTCCGACCGGCCCCGACACCCGCCTGCACATCGACCTCACCGGCCGCGATCCCGACGACGGCATGACCGACATCCCCTACGAGAAGGGCGCGGCCTTCCTGCGCACCATCGAGAAGGAGGTCGGCCGCGAGCGCTGGGACGCCTATCTGCGCGGCTATTTCGACCGCCACGCCTTCCAGCCGCAGACCGCCGAGGGCTTCATCGCCGACCTGCGCACGCACCTGTTCAAGGGCGACAAGGCCCTGGAGGCGAAGATCGACGTCCAGCGCTGGGTCTACCAGCCGGGCCTGCCGGAGAACGCCGTCCACGTGCAGTCCAAGGCCTTCGAGGCCGTCGACGCCCAGGCCAAGGCCTTCGCCGCCGGCGGCCCCGCGCCGCTCGAGGCCTGGAAGGCCTGGAGCACGTCCGAGCGCGTGCGCTTCGTCGGCAGCCTGCCGCGCCAGCTGTCGCCTGAGCGCCTGGCCGCCGTCGACACGGCCTTCGGCCTGTCGGCCCAGGGCAACAGCGAGATCCGCTTCGCCTGGCTGCAACTGGCCGTGGCCAACCGCTACGAGCCGGCCGTGCCGTCGCTGGAGCAGTTCCTGACCGGCCAGGGCCGCCGCAAGTTCGTCGCCCCGCTGTTCGTGTCGCTGTGGGGCCAGGGCGACTGGGGCCAGTCGATCGCCAAGCGGATCTATGCGCAAAGCCGGCCGCTCTATCACGCGGTGACCCGCGAGACGGTGGACAAGACGGTGAAGTAGGGGGCTGCGGCGAGCGCCGAGAAAAAGAAAAGGGCGGGACCGCGAGGCCCCGCCCTTTTCCATTTCCAGACCCCAAGAACCGTAAAACCCCCGCGAAAGCGGGGGCCTAGGCTTTTTCTGAAGCGCGGGGGCCCTCGACGATAAAACGCCTGGGTCCCCGCTTTCGCGGGGATTTTACGGAGAAAGTCAGGCCTTGGCGGGCTCGGCCTCCGGCATGTCCTCCAGCTCGCCCTCCCACTTGGCGACGACGGCGGCGGCGACGGAGTTGCCGACGACGTTGGTGGCCGAGCGGCCCATGTCGAGCAGGTGGTCGACGCCGAGCACCAGGGCGATCCAGGCCTCGGGCAGGCCGAAATAGGTCAGGGTGGCCATGATGACGACGAGCGAGGCGCGCGGCACGCCGGCGATGCCCTTGGA
>NZ_JBAKFV010000027.1:0-38110 GCF_036889365.1 Caulobacter sp. CCNWLW153
AGGTTCAAATCCTGTCCCCGCACCCAAATCTTCTACAAATGGCCCTCGCTAGCGCGGGGGCCTTTTGTCGTTTCGGGATCCGCTCATGACCGACCGCTATCCGCCAGATCGCTACCTGGACGACCTGACCGTCGGCGAGACCTGGATCGGCCAGCCGTTCGTGCTGTCGCAGGCCGAGATCCTCGACTTCGCCCGCGCCTATGATCCGCAGCCGATGCATGTCGACCTGGAGGTCGCCGCGGCCGGCCGGTTCGGCGGGATCATCGCCAGCGGCTGGCACGTGGCCTCGCGGGTGATGCGCGAATATGTCGACACCGCCCCGTTCGGCGCCACGCCGATGCTGGGCATCCGCATCGACGAACTGACTTGGCTCAAGCCCGTGCGTCCCGGCGACGCCCTGACCGTCCATCGCGAGATCGTCGAGGTCGCGCGTTCGCGCTCCAAGCCCGATCGCGGGACCATCCGCACCTTCACGCGGGTGACCAACCAGCACGGCGAGCCGGTCCTGACCTTCTTCAACCTGATCCAGATGCCGGCCCATGCGGGCGTGACCCTGTAAGGCGGCTTGCCATCGCGCCCGGCTCGCCCTCAGTCTGCGGGCCTCGCGATGGGGGCTTATCGAATGCGGCGACGGACGGTTCTGGCGGGCGGCGTGCTGGCGTCGGCCCTGGCGCTGACTGGGACGTTTCCCGCGTTCGCCGCGCCGCTGTCGCCGAACAGGGCCCGCGAGGTCGACGCCATCGCCGCCGAGGTGCTGGCCGCCACCGGCGCGCCCTCGGCCTCGGTGGCCATCGTCGAGGATGGCGAGCCCGTCTACGCCAAGGCCTACGGCCTGGCGCGCCTGTCGCCGGCCGTTCCGGCCACCACGTCCACCCGCTACGGGATCGCTTCGGTCAGCAAGCAGTTCACCGCCGCGGCGATCCTGCTGCTGGTGGAGGACGGCAAGGTCTCGCTGGACGATCCGGTCGGCAGGTACGTGCCCGGCCTGACCGACGGCGATCGGATCACCCTGCGCCAGGTGCTGTCGCACACCGCCGGCTATCGGGACTACTGGCCCCAGGACTTCGTGTTCGAGGCCATGCGCGCGCCAACCACGCAGCAGAAGATCCTCGACGGCTGGGCGAGGATCCCGCTCGACTATCCGCCCGGGGAGCAGTGGCGCTATTCCAACACCGGCTTCGTCATCGCCGGCCTGGTGGTCGAGACGGTCTCGGGCGAGCCGCTGTTTCCCTTTCTCAAGCGGCGGATCTTCGATCCCCTGGGCATGAGCGGCGTCACCGAGGACGACAGCAAGGCGCTGTCGCCGCCAGACGCCGGCCACTACACCCGCTATGGCCTGGGGCCCGTGGTCGCGGCCGACAAGGAAGGGCCCGGCTGGCTGTTCGGCGCGGCCGAACTGGCCATGTCGCCGTCCGACCTCGCCCGCTGGAACCGGGCGATGATCCGCCGCGAGCTGCTCAAGCCCGTCTCGTGGGAAGCGATGACCACCTCGGTGGAGCTGTCGAGCGGCGCGCCCGCCGGCTACGGCCTGGGCGTCTCGGTCAAGGTGCGTGACGGGGTCACCAGCATCAGCCACGGCGGCATGCTGTCGGGCGTGCTGACCAGCAACACCGTCTGGCCGGGCGAGAAGCGGGCGGTGACCGTGGTTTCGAACGCCGACTTCGGCGAGCCGCAGACGGCCATCTCGCAGCGCATTGCCTTCCTGCTGCGGCCCTCGACGGGGGCGACGGCGACGGCGCGGACCCTGGTCGCCCAGCTGCAGGCGGGAACGATCGACCAGGCCCTGCTGACCGCCAACGGCAAGGCCTGGTTCACGGCCGCGCGCCTGGCCGACTTCAAGCAGAGCCTTTCCCCGCTTGGACCCTTGCGCATGCTCGAGGGCCAGGGCGTCCAAGTGCGCGGCGGCATGACCTGGCATGGTTTCGACGCGGCCTTCGGCGGGCGGACCCTGTCGGTGTCGATGCGGCTGACGCCGGACGGCAGGGTCGAGCAGTTCCTGATCGGGCCGAAGGCGGGCTGACGGACGAACAAGGCGAGGGGCGGGCGATGGGCGACGTGTTCGAGGGCTTTTCCCGGTTCGAGTTCGACGACGGCCGCTGGAGCCGCTCGGTCTGGCGGATGGGAACGGGACCGGCGGTGATCGTCGTCCACGAGATCCCGGGCCTGCATCCCGGCGTGCTGGACTTCGCCCGCGAGGTGGCGGCCGCCGGCATGACGGTCTTCTGTCCCAGCCTGTTCGGTGAACCCGGCCGGCCGGTCAGCCGCGGCTATGGCGCGGCTTCGTCGTTGCAGATCGCCTGCGTGCGGCGCGAGTTCAATCTGTGGCGCGGCGGCAGGTCGAGCCCGATCGTCGACTGGCTGCGGGCCCTGGCCCGCCAGGTTCACGCCGAGTGCGGCGGCAGGGGCGTCGGGGCGGTGGGCATGTGCGTGACCGGCGGCTTCGCCCTGGCGATGATGACCGAGCCCTGCGTGGTGGCGCCGGTTCTGTCGCAACCCTCCCTGCCGGTGACGGCCAAGGGCGAGCTTGACCTGTCGGCCGAGGAGCTGGCCTGCGCCAAGAGGCGGTTCGAGGCCGAGGACCTGTCGCTGATCGCCCTGCGCTACAAGACCGACTGGCATGTTCAGGACGGCCGCTTCACGCGGCTGAAGGCCGAGTTCGGCGAGCGGGCCGAACTGATCGAGCTCGATGACGCCGACGCCAACGGCTATCGGGTGATCCCGCCGCATTCGGTGCTGACGCTGCACCTGGACCGGGATCGTCCGGACGGGGCGGGGATGGTCGCGGCGCGGCGGGTGGTGGCGTTCTTCCGGGAACGGACGGGGGCGTGACCGGGATCCTCCCCCGGAAGGGGGAGGTGGCCCGAAGGGCCGGAGGGGGAAGTTCCTGCTGAATTTGAGGGCGGCTGCTGGCTCGCAGGCCACCTCCCCCTCCGTCGGCTTCGCCGACACCTCCCCCTTCAGGGGGAGGGTCTTGATGCTGGACTTTTCCACGCTACGCGCCTAGACACCGCGCCTTCGATTTTCCCCCGCGCTACCGGCGTTCGATCCGCCGGCCGGGCTGCAAAGGCTATCCGCGCATGAAGCGCCATTCCGACAAATCCAAGGATGGACCGACCGGTCCGTCGCAACGCCAGCTCCGCGCTGGCGAACTGATCCGTCACGCCCTGGTCGACATCCTTCGCGAGGAGGAGCTGCAGGACGAGGCCCTGGTCGGCGTCGCCATCACCGTCTCCGAAGTGCGGATGAGCCCCGACCTGAAGCACGCCATCTGCTTCGTCGAGCCCCTGGGCGCGGGCCTGGCCGAGCAGGGCGCGGCCCAGAACGTCGACGAGATCATCAAGGGCCTGAACCGCGTGGCCAAGTTCCTGCGCGGGCGCCTGGGCCGGTCGATCGACATGAAGTTCACGCCCGACCTGAAGTTCATCCACGACGAGAGCTTCGGCACGGCGGCCTACATGGACAAGCTGTTCCTCGATCCGCGCGTGCGCCAGGACACCGAGCGCCGCCTGTCCGACGTGCTGGACGAAGACGAGGACTGAGCCATGGCGCGCCGCAAGAAGGGTGACGCCGTCTCGGGCTGGGTGTGCCTGGACAAGCCCTACGACCTGACCTCGACCAGCGCCGTTTCCCGCGTGCGCCGGGCGTTCAACGCCCAGAAGGCCGGCCACGCCGGCACGCTGGACCCGCTGGCCACCGGCATCCTGCCGCTGGCCCTGGGCGAGGCGACCAAGACCGTCCCGTTCCTGATGGACGCCGACAAGGCCTATCGCTTCACCATCGAGTGGGGGCGCAACACCACCACGCTGGACCGTGAAGGCGAGACGACGGCGTCGTCCGACGTACGCCCGGCGCTCGAGGCGATCGAGGCGGCCCTGCCGGCCTTCGTCGGCGAGGTCGACCAGGTGCCGCCCAACTTCTCGGCCATCAAGGTCGACGGCGAGCGCGCCTATGACCTGGCCCGCGATGGCGTGGAGTTCGAACTCCAGACCCGCAAGGTGACGATCCACGCCCTGCGCGTGCTGTCGGTTCCCGACGCCGACCACGTGGAGCTGGAGATGGAATGCGGCAAGGGCACCTATGTGCGCGCCGTGGTCCGGGATCTGGCGGCGGCGCTCGGCGCCTGTGGACATGTCAGCCAGCTTCGCCGCACGCGGGTCGGCCAGTTCACCGAGGACTCGGCGATAAGTCTGGAAACTCTAGAGAATTTGGGCTATGAGGCCCGACTGTCGGAGGCATTGCTTCCGGTCGAGACCGCGCTGGACGACATCCCGGCGTTGGCCGTGACCGATGAAGACGCCTTCCGGCTTGCGCAAGGACGCGCCATCGTTCTGCTACCCAGGCAGGTGGAAACGCTGAAAGCCGAGCTTACGCCCGGTGACCGCACCGTTTCCGCCATGTCCGGAGAACGCCTGGTGGCCTTGTGCGAGATGCGCGCCGGAAAGCTCAATCCGGTGCGGGTCTTCCAACTCACCTGAGCGGAGACAACCCGATGTCGATCACTGCCGAGCGCAAGAGCGCTCTTATCGCCGAGCACGCCCGCACCGAGGGTGACACCGGCAGCGCCGAAGTCCAGGTCGCGATCCTCTCGGAGCGCATCTCGAACCTGACCGAGCACTTCAAGACCCACAAGAAGGACAACCACAGCCGTCGTGGCCTGCTGAAGCTGGTTTCCCAGCGTCGCCGTCTCCTCGACCACCTGAAGAAGTCCGATGAAGGCCGTTACGCGGCTCTCATCGAGAAGCTGGGTCTGCGCCGCTAAGGCGCATTTCCGCCGCCTTACCCCGGTAAGGCGGCGGAACGCTATTTGGGATCGACGCTCCGAGACAGGCCGGGGCTGAAGATCCAAGGGCTCCGCGCCTGAGAAGGTCCGGCGCTCCGTACGTCCGAGGGTTCACGTCCTCAAACCCCCGCCTGTCGAACCTTGGATGAGGATCATCGGCCCGGCTTCCATTAAGCCGTCCGGCCCCTGTCCGTCCCCGACGGGAATCCGCCCGCGGGAACCGAAAGAAGAAAAATGTTCGATATCAAGCGCAAGACGATCGAGTGGGGCGGCAAGACGCTGATCCTCGAAACCGGTCGCATCGCCCGTCAAGCCGACGGCGCCGTCCTGGCCACCATGGGCGAAACCGTCGTCCTGGCCACCGCCGTGTTCGCCAAGAAGGCGAAGCCCGGCCAAGATTTCTTCCCGCTGACGGTCAACTACCAGGAAAAGACCTTCGCGGCCGGCAAGATCCCGGGCGGCTACTTCAAGCGTGAAGGCCGTCCGTCGGAAAAGGAGACCCTGGTCTCCCGCCTGATCGACCGTCCGATCCGCCCGCTGTTCGTCAAGGGCTTCAAGAACGAAGTCCAGGTCGTCGTCACGGTGCTGCAGCACGACCTCGAGAACGATCCCGACATCATCGGCATGGTCGCCGCCTCGGCCGCCCTGACCCTGTCGGGCGCCCCGTTCATGGGCCCGATCGGCGCGGCTCGCGTCGGCTGGGTGAACGGTGAATACGTGCTGAACCCGACGCTCGACGAGCTGAAGGAAAGCGCGATGGACCTGGTCGTGGCCGGCACCGCCGACGCCGTGATGATGGTCGAAAGCGAAATCAAGGAACTCTCGGAAGAGATCGTCCTGGGCGGCGTCAACTTCGCCCACCAGCAGATGCAGGCCGTGATCGACGGCATCATCGACCTGGCCGAACACGCCGCCAAGGAGCCGTTCGACTTCCAGGCCGAAGACACCGACGCCCTGAAGGCCGAAGTGAAGAAGGCCGTGGGTCAGGACCTGGCCGACGCCTACAAGATCCGCACCAAGGCCGACCGCGTCGCCGCCCTCGGCGCCGCCAAGACCAAGGCCATCGAGACCTTCGCCAAGAGCGACACGAACCCGGCCGGCATCGATCCGCTGAAGCTGGTTTCGGTGTTCAAGGAACTGGAAGCCGACATCGTCCGTCGCTCGATCCTCGACACCGGGATCCGCATCGACGGCCGTGACGTCCGCACCGTTCGTCCGATCCTGGGCGAAGTCGGCATCCTGCCGCGCACCCACGGCTCGGCCCTGTTCACCCGCGGCGAGACCCAGGCGATCGTGGTCGCCACCCTGGGCACCGGCGACGACGAGCAGTTCATCGACGCCCTGGAAGGCACCTACAAGGAATCCTTCCTGCTGCACTACAACTTCCCCCCCTACTCGGTGGGTGAGACCGGCCGCATGGGTTCGCCCGGCCGTCGCGAAATCGGCCACGGCAAGCTGGCCTGGCGCGCCCTGCGCCCGATGCTGCCGGCCAAGGAAGACTTCCCCTACACCATCCGCCTGGTCTCCGAGATCACCGAGTCGAACGGCTCGTCCTCGATGGCCACGGTCTGCGGTTCGTCGCTGGCCATGATGGACGCCGGCGTGCCGCTGGTTCGTCCGGTGTCGGGCATCGCCATGGGCCTGATCCTGGAAAAGGACGGTTTCGCCGTTCTGTCCGACATCCTGGGTGACGAAGATCACCTGGGCGACATGGACTTCAAGGTCGCCGGCACCAGCGAAGGCCTGACCTCGCTGCAGATGGACATCAAGATCGCCGGCATCACGCCCGCGATCATGGAGCAGGCCCTGGCTCAAGCCAAGGAAGGCCGCGCGCACATCCTCGGCGAGATGAACAAGGCCATGGAAGCGCCGCGTGAAGACGTCGGCGAGTTCGCTCCGAAGATCGAGACCATCACCATCCCGACCGACAAGATCCGTGAAGTGATCGGCACCGGCGGCAAGGTGATCCGCGAGATCGTCGCCACCACCGGCGCCAAGGTCGACATCAACGACGAAGGCACCGTGAAGGTCTCGGCCTCGGACGGCGCCAAGATCAAGGCCGCGATCGACTGGATCAAGTCGATCACGCAGGAAGCTGAAGTCGGCGCGATCTACGACGGCAAGGTCGTCAAGGTCGTCGATTTCGGCGCCTTCGTGAACTTCTTCGGCGCCAAGGACGGCCTCGTCCACGTCAGCCAGATCAGCAACGAACGCGTCGCCAAGCCGTCGGACGTGCTGAAGGAAGGCCAGATGGTCAAGGTGAAGCTCCTGGGCTTCGACGACCGCGGCAAGACCAAGCTGTCGATGAAGGTCGTCGACCAGACGACGGGTGAAGACCTGTCGAAGAAGGCCGAAGTGACCCCGGAGGAAGCCGTCAACACCTGATGACGGCTTTCAGGGCGACCTGAAAATGCAGCGGGCGGCTCCGAAAGGGGCCGCCCGTTTTGCGTTCCGGGGCCCTGGGGGAAGCGCGTGCCTAGGCCCTTTTCCTGCCTTCCTGGGCCTTGCGCCCAGGATCCATCGTTCAGCCTGTTCGGACCTTTCGAGTTTGGCCGTGATCTGAGCCGCGGCCGCCATGGGCCTTCGCCACAAGGGCGAGGGAGGCGGAGATAAGTGGCCGTTTCTCTAAGCCCGCCCAGCCTGGGCCGACAGGTGATCGGCGGTGACGCCGATCTTGGCCAGGGCGCGAGTCCACTTGCTCTCGTGGTCGTCGCCGAACAGCAGGGCTTCGTCGGCGTCGCAGATGAGCCAGACGTTGTCGCGCAGCTCCTGCTCCAGCTGGCCGGGGCCCCAGCCGGAATAGCCCAGCGCCAGGATGGCGCGGCGTGGGCGGTGGATGCGGCTGCCCAGAGCGTCCAGCGCGTCGCGGGTGACGGTCAGGGCCAGGCCGTCGGCCACCGGCGAGGTGGAGTCGGGCGAGACGTAGTCGTCGGTGTGCAGCACGAAGCCGCGCTCGCGCTCGACCGGGCCGCCCAGCATGACCAGGTCGCTGGGGGCGCGCACTTCGGGCTCGACGCCCAGCTTGTCGAGCAACTCGTACACCGTCAGGCCCTCGACCGGGCGGTTGACCGCCAGGCCCATGGCCTGCTCGTCGTCGTGCGAGCACAGGTAGACGACGGCGCGCTCGAAGCGCGGGTCCTCGATGCCGGGCATGGCCACCAGGAGCCGGCCGGTCAGGAATTGGCCCTCGCCGTCGAGGGGAGCGGTCTCGGGAGCGTCCATCTGTTGAGGATCGGCACACAACGCGTCGGTTTCAAGTCAAACCACGTTATTGGCGAACCGATCCGGACGCTTTATCTCCGGGACGCCCTTTCAGCACAGGATGACACCATGGCGATCAAGGTTGGCGACACGCTTCCGGCGGCCACGTTCATGACCAGCACGGCCGAAGGCCCCGCTCCGGTCACTTCCGACGACCTCTTCAAGGGCAAGACCGTCGCCCTCTTCGCCGTCCCCGGCGCGTTCACCCCGACCTGCTCGGCCAAGCACCTGCCGGGCTTCAAGGAGAATGCGGCCGAACTCAAGGCCAAGGGCGTCGACACCATCGCCTGCATCTCGGTCAACGACGTCTTCGTGATGAAGGCCTGGGGCGCCGACCAGGGCATTTCGGACGAAGTGCTGCTGCTGGCCGACGGCAACGGCGACTTCACCCGCGCCATCGGCCTGGACTTCGACGGCAGCAAGTTCGGCATGGGCTCGCGCTCGCAGCGCTACTCGCTGATCGCCAAGGACGGCGTCGTCACGACGCTGAACGTCGAGGAAGCCGGCGAATTCAAGGTCTCGTCGGCCGACTACATGCTGGGCCAGCTGTAAGCAGGTCCTGGCCCGCCCTCGTCCGGAGTTCATCCTCGGGCCGACCGTTGGTCGGACCCGGGCGGCAAGCTCAGGATGAGGGCTACCGACGGGCCGCAACAGTCGAGAACCTCACCCTGAGCCTGTCGAATCGAAGGGTGGGGTTCTCGCAGCCCTTACGCCGAGATCGCGTGCAGTTCGGCGGCGTGCGCCCGCAGCCAGGCGCGATGCGGCGCGGGATCGCCGATCAGGGTCTCGCACAGCGCCCAGAAGCGCGGGCCGTGATTGGCCTCGACCAGGTGGGCGCATTCGTGGGCGACGACGTAGTCGGCCACCGCCGCCGGCGCCAGCACCAGCCGCCAGCTGTAGCGGATCGCCGCCGGCGCGCCGGGACGCGCGGGCCGGCACGAGCCCCAGCGGGCCTTGGGGTCGGCCACCGCCACCGACGGCGTCGGCCGTCCCAGCCGTCCGGCGTGATGGGCGGTGCGCTCGGTCAGGATCTCCAGCGCCCGGTGCTTGACCAGCCGCAGGATCTTCAAGGACCAGTTGGCGTCGTCGGGGGCGATCAAGGCCTCGTCGGTCATCCGCGCCCGGCCCGGCCCGACCTCCAGCCGATAGGCCTTGCCCCAGATCTTCAGCACGCCGCCGGGCTCGATCACCTGGCGGCCGGGCAGGGCGGCCAGCTGCAGGCTCATCCAGCCGGCCTTCTCGCGGGCGAAGGCCACGGCCTCGGTCAGCCGGCGCGGGGTGGGGGCGATGGCGACGATCTCAGACTTGGCCCGGTCGACCCGCAGCGACACCCGCCGCGCACGGCCGTCCACCTTCAGCCGCACGGCGCAGCGCTCGATCTCCAGCCGGTCGCCGTCGGCGAAGCGTTGGGGAGCGGCCTTGGGCTGCGGGCGAAAGAGGTTCATCACGCTCCTAGATCGCGCCCGCCGGGCCGGCGCGCAAGAGCCGCCTTCGCCTCTCCGATGGACGAAGAGGTCTTTCGCGATGCGGCGCGCTCGCCAGACCTGCGATAGGATCGCAATCTCTCCCGGAGGTTTTCGTGCTCGACCTCGTCTGCCTGTCCGAACCGTTCTGCCTGACGCGCGACTACGCGCCGGCCTCGGAAGTGGTCGGCTTCCATCGCGTCGTCCGTGACGGCCGGCCTGTCGAGGCTTCGCCCGAGGCGGTGGCGCGGCTGGGGGTGACGGTGCGGTTCGTCGCCAGCGACAACCTCGTCACGCTGGCGGCCGACGGCCTGCGTCAGACCTGCGTCGACGGCGCCTGCGTGGTGTTCCGAAGCTGGTGCGAGGGTCTGACCTGCTCGTGGCAGGCCGGGGCGGCGGATGGTCGGGCCGAGCCTTTCCTGCATGAGATCAAGCTGCAGGCCGTCAGCGCCGAGGCCCTGGCGCGGGCCAAGGCCGAGGTCTTCGTCTCGCTCGACGGCGGCCGGCGGCGGCTGTCGCTGGCGCAGCTGGGCGAGGGTGGGCCGGCGGCTCCCGGCCTCTACACCGCCCCGGTCCGTCCCGGGGATCGCCGCCTCCGGAGGCCGGCCGACTAGGTCTTCTTGCCGGCGAAGTTGGGATCGGTGCGCAGGATGAAGTCGCGCACCTTGGGATAGATCTCTTCGCGGAACCGGCGGCCGTTGAACACCCCGTAGTGGCCGACGCCCGGCTGGACGTAGTCTTCCTTGAGGTTGGCCGGAAGGCTGGAGCACAGGTCGTGGGCGGCCTGGGTCTGGCCGATGCCGGAGATGTCGTCCTTCTCGCCCTCGACGGTCATCAGGCCGATGTCGGTGATGGCCCCGGGATCCACCTTGCGACCCCGGTGCATCAGCTCGCCCTTGGGCAGCAGGTGGCGCTGGAAGACGATGTCGATGGTCTGGAGATAGAACTCCTCGGTCAGGTCCAGCACCGACAGGTACTCGTCGTAGAACTCCAGGTGCTTGTCGGCCCCGTCGCCGTCGCCCTCGACCAGGCTGTTGAAGTAGCGGCGGTGGGCTTCCTGGTGCTTGTCGGCGTTCATGCTCATGAAGCTGGCCAGCTGCACGAAGCCCGGATAGACGCGCCGGCCCATGCCCGGATAGGGCGCGGGCACGGTGTAGATCATGTTGGACTGGAACCAGGTGAAGGGCTTTTCCTCCGCCAGGTTGTTGGTCACGGTCGGCGACAGGCGCGCGTCGATCGGCGAGCCCATGAAGGTCATGCTGGCCGGGCGCGACGGATCGCCGTCCTCGGCCATCAGGGCGGCGGCGGCCAGCACCGGCGGCCCGGGCTGGCAGACGGCCAGCACGTTGGGACGCGGGCCCAGCACCCGCAGCATGTCGCGGATGTGGTCGATATAGTCGTGGAAGTCGAAGCGGCCCTGCAGGACCGAGACTTCGCGGGCGTTCTGCCAGTCGACGATGAACACCGCGTGGTCGGGCAGGAAGGCCTCGACCGTGCCGCGCAGCAGCGTGGCGTAGTGGCCCGACAGCGGCGCGACGATCAGCACGGCCGGGTCCAGCTCGAACTTGCCGGCCCGGCGCATGTCGGCCATGTCGCGGTCGAACTGGATCAGGCGAGCCCAGGGGCTCTGCCAGACGACGGTCGGGCGCACGCGCACGTCGACGTCGTTGATCTTGACCGTGTCGATGCGCCAGTCGGGCTTGCCGTAGCGACGGGTGACGTTGGAGAACAGGTCCGCGCCTGCATAGAGCCGCCGGCCGAGTTCGGTGTTGGCGGCCGGGTTCAGCGGCGAGCCCCAGAAGTCCCGGGCCGCGCGGGCGGCCAGGCGCATGGGGGTCGAGGCGTAGAAGCTCGCTTCGTGCAGGGCGTAGAGCATGCCGTCTCCAGCGATTGTGCGCTGCAACATAACACGCCGGCCGTTAAGAAGGTACAGCCCTGAGGTGACCTAACGGCGCCGCGATGCAAAAAATGGGTTCAGCGACCTTCCATCGCCGCCTTCAGCTGGCGGGCGATCTCTTCGGGCGGGCTGCTGTAGGCGATGACGCGGTCGAAGCGGCCCTTGGGGTCGATGACGTAGATCGCCGTGGAGTGGTCGATGCTGTAGTCGGGGCCGTCGCCGACCTTGCCGGCATAGGCGCGGTAGGTCTTCACCGTGGCGTCCACCTGGGCCTGGGTCCCGGTCAGGCCGACGATGTTACTGGGCAGGTGGCCGGCGGTCAGGTAGGCCTTCATCTGGGCCGGGGTGTCGCGGGCCGGGTCGACCGAGATCATGACGATCTGCAGGTCCTTGGCCTTGGGGCCCAGCTGGTCGCTGGCGGTCGCCAGGGCCTGCAGGGTGCCGGGGCAGACGTCGGGGCAGTAGGTGAAGCCGAAGAACATCGCGCTCCACTTGCCCTTCAGCACGCTCTCGTCGGCCGGTTTGCCGTCATAGTCGACCAGCTGGAACGGTCCGCCCACCGCCGCCGGCTTGGGCGCGGGGTGGAAGACGCCGCTCTGGACGATCAGCGCGCCGGCCACCAGGACCCCCACGATGCAGACAGCCAGGACCATCAGGCGGTTGCGGTTCATGGGTTTGCATCCTTTGGGGCTCGCCAGATCGAAATTTCTGGCCTTAATGTGGCGTCATGGCCGACGCTTCGTTCAAGGACGCGCCGAAGAAACCATCACCCGACGGGCTCGATAGGCCCGACGGCGCAGGTGCGCAAGACAGCGACGACTGGTCCTGGGCCGGCCCCGGGCTGCGCCAGGGACGCCTTCGCGTTCGAACATTGATCGCCCAACGCTGGCTGACGGTGGCGGGCCAGTCGGTGACGGTGCTGTTCTGCGGCCTCGTCCTCGACCGGCAGATTCCCTACGCCCTGTGCTTCTCGCTGATCGCCCTGTCGGCCTGGCTGAACGTGCTGATCGGCCTGGCCTCCACCGGCCAGCGCCTGGCCCGCGATGTCGAGGCCACCGCCCAGATCGCCTTCGACATCCTGCAGCTGTCGGGGATGCTGTATCTGACCGGCGGGGTCTACAACCCGTTCTCCCTGCTGCTGATCGCGCCGGTGACCCTGGCGGCGGCCACCCTGCCGGCGCGCTATGCTCTCGGCCTGGGCGTGCTGGCGGTGATCGCCACCATCGTGCTGGCCTTCCTCTACATGCCCTTGCCCGTGGCCATCGGCGTTTCGCCGCCCCGGCCCGAGGCCTCGCTGCTGGCCGGCATCGCCGCGGCCCGGATCCTGGGCATCGTCGTCACCGGCCTCTATGCCTGGCAGGCCGCGACGGAGTCGGCCCGCATGGAGCTGGCCCTCAACGTCACCGAGACCGTGCTGGCCCGCGAGCAGCGCCTGTCGGCCCTGGGCGCCCTGGCGGCCGCGGCGGCGCACGAGCTGGGCACGCCCCTGGCCACCATCTCGGTCGTCGCCCGGGAGATGGCGCGCGGCGCGCCCGACGAGCAGACGCGCGAGGACGCCGAGCTCTTGATCGGCCAGGCCGCCCGCTGCCGCGAGATCCTGCAGCGCCTGACCGAAATGCCCGAGGCCCAGGACGCCGTCCACGAGCGCATGAGCCTGACCCAGCTGGTGCACGAGATCATCGAGCCGCACATGATCCACGGCGTGCGGGTCGAGGCGGTGGTCAACGGCCCCTCCGGCGAGTCGGCTCCCGACGTCTGGCGCCGGGCCGAGGTGATCCACGCCCTGACCTCGATCGTCGAGAACGCCGTCGACTTCGCCCGCTCGGAGGTGATCGTCGTGGCCCGCTTCGATCCGCGCTCGATCCTGATCGAGGTGCGCGACGACGGCCCGGGCTTCTCGCCCGAGGTGTTGGCCAAGCTGGGCGAGCCCTACGTGACCTCGCGTCCGGGGGCCGAAGGCTCGCGCACCGGCCACATCGGCATGGGTCTGGGCTTCTTCATCGCCAAGACCCTCCTGGAACGGACTGGCGCCGCCGTGGATTTCAGGAACGGTCGTCGCGGCGGCGCGGTGGTCGCGGCCCGTTGGCCACGCCCGGCGATGGAAGCTCCTGGCTTCATCGGGGTTTGAGTACGAAAGACTTGCGAAGTTTTGCAAGTCGTAGACAAGATGGCGATACGACACCCGGTTGAGTAATGGCGCGGGGAGGCGCTGAGTTGATGGCGGATATCGGAGAACTGGTCGCGGCCCTGCCGGACAAGTCCTTGCTTCTGCTCGACGACGATGCGCCCCTGCGCACCCGTCTTGGTCGAGCTTTGGAACAGCGCGGCTTCGAGGTGACCTTGTGCGCCTCGGTGGCCGAGGCGATCGGCTCGCTGAAGTCGCAGGCGCCGGCCCACGCCGTGCTCGACATGCGGCTCGAGGACGGCTCGGGCCTGAAGGTGGTCGAGGCCGTGCGCGACGCCCGCGCCGACGCCAAGATCATCATGCTGACCGGCTACGGCAACATCGCCACCGCGGTGGCGGCGGTGAAGGCCGGGGTGGTCGACTATCTCTCCAAGCCGGCCGACGCCGACGACGTGGCCCGCGCCCTGCTGGCCGCCAAGGACGCCGCGCCCGCCCCGCCGGAAAACCCGATGAGCGCCGACCGCGTGCGCTGGGAGCACATCCAGCGCGTCTACGAGATGTGCGGCCACAACGTGTCGGAGACGGCCCGCCGCCTCAACATGCACCGCCGGACGCTTCAGCGGATCCTGGCGAAGAGGGCCCCGCGGTAATTTCCCTCTCCCCTTGCGGGAGAGGGCGGCCTCCCGGAGGGAGGTCGGGTGAGGGGTCTCTCAGAAATCAAACGCCGCGATAGCCGATCGGCCGTCGCGGCGTTTTCGTGAGCGCGACCAGGATTACCCCTGCACCGACAGCTCGCGCAGCGCCGCGTTGGCGATGGTGAGCTTGGCGAAGGTCCAGCCGCCGCCGGCCTGCTCGATGTCTTCCACCGTGCGCTTGGCGGCCTTGACCCGGTCGGCGCGCAGCGCGGCCCAGGAGGCCACAGCCTGCTTGGCGGACGCCTCGTCGTCGCCGGCCTGGGCGTTGGCCGAGAACTTCAGCACCGCCTGGGTGATGGCGGCCTGTTCGAGCAGCAGGTCCTCGATCAGGCGACGGACGGCCAGGCGCTCGAAGCTGTCGCCGCCGACGAACTGGCCGGCCGCCCAGCGCAGGCGGTCGAAGCCCAGGGCCGCGCCGACCTGGTGATAGAGGCGGGCGACATTCTCGACCGACCAGCTCGACGCGTTGCCCAGGTCGACGAGATCGGCGGCCGTGGTCACCGGCTGCAGGGCGGCGACCGCCTCGGCGAGCTGCTGCGGGGCGCCGTCGGCGACATAGGCCTTGGCGCGCTTGGCCGTGGTCTTCTGCTCGAAGGCCGACAGGATGGCCGGGGTCTTGCTCTTGAGAGCCGCCACCGACGGACCGTAGGCCTCGACCAGCTGCTGGACGCTGGACTTGTCGCGGAAGGCCCGTCGGGCCAGCCAGAAGGTCAGGCTGCGCAGGGCGTAGGCCAGGGCCTTGTAGAGCGCGGTCTGGCCCTCGGCCTCGGCCTGGTTGTCCAGCGCCGAGACCTGGTCCCACAGGGCGTCGATGCCGAGGATCTCGCGGGCGGCGGCGAAGCCGACCACCAGGGCCTCGACGTCGCAGCCGGCGGCGGCCTTCAGGCGGCTCGGGAAGGTCGGGCCGCACATGTTGACCATCTGGTTGCCGACCACCGTGGCGATGATCTCGCGCTTGAGGCGGTGCTTCTGCATGGCGTCGGCGTACTTATCCAGCGCCCCCGGGAAGTAGCCGCGCAGGGTGGTCTCGAACCAGGGATCATCCGGCGCGCGCGAGGCGATGATGTCGTCGAACAGGTCGAGCTTGCCGTAGGCCAGCAGCACGGCCAGTTCCGGACGGGTCAGGCCCTTCTTGGCCTGGGCGCGGTCGGCCAGGACGGCGGCCTCGGGCAGGCCCTCGACCTTGCGGTCGAGGCGACCGCGGGCCTCCAGCTCGCTCATGAAGCGGGCGTGGGCCTCCAGCTCCTCGGCGCTGTCGCTTTCCAGCAGCGTCAGGGCCAGGGTCTGGTCGTAGTTGTGCTCGAGCACGTGATGGGCGACGTCGTCGGTCATCGAGGCCAGCAGCGTGTTGCGGTCCGGGCGGGTCAGCTCGCCCGAGCGCTCCAGGAGCCCCGTGAGGATCTTGATGTTGACCTCGTGGTCGGAGCTGTCGACGCCGGCGCTGTTGTCGATGGCGTCGGTGTTCGAATGGCCGCCGCTTTGCGCGAACTCGATGCGGCCGGCCTGGGTGAGGCCGAGGTTCGCGCCCTCGCCCACCACCTTGACCCGCAGGTCGGCGCCGTTGACGCGGATGGCGTCGTTGGCCTTGTCGCCGGCCTCGGCGTTGGTCTCGCCCTTGGCCTTCACATAGGTGCCGATGCCGCCGAGATAGAGCAGCTCGGCGCGCGACTTGAGGATCGCGGTCATCAGCTCGGCCGGCGAGACGCTGGCGGCCTTGAGATCGAGCATGGCCTGGACCTCGGGGCTCAGCGGGATCTCCTTCTGGTTCCGCGGCACGATGGCGCCGCCCTTGGAGAGCTTGCTGGCGTCATAGTCGGCCCACGACGAGCGCGGCAGCTTGAACATGCGGTCGCGTTCGGCCCACGACACGGCCGGATCCGGATCGGGGTCGAGGAAGATGTGACGGTGGTCGAAGGCGGCCAGGAGCTTGGTCTGCCTGGACAGCAGCATGCCGTTGCCGAACACGTCGCCCGACATGTCGCCGACGCCGACCACGGTGAAGGGCTCGGCCTGGATGTCCTTGCCCAGCTCGCGGAAGTGGCGCTTGACCGCTTCCCAGGCGCCGCGGGCGGTGATGCCCATGACCTTGTGGTCGTAGCCGACTGAACCGCCCGACGCGAAGGCGTCGCCCAGCCAGAAGCCGTAGCTCTCGGCCAGGCCGTTGGCGATGTCGGAGAAGGTGGCCGTGCCCTTGTCGGCGGCGACGACCAGGTAGGGATCCTCGCCGTCGTGGGCGACCACGGCCGGCGGCGCGATCACCTGGTTGTCGGCGTCGATGTTGTCGGTGATGTCCAGGAGGCCCGACAGGAAGGTCTTGTAGGCGCGGATGGCCTCGGCCTGGATGGCGTCGCGGTCGCCGCCGCGCGGCAACTGCTTGGGATAGAAGCCGCCCTTGGAGCCGACCGGCACGATGACGGCGTTCTTGACCTGCTGGGCCTTCACCAGACCCAGGACTTCGGTGCGGAAGTCGTCGCGGCGGTCGGACCAGCGCAGGCCGCCGCGGGCGACCGGGCCAAAGCGCAGGTGCACGCCCTCGACGTGCGGGGCCGAGACGAAGATCTCGCGATAGGGCTTGGGCGCCGGCAGGTCGGCCAGCTCGCGCGAGGCGATCTTGAAGCTGATGTGCGGCTTGGCGCCGCCGTCCTCGCCCGACTGGTAGAAGTTGGTGCGCTGGATGGCGCCGACCAGGGCGGCGATGCGGCGCAGGGCGCGGTCGGCGTCGAGGCTTTCGACCGCCTGCAGGGCCTCGGTGATCTTGTCGGCGACGGCGGCGGCCTGTTCCTTGCGGGCGGCCAGGTCGGCGGCGATGGCCGGGTCGAACTTGATCCGGAAGAGATCCAGGATCAGGCGCGCGACGCCCGGATTGTCGGCCAGGGCGGCTTCTTGCACGGCCTGCGACGGGTCGAGCCCCGTCTGCTGGCGATAGCGGGCCAGGGCGCGCACCAGGGCGGCCTCGCGCCAGTCGACGCCCAGCTCCAGCACCAGGCGGTTGAAGCCGTCGCTTTCGGCCTTGCCCGTCCAGATGGCGACGAAGGCGGCCTCGAAGGCCGACTTGATGTCGGCGAAGGCCAAGTGCTCGCCCTGCTCGTCGCGCAGCACGAACTCATGCACCCAGGTCGGGGCCTTGAGGCCGTCGATGGTGGGCTTCAGCTTGAAGCCGTCCTCGATCAGGGCCTTCAGGCCCATGTGCTCGAGGATCGGCAGCACGTCGGCCAGCGGCGCGGCCGCGCCCGGACGATAAAGCTTGAAGCGGAAGGTCATGGCGTCGTCGCCGTCGCGACGGAAGGCCCGCACGCGCACGGCCTCGCCGGCCTTCAGGTCGTCGACGACGGCGATGTCGGCCAGGGCCTCGGGCGCGTCGTACTGGTCGCGGTAGCCGGGCGGGAAGGCGCCGGCCCAGCGCGACAGGGTGTCGACCACCGGGCGGGTGGCGCCGCGCTCGCGGACGATGGCCTCGAAGCGGTCGTCCCAGGTGCGGGTGGTCTCGGCGATGGCCGCTTCCAGCGCGGCCAGGTCCGGCTCGGGATGGGCGCCCGGCTTGACGCCGAGGATGTAGTGCACCCGGGCCAGCGGCGCGTCGGAGAAGCTGGGATAGTAGGCCGAGACGCGGCCGTCGAAGGCCTGGCTGAGCAGGTCGCCGGCGCGCTGGCGCACGCCCGAGTCATAGCGCTCGCGCGGGACAAACAGCAGGGCCGAGATGAAGCGGTCGAACGGGTCGCGGCGGGTGAACAGGCGCACGCGCGGACGGTCGTAGAGGTGCAGCACGCCCAGCGCCATGGAGAGCAGGTCGCCCTCCTCGATCTGGAACAGCTCGTCGCGCGGCCAGGTCTCGAGGATGTTGCGCAGGCGCTTGCCGTTGTGGCTGTCGGGATCCTTGCCGGCCCGGTCGAGCACGTGCTCGACCTTGCGGCGGATCAGCGGCACCTCGTGGGCGGGGGTCTCGTAGGCCTCGGCGGTGAACAGGCCCACGAAGCGGACCTCGCCCGAAGGCTTGCCGTCGGCGCCGTAGCGGCGCACGCCGACGTAATCCATGTAGCCGCGGCGGTGGACCTTGGAGCGCAGGTTCGACTTGGCCACGACCAGCGGGGCGCCCAGCAGCAGGTGGTCGCGCACCTGCGGCGACAGGATCGCCGGCTCGCTTTCGCGGCGCAGGACGGTGCGGGTCTGGTCGCGCAGGACGCCCAGGCTGCCTTCCGGCTGGTAGAGCGGCTCCTCGGCCGCATAGCCGCCGTCGGCGGTGCGGGGGTAGTCGTAGACCCGCGCGCCCAGGAACACGAAGTGGTCGCCTTCCAGCCAGTCGAGGAAGTCGACGCCCTCGGCGCGCTCTTCGGCGGGGATGTCGACCTGGGCGCCGCGCAGCTCTTCGATCGTGCGGCGCATCAGGGCGCGCATGGCGTCGAAGTCGTCGACGGCGCGGTGAGCGTCGGCCAGGGCGTCGCGGACGGCGGTCAGCAGGGCCTCTTCACGGTCCTGGCCGACGGGCTCGAGCCACACCTGGATCAGCGAGCGGCGCTGGCCGGCAAGCTCGACCATCGGGTGGAACATGGCGCGGACCGAGAAGCCGGTCTCGGCGATGGCGCCCATGATCGAATCGACGAGGAAGGGGCGGTCGGGCTGGACGATCTCGAGGACGTCGCCGCCCTTGGCGGTGCGCACGCGCAGGGCCAGGGCCTCGTTGGCCGAAGCTTCGGCGAAACGGTAGAGGGCGGCCAGCTCGGCGGCCACGTCGCCGGCCTCGACGGCGGGCAGCTCTTCGGCCGACCAGTCTTCGGCGGCCAGCGCCGCGAACTGGGCCTGGGCAGGGGTGAGCGCACCGCCGAAAGCCGTTTCCAGAGCCGCGCTCAGAGCCGTGCCCTGGGCGCTGGACGTCTGTTGGTTCGCCTTGCGGTCACTATCGCCGACCATGGGATTTCCTCGCGAATTTTTGGCGACAACCTAGCCCTTTCCCGTGCGCGTTCAACCGACACGCCCGAGAACCGAACAATATTTTGCCTAAACTGCTGAATTCCGAAGGAAGCGCCACCCACATTTCTATCCGGACGCCCTGGCCGAGGATTGTTCGGAAACGCTGCTCCGGACACGGAAGCGCCGCCGGTGGGGGGAGACCGGCGGCGCAGGCCCGCCTTGGGGGGAGCGGCGGGCGTTTTCCGCGTTCGACGCGCCAGGTAAAGCAGGCTGGCGTCGCCGCGGGACCGGGATTGGGGGGCTCCCGGTACCAGACCTAGATAGGAGCGCTTCCAGGAATTTTAAGTCCCTTTTCTCGAACTTGGCTTTTTTCTCGCCGATCCCTGTTTGGCGACCCCGGCCGGGCCGTGGCCGGTGGCCCGCTCGCTGGTCGGATCGCCGTCTTCCGACAGCAGGATGGCGATCCAGCGGGTGCCGTCGAACTGGGCCAGGATCAGCATCAGGGCGACGGTCAGGGGCGTGGACAGGAACATGCCGATGCCGCCCCACAGCGCGCCCCAGACGGCCAGCGACAGCAGCACGACGGTGGGGTCCATGTTCAGGCTGTCGCCCTGCATGCGCGGCAGCACGACGTTGCCGACGACGAAGAAGATCACCTGCAGCGAGCCGGCCAGGATCAGCGCCGGCAGCAGGCTGTGGGGGAACTGCACCAAGGCGAACAGCGGCGGCAGGATGCAGCCGATAGCCCCGCCGATGATCGGGATGTAGGCGGCGATGAAGATCAGGAAGGCCCAGAAGAAGGCGTTGTCGAGCCCGACCAGGGCCATCACCGCCCAGGCGGCCACGGCGATCATCAGGCCGGTGACGGTCTGGATCCACAGGTATTGCTCGACCCCGTTGCGGATGCGCTGGAACAGGGCCACCGACTGGTCGCGCTCGGCGTGGTGCGGGAACAGGGCGACGATCTTGCGCGAGAAGCCCCGGCGCGAGGCGATGATGAAGCCCAGATAGATCAGCACCAGCACGGCGTTGGAGGCGAAGTTCTGCAGGCTGCCGGCGATGGCGCCGACATATTGCTGCGGATTGAGCTGGGCGATCAGGTCGTCCAGCGTGGGGGCGACGCGGATCCCGAACAGGCCGGCGATCTTGGCGATCACCTCGTTGAGGCGGGGGGCGTAGGCCTTGGCCTGGCCGACGAACCCGGCGCCGTTCTCGACCACGATCCACACCGAGCCGCCGAACAGCAGCAGCGACAGCACGATGGCCGTCGGCAGGGCCAGCTTCTCGGGGAACCTGGGCACCCGCACCGTCAGCACGCGGGCGAAACTGTCGATCATCACCGCCAGGAAAATGGCCAGGACCAGCGGCGTCAGGATGCCGCGCATGTAGTAGAGGGCCGCGCCAGCCGCGACCACCGCCAGGAAGACGACGGCGTTGCGGCTGGTGATCGAGGGCGTGAAGGTCGTCATCGACGGGAATCTCTGTTCGCGTAAGTCTTGGGGACCATTGTTCAGCCCGATTGGCGAAGGACAAGGCCAGAGCTAGGCTTAAGCCTCAATCATGTAGGGAAGTTGCGCATGACCCTGGCGATCGGCGACGGTGAAATCCTGATCGGGCTCGGTGAGGGGCCCGTCACCCAACGGCTGGACCGCTCCAATCGCCATGGCGTGGTGGCCGGCGCCACCGGCACCGGCAAGACTGTGACGCTGCAGATCATGGCCCAGGCCTTCGCCGACGCGGGCGTTCCGGTGTTCGCCGCCGACGTGAAGGGCGACCTCTCGGGCGTCGCCGCTCTGGGGACGCCCAACGAGAAGATGCAGGCCCGCGCCGCGTCGATGGACATCACCCTGACCCCGGCCGCGCCGCCGACCATCTTCTGGGACCTGTTCGGCGAGAAGGGCCACCCGATCCGCACGACCATCTCGGAGATGGGTCCGCTGCTGCTCTCGCGCCTGCTGGAACTGAACGACGTGCAGGAAGGGGTGCTGACCATCACCTTCCACGTCGCCGACAAGGACGGCCTGCTGCTGCTCGACCTGAAGGATCTTCAGGCGGCGCTGAAGTACGTGGCCGACAACGCCGCCGAGATCGGCACGCAGTACGGCAACGTCTCGGCCGCCACCGTCGGGGCGATCCAGCGCAAGCTGCTGACCCTGCAGACGCAAGGCGCCGAGCACTTCTTCGGCGAGCCGGCCCTCAATCTCGCCGACATCATGCGCACCGACGTGGCCGGGCGCGGCTATGTCAACGTGCTGGCGGCCGACAAGCTGATCCAGTCGCCCAAGCTCTATTCGACCTTCCTGCTGTGGCTCCTGTCGGAGCTGTTCGAGGAACTGCCCGAGGTGGGCGATCCGGAAAAGCCCAAGCTGGTGTTCTTCTTCGACGAGGCGCACCTGCTGTTCAACGATGCGCCGAAACCGCTGCTGGAGAAGATCGAGCAGGTGGTGCGCCTGATCCGCTCCAAGGGCGTAGGCATCTATTTCGTCACCCAGAACCCGGCCGACATTCCCGACGCGGTGCTGGGCCAGTTGGGCGCGCGCGTGCAGCACGCCCTGCGCGCCTACACCCCGGCCGACCAGAAGGGACTGAAGGCGGCGGCGCAGTCGTTCCGGGTCAATCCGGCCTTCGACACCGCCGAGACCATCCAGGCCCTGGGCGTGGGCGAGGCCCTGGTCTCGGTGCTCGACGCCAAGGGCGCGCCCTGCGTGGTGCAGAAGACCCTGATCCGCCCGCCGGCCTCGCGCCTGGGCCCGCTGACGCCTGAGGAGCGCGCCGCCGCCATCGCCAAGAGCCCGGTGGCCGGCCTCTACGACACCGCCCAGGACCGCGCCTCGGCCTACGAGACCCTGCAGGGCCGCGCCGCCCAGGCCCAGAAGGACGCGGCCGCCGCCGCATCCGCCGCCGAGGCCGAACGCCAACGGGCCGCCGAGGAGAAGGTGCGCGAGCGCGAACGGGCCCGCGAGGAACGCGAAGACGCCCGCGCCTCGCGGCCGCGTGCGTCGGCCAGCCGCCAGGGCATGGCCGAGACCTTCGCCAAGTCGCTGCTGCGCACGGTGGCCAGCCAGGCGGGGCGCGAGATCATGCGCGGGCTGCTGGGGGGATTGAGCCGGAGGCGGTGACGCCAGGAACCTCCCCCTGTGGGGGAGGCGGCCGAAGGCCGGTGGGGGGCCGGTTTCAGCTTTCGAGACGTTGGAAAATTTCCCAGTCACTCCCCCCACCGATCGCTGCGCGATCGCCTCCCCCACGGGGGGAGGTTCTTCTTGCGGCGGCTATTTTCTCCCCCCGTTTTACGGGTGAGGAGTGAAGTCGGCGGAAGAAACGGCCCCCTCCGGCGCTACGCGCCACCTCCCCCAGAGGGGGAGGATCTCACGGCCGCCTCCGCCAGCGCCCGGTGCAGTTGCTCGATGCGGAACGGCTTGCGCAGGACCGGCCAGGGCAGGTCCTCCAGCGCGGCGGCGAGGCGGTCGCCGGCATAGCCGGTGGTCAGAAGGACGGCCGTGCGGGGCGTGCGTGCGGCGACGATGCGGCCCAGCTCCACGCCGCTGACGCCGCCGGGCATGACGAGGTCCGACAGCAGGACGTCGAAGTCCGGCTCGACCTCCAGCCGGGCCAGGGCCGCGCGGCCGTGCTCGGCGGTGACGACGATGCAGCCCAGCTCCGTCAGCGCCCCTTCGGTGATGGCCCGGACGCTGGCGTCGTCCTCGACCAGCAGCACCCGCACACCGGAGAGGTCGGCCTGCGGCGCGTCCTCGACACGCTCGGCGACGATCCCGTCGGCGACGGCGGACGGCAAGTGCAGCGACACCGTGGTCCCGCGATCCTCCTGGCTGTCGATGGTCACCGCCCCGCCGCACTGACGCACGAAGCCGTAGACCTGGGCCAGGCCAAGGCCCGTGCCCTTGCCGACCTCCTTGGTGGTGAAGAACGGCTCGAACACCCGGGCGAGCACCTCGGGCGACATGCCGTGGCCGGTGTCGGACACCGCGACGCGGACATAGTCGCCGGCCGGGGCCTCGCCCGCCTGCCCGTCCTCCAGCCGCTCGGCCGTGACCTCGACGGTGATGGTTCCATGGTCGGGCGTGGCGTCGACGGCGTTGACGACGAGATTGAGCAGGGCGGCCTCGAACTGGGCGGCGTCGACGCGGCTGGAGCCGGCCTCGCGATCCGCGCGGACCTCCAGGCTCTTGGCGTCGCCGACGGCGCGACGGACCAGCGGCTCGACCTGAAGGATCAGGCCGGCGATGTCGACGACCTCGAGCTTCAGCTCCTGGCTGCGCGAGAAGGCGAGCAACTGGCGGGTCAGGCGCTCGCCGCGCTGGCCGGCGGCCAGGGCCGCCTCGCCCAGGCGCCGCACGCGGGCCACGTCGTCGGGGCGCTTGAGGATCATGTCGAGCCCGCCGACCATCACCGTCAGCAGGTTGTTGAAGTCGTGGGCGACGCCGCCGGTCAGCCGGCCCACCGTCTCCAGCCGCTGGGACTGGGCCAGGGCCGCCTCGGTCTTGGCCCGCTCGGCGATGCTGGCCTCCAGGGCGGCGGTGCGCTCGGCGACGCGGTCTTCGAGCTCCAGCGTCGTCTCGACCACCTCGGTGTTGTCGAAGCAGCTGCCGATATAGCCCTGGAACTGGCCGTAGGCGTCGTGGCGCGGGGCGCCGGCGCTGCTGATCCAGCGCCAGGCGCCGTCCGCGCGACGCAGGCGGAAGGCGGCGCGGAACGGACGGCGGGCCTCGATGGCGGCGGCCGCCTCGGCCTCGGCGGCGTCCAGGTCGTCGGGATGCACGCCGGCCGCCCAGCCGCGCCCCAGTTCCTCGTCCATCGCCCGGCCGGTGAACTTCAGCCAGGCGTCGTTGAACCAGATGCAGGCCCCGTCGACGCCCGAGATCCAGATCATCACCGGGGCGGCGTTGGCCACGCCCCGGAACTGCTCCTCGCTGGTGCGCAGGGCCGCCTGGGCGCGGCGCTCGCGGGTCACGTCGCGGAAGGTCACCGCCAGGCCCTCGGTTATGCGCACCCCGCTGGAGCGCACCCAGTGCTCCTCGCCGTCGATCACCCGCCGCACCTCCAGGTCGTCGGGACCGCCTTCGTCGAGCAGGCGCGTCAGGCGCTCGATCATCTGCTGGCCGGTCTCGTCGCGGAAGACGTCGCGCACTCGGCGACCGATCAGGGTTGAGACGCCCCGCGGCCTAAGGGCCTGGGCGGCGGGGTTGGCGTAGGTCCAGCGGAAGTCGGCGATCTGGCCGCCGCGCCGCACGGGTTCCAGGATCACGAAGGCGTCGAGCGAGGCGTCCTGGGCGATGCGGAACCGCTCCTCGGCGGCCAGGCCGCTGCGCACGGCCAGCCGAAGGGCGGCGACGAACAGCACGATCAGGCCGCTGCTCAGGGCGAAGGTGGCCAGCTGCGTGGCCTGGGCGGTGTCGAGCGGCCCGCCCATCCACAGAAGCCGCACGAACAGGGCGCTGGCCAGCACCGAGGCCAGGCCCGCCCACAGCCCGCCGACCAGGGCGGCCAGCATGACAGCGACGAAGAACGGCGGGAAATTGCTGGGGTGGTCGGTCAGGCTGGCCGCGCCGAAGCGGGCGGCGACAGCCAGGCCCACGGCCGCGCCGGCCAGGCAGAACCGGAGGATCGGGCGATCGACCGACGATGCGAACCGGATCGTCGTCCGACTGAGAAACTGGCCCATTACGCTAGCCCCGCGTCACCAGGCGCACCCCCGCCGGCGACGCCTTGCAAACGCCGCCGCACGGCAGAGGTTCCACGGGTGTGCGCGATCAGGCCGCGCCGCGGGCCTTGGTCTGTTCCGAAGCGTTGGCGACGGCGGCGCGGGCCAGGGTCCAGGCCGACAGGCTGTCGATCGGACCCGGACGGCCGATGGCGTACCCCTGAAGTTCGGCGCAGGACTCGCCGCGCAGGAAGTCGATCTGCTCCTGGGTCTCGACGCCCTCGGCCACGACCGGGATCTCCAGGCTGCGCCCCAGGCCCAGCACGGCGCGCACGATGACGGTGGCGCGGTCGTGACGGTGGATGTTCTCGACGAAGCTCTTGTCGATCTTGATCTTGTCGAACGGGAACGACTGCAGGGTCGACAGCGACGAGAAGCCGGTGCCGAAGTCGTCCATGGCGATGCGAACGCCCAGGGCCTTCAGGCGGCGCAGGTTGTCGAGCGCGCGCTGGTAGTCCTTGAAGAGGGCGCTTTCGGTGATCTCCAGCTCCAGGCGCGAGGGCGACAGGCCGGTGGCGATCAGTACCTCGTGCACCAGGGTGGGCAGGTTGGGCTGGTTCAGCTGCAACGGCGACAGGTTGACGGCGATGCGCAGCGGGCGATCCCAGCTGGCGGCGTCGGCGCAGGCGCGGCGCAGGACCCATTCGCCCAGCTGGGTGATCAGGCCGTTCTCCTCGGCCACCGGGATGAAGTCGAGCGGCGGGACCATGCCCCGCACCGGGTGCTTCCAGCGGACCAGGGCCTCGAAGCCGCAGACCTCGCCGTCGGCGGCGCGGGCCAGCGGCTGGTAGAACACCACCAGTTCCTCGTCGGTGATGGCCTGGCGCAGCTCGCGGGCCAGGGTGCGACGTTCACGGATGGTCTCGTCCATCTCGCGCTTGAAGAAGCGATAGACGCCCCGGCCGCTTTCCTTGGCGCGGTAGAGGGCCATGTCGGCGTTGGCCAGCAGGGCCTCGGCGGTGCGGCCGTCGTCGGGGAACAGCGAGACGCCGAGGCTGGCGCCCATGGCCAGGTCCTGGCCTTCGTAGACGGCCGGGACCGACAGCTGCTCGAGCACGCGGCCGGCCAGTTCGGCGGCGGCGGCGGGCTGGTCGCCAGCGGCGATCTGCACGAGGATGAATTCGTCGCCGCCCAGGCGCGCGGCGAAGGACGGGGCGGTGACCGAGTCCTGCAGGCGGCGGGCGGCCTCGACCAGCAGGGCGTCGCCGGCCAGGTGGCCGTGCAGGTCGTTGGCCTCCTTGAAGTGGTCCAGATCGATGCAGACCAGCGACAGCGTTTCGCCGGACGCCTCGACGCGCTCCAGGGCGGCGGCCAGGCGGGCTTGCAGCGAGTTGCGGTTGGGCAGGCCCGTCAGGCCGTCGTGCTCGGCCAGGTAGCGGATCTTCTCCTCGGCCGAGCGGCGCTCGCGCAGGTCGCGGATGGCCAGCACGGTCAGGCCCGAGGTCTCGGTGCGGGCGCCGTCGTCCATCAGGCGCGAGAACACCTCGACCGGGATGGCGCGGCCGCCTTCGAGCGGCTGGAGAAGCCCCTCGCGGCGCACGCCCTCGCGGGCCGGCTCCTTGCCGTCGAAGGTGAGCATGGACGTGTAGAGCGGCTTGCCGACCAGGTCGTCCAGCGAGGCGCCGGCCAGTTCGCAGAAGGCGGCGTTGGCGTCGTTGATGCGGCCGTCCTGGACCACGACGATGCCTTCGTAGGCGGCGTTGGCCAGGCGGCGGATGCGGTCGAGGGCCGAGCGGCTGGTCGAGGACTCGATGGTCACCGCGCCCAGGCCGCCCAGGATGATCAGGCCCGTGATGGCGGTCACCGCCAGGGTCAGCATGGCGCCCGACAGCAGTTGCTCGGGCACCACGACGTTGACGTCGGGCATGATGGTCACCGCGCCCATGCCGGTGAAGTGCAGGCCGCAGACGCCCAGCGTCAGCACCGTGCCGCCGATCAGTTGCTTGGTCAGCGAGCGGGCGCGACCGGCGATCACCAGGGCGATGGCCGAGAAGGACACGCCGATGACGACCGAGGCGGCGACGGTGGCCTGCTCCCAGAGCACGTAGCCCTGGGTCACGAAGGCCGACATGCCGGTGTAGTGCATCGCGCCGATGCCCAGGCCCAGCAGCAGGCCGCCGGCGCAGTCGTTGGTGCGGGTGCGCTCGGCCGAGGCCACGGCGAAGCCGGCGGCCATGAACAGCACCGCGATCATCAGCGACAGCAGGGTGCCCGCCGGGCTGTAGCCGGTCTTGAGGCCCGGGTCGTAGGCGACCATGGCGATGAAGTGGGTGGCCCAGACGCCCGAGCCGGCCACCAGGCCGGTCAGCAGCAGCCAGGCCCCGCGGACCAGGCCGCGCGCGCCGCGCAGGCGTGAAAAGAGTCGGAACGCCGTGAAACAGGCGGCGAAGCAGACGAGGCCGGCGACGAGCACGAGCCTGAAGTCATGCTGCCCCGTCAGGCAGGTCAGAACCTTCAACAAAGGCGTTCCCCCAGAGTGGTACGGCGCCACTCTGTGCGGAAAGATACAAAAAAATGGTTTCTATTGCGCGGCCAGGTAGTCGAAAGCGCGACCTATCGCCGCGCGCCGTGGTGAATCGAACCCTAACGCCGCCGACGCCGCGACAGACGCGGCGTCTGCATTTGAACTCTTAAAAGAAGCGCTCGCCGATACGCACCGTGTCGCCCGGCGCGACCTGGGTCGACGGGGTCAGGCTCATCTTGGTCTCTTTCTCTTCGCCAAGACGCTTGATGTAGACCTTGTTCTTGTCGGCCCGGTAGGTGTAGCCGCCGGCGGTGGCCACGGCGTTCTGCACGGTCAGGCCCGAGGTATAGGGATAGGTGCCCGGCTTGCTGACCTCGCCCAGGATGTAGAACGGACGGAAGTTCAGCACCTCGGCGCTGACGCGCGGCTGCTTGAGATAGCCGTTGCGCAGGGCGGTCTCGACCGTTTCCTGGAACTGGCGGACGCTGAGGCCGGCGGCCTTGACCTCGCCCAGCAGCGGCAAGGACACCAGGCCCGAGCCGGTGACATAGAACTCGCCCGACAGGGTCGGCTCGCCGAAGACGGTGACGCGGATCTTGTCGCCCGAGCCCAGCTGGTAGTCGGGATCGACCGGCGCGGCGGGCGCGGCCGCGGACGGCGCGACAGGCGCGGTTTGCGGCGCCGCAGCAGCGGCGGCGGGAGGCGGCGGGAGGGTGTCCTGAGCCTGGGCGATCGGCGCGGCCGCGGCGAGGGCCAGGCAGATCGAAGCCGCCCGAATAAGGCGTCGAACGGTAATCATTCTCGTCACGTCTCTCGGCTGCATCCCTCCCTGGTCTCATCGCATGGAGACCCGGGCGTCACAAGCTTCACCCCGGAACGGGGCGCCGTTTTCGCGCTTGCAGCATGGCCGGAGCGCCCTCGCCCACCCGGACGGCGGTCAAAACGCCCGTCGCATAGGCTCCGGTGTCGACATTGATCCGGTCACGGCCCAGAAACGGCTCTTCGTCGGGGGTGTGGCCGTGGACGACGACCATGCCCAGGCCGTGCGGCTGATGCAGGAAATCGCCGCGGATCCACAGCAGGTCCTGCGGGTCCTGCTGGGCCAGAGAGCGGCCCGGGCGCACGCCGGCGTGGACGAACAGGTAGTCGCCATAGGCGGCGGTCAGCTCCAGCTGGCGCAGGAAGTTCAGGTGGCGCAGGGGCAGGTTGCGCTGGAACTGTTCCTGGGCCGCGCGCCAGGCCTCGGGGTCGCGCCCCGCGGGCCGCGCCACCCCGTAGGAAGCCAGGGTCTCGCCGCCGCCGAACTCGGCCCAGACCGGCCCGCCCTCGGGGCTGTCGAGGAACTGCAGCAGGGTCTGCTCGTGATTGCCCATGAGAGTGCGGACCTCGAAGCCCGCGGTCCCGCCGGAAGCGGCCTTGAGGGCGGCGATGCGCTCGATCACCCCCGCCGACTCCGGGCCGCGGTCGACATAGTCGCCGACGAACACGATCACCGGCCGGTCCGGCCGGCCGAGCGCGGCGAAGTCGGCCGCCACGGCGTCGAGCAGCAGGTCGAGCAGGTCGAGACGGCCGTGGATGTCGCCGACGCCGTAAACCACTCGGCCGTCGGCGGAGGCGGTTTGCGACTTGGATCGGGACTTGGGACGCAGGAAGCCGAAGACCATGGACCTAGGAGGATGGAGGAGAACGAGACGGGGCCGATGGCCAAAATGCCTTACGCGCAAGGCCCCTTCAACCTCCGCCACACATATTTACGATAAATAAACCGAGATTTTCGAGAGCGATTTAACCTTGAACATTCACCCACCGTTACCAATAACGCCAAATAAACCAGATTGATTAGACGTTAAAACACCAAGCATTTTGACCTCGAATTCAATGGATACTCCGATGATGAGCTCACGAACTTCGCGAGCCCGTCATGAAGATCACCGCCTTTCTCGGAACCGCCATCGCCAGTCTTGGCCTGATGGCCGCCGCCCCGGCCCTGGCCGGGCCGGCGCCGGCGTTCATGCCGATGGGCGCGCCCGCCGCCGCCCCGCCCGGTTTCACCGACCTGTGCCAGCGCGACCTCGACAGCTGCGGCGCGGCCGCACACGAGATCGCCGCCCTGACCGGCCAGGCGCCGCAGCCCGGCCCCGGCATCGCCACCTCGTCGACCTCGACCGCCTGGAGCGGCGGCCGCCGCCTGACCTTCGCCGCCCAGGCCCAGGCGATCGCCGCCGAAACCGAGGCCCCGGACGAGAACGGGGACGAGGACACGGTCGCCGCCCTGACGGTGGAAGCCCTCGCGCCCCTGCGCCTGGACACCGCCTTCGCCCTGGTCTCGCCCGAGGCGGCGCTAGCCGCGGCCCTGTCTCCGAGCGCCGCCGCTCCGGCCCGCCCGGTGGTGAGCCTGGCCTCGGCGGCCGGCGAGCTTCCGCGCCTGTCGCGTGACCAGATGAAGCTGCTCAACGACATCAATCGCCGCGTAAATCGCGAAGTGCAGAAGGCCGAGGACTTCGATCTCTACGGCATGATCGAGTATTGGAGCCTGCCGCGCGTGATCGACGGCAAGATGTACGGCGACTGCGAGGACTACGCCCTGGAAAAGCGCCGCCGGCTGATCGAAGCCGGGGTGCCGGCCGCGGCCCTGTCGATGGCCGTGGCGGTGACCGCCCGCGGCGAAAGCCACGCCGTGCTGGTGGTCGCCATGGAGCAGGGCGACTGGGTGCTCGACAACCTCACCCCCTGGGCCACGCCCTGGAGCGAGCTGAACTATCGCTGGATCGAGCGTCAGGCCCCCGGCTCGGCCGCCTGGGTGACGATCGGCTGATCCCCGCCCGAAAGTAAAAAGGCCTCGCTTCGAACAGAAGCGAGGCCTTTTCCGTATTCAGACAGTATTGCCTGCTTAGTAGGCGTTTTCCGCCATCAGCAGGTGCGGCACCGTCAGCAGCAGGATGCGGATGTCGCTCATCAGCGACCAGCCGTCGATATAGGCGATGTCGGCCTTGATGCGGGCCGCCATGTCCTCGACGTCGGTCGTGCCGCCGCGCAGGCCGCGGATCTGGGCCAGGCCGGTAAGGCCGGGCTTGGCCTGGAAGCGCATGTTGTAGGTCGAGATCAGCGCGCCGTAATAGGCGTCGTGCGCCATGGCGTGCGGGCGTGGGCCCACCAGCGACATGTCGCCCTTCAGCACGTTGAGCAGCTGGGGCAGCTCGTCGATGCTGGTGGTGCGCAACAGCTTGCCCGACTTGGTGATGCGGTCGTCGTCGCGACGGGCCTGGGTGACCTTGTCGCCGTTCTCCTCGCACCGCATCGAGCGCAGCTTGTAGATGGTGAAGGTTCGACCGTTCAGGCCGCCCCGCGTCTGGCGGAACAGCACCGGTCCGGGCGACTCCAATTTGATCCAGAGCGCCGCGAGCAAAAGCACGGGCGCGAAGAAGATCAAGGCAAGGGCAGCAACGACGACATCGATGAAGCGCTTGCCGGGATCCACGGCGACACGAGCAAGAATCTCGCCCGCGACGGCGTTCATGGTTTCGGTGTTCGAGCTTCCGCTCACAGCGTAACCCCCTATCCCACGACACACAAAAAGGAACGAAGCCACCCCACTTCGTCTCTAACTACCTAATGCAACTCTCCGACGACGTCGCGCGGAAACTGATACTTAACCATAAAATACAGTCATTTTGCGTAAACCCTGTTCCTTCACTAGGGCTTAGGGGTGAAAAGCTAAGCTTATATTCGCGCAGATGACGAAGCTGCGCTGAAGGGGCCTTGAGTTTCATGCCGCACGCCAACCTCTCGATGAGCAACGTCGCCGACGCCGTTCCGGCCGCCACGCGCCGCCTGCCGCGCGCCGTCGGCCTGGGCCTGGCCGCCCTGGTTTCGGCCGGCCTGTGGGTGGCCGCCCTGGAACTTTTCCGCGCCCTCATCTGATCGGCCCGCACGATCAGGGCTGCCGCAGCCGCAGCACGGTCAGTTGCAGCGCCAGCCCCACCCGGCCCGCCGGGTTGCGGATGTCGTTGGCCATTCGAACCAGCTCCTTGCGTTTCCAGTTCGCGCGGCGCCATTCGGCGCTGAGTTGTTCGATCGTCTGGGCGCGCGCCGTCGGCGTGAGCCGGTCCCAGCGCTCGTAGGCGAACCGCGTCCGGGCGCTGAACAGGCTGGTCTGCAGCGGCGCCACCGTGAACGAGCGCTCCAGCGCCAGGGCCGAGGGCCCGTCGAGACCCGCCGCGGCGTCGACCGCCGCGCGGCGCAACCAGGCCGATCCCGATCCCGGACGTGACGCCAGCTCTCGCCGGCTGAGACCGTCCAGGCGCGCCAGCTCCACCTTTGAAAGATCCTTGCGCGCCAGGCCGCGCTCGATGCTGGCCGCCAGGGCGTCGGCCGGCGCGGTCGGCCAGGCCGACAGGTCGCCCCCGACCTTGGCCGCCAGCAGCGGCGCGGCCATCAGCACCGCGACGAGCGCGCACGCGCCGCCGCCGGCCAGGGCCAGCCGGGCGGGCGCGCGATCGGGCTTGACGCCGCGCGTCTCGCCCCGCAGCGAAACCAGGCCGCCCAGCGCGCCCAGGCCCAGCGTCGCCAGGGCCTGGATGGCCGGCACCTGCAGCGCGAAATCCGACAGGCCGTGGATCAGGAACACCGCCGCCGCGCAGACCGCGCCCCGCGCCCAGATCCCGACGCCGCCGGAACCGAACGCCGCGCGGACCACCGGGGCCAGGCGCTCGCCCAGCAGGGCGGCCATCAGCACGGTCCCCACGACGCCGGCTTCTTCCAGCCACTGGACATAGAGGTTGTGGACGGCGCGCACGTTGTGCAGCTCGCGCAGGGCCGCCTCGGTCATCAGCATCTGGTTGACCGAGGTGAACGCCCCCAGGCCGTAGCCGAACCAGGGCGAGGACAGGAAGGCCCGCCAGTGCGGGGCGATGATCTGCCGGCGGATGTCGAGATCCTGCTGGGCCAGGTCGAAGCGCTCGACCACCAGGCCCGCGCCGTTGAGGCCCAGGGCGACCACCAGCAGCACCGCCGCGCCGCCGATGAACAGGACGCCGCCGCGGGTCATCCGGCGGCCGGCGAAGACCTGCCAGACCGTGAACAGGCCGGCCCCGATCGCGCCGGCGATCAGGCCGCCGCGCGAGGCGGTCATCAGCAGGCAGACGACCAGCAGGGCCACCAGCCCGGCCATAGCGACAGCGCGCGGATCGCCCTTCTTCAGCGTGGCCGAGCCGCCCCGGCGCAGGCGCTGGGCCAGGCCCGCCGCGGCCATGACCACGCCGGCGGCGAACACCGTGGCGGCGCTGTTGGGCCCCAGCAGGGAGGCGGCCATGCGGCCCTCGCCGCGCAGGCCGACGTGGTGGACGAGGGCGCCGGCCGCGTAGATCCCCAGCCCCCACAGCATGAAGGCCAGCAGCCGGCGGCCGCGCGTCTGCGAGGCGGCGACCACCCGGGCGGCGACATACAGGCAGAAGAGCCCCAGGAGATTGAGGACGTTGAGCAGCACCGCCGAGCGGTCGAGGGTCGAGGCGGCCGGGCCGTCCGGCAGGAAGGTCCAGACCGGATGCGGGCCGTCGGGGCTCCACGGGGTCAGCGGAACCAGGACCGCGGCCAGCAGCAGGCCGGCCAGCACGGCCGGAACCGTCCAGCCGCCCAGCCGCGCGAGGTCGCGGCGGGCCCAGCCGCAGGCGGCCAGCAGGATGACGAGGGAGAGGGCGTAGAGCCCGGCGAACACGGCCGCCACGGCCGTGTCGCTGGCGCCGAAGGCCAGGACGGCGCCGAAGACCAGCGCCGTCAGGCCCGCGCAGGCGGCGGTTTCGGACCCCGCGAGCCGCCGGGTCCGACGCCCGTCAGTCCGCATAGTACTTTCGGTAGCTCTTGTAATAGTAGCCGGCGTCGCCGTAGCCGTAGCGGGACTGGGCCTTGAGATCCATCTGGGTCAGGGCCACGCCGGCCAGGAACACGCCGCGCCCCTGCAGCAGCGACAGCGCCGAGGTGATGGCCTTGACCGGGGTGCGCTTCCAGCGGGCCAGCATGACCACGGCGTCGGCGTGCGGCGCCAGGATGCGGGTGTCGGCGATGGCCAGCAGCGGGGCGGTGTCGAGCAGCACCACGTCGAAGCGCTGGCGCAGCTCGGCCAGCAGGCGCTGGAAGGCGGCCGAGCCGAAGACGTCGCGCGGCGTGTAGGCCGACTTGGTCAGCGGCAGGACCCTGGCCCCGCTTTCGTCGACGTACAGCGCCTCGTCCAGCGTGGCCGCGCCGTTCAGCACCTCGATCAGGCCGACCGTGGGCGCGGTGGGCAGGAAGCGGTTGATCGCCCCCTGGCGCAGGTCGCAGTCGACGACCACGACATTGGCGCCCGAGGCGGCCAGTGTGCGGCCCAGCGAGAAGGTGGTGGTGGTCTTGCCCTCGCCCGGCAGCGACGAGGTGACGGCGATCACCTTCACCGTCTCGCCGACCTTGGAGAACAGGATCGCCGCCCGCAGCTTGCGCAGGCTCTCGGCGAAGCTGGAGAGAGGCTTGTTCAGCAGGTAGTCGGGCGGGGCCAGGCCGCGGGCGGCGCGGGCGTCGTCCAGGGTGGAGCTGAGCAGCGGCACCGAGCCCAGATAGGGCACGCCGAGGCGGCGCTCGACCTCGTCCTCGGTGAACAGGCCGGCCATCAGGATCTCGGCCAGCACCACGGCGGCGCCGCCGGCCCCGAGCGCGGCCACCAGGCCAAGGATCAGGTTGACCGACGGCTTGGGTTCGCTGGGCTTGCTGGGGATGGTGGCGCGCGACAGCACGCGGGCGTCGGGCTGCTCGATGCCCTGCTGGGTGGTGGTCTGCTTGAAGCGGCCCAGCAGCGATTCATACAGGGTGCGGACCGACTCGGCCTTCCGCTCCAGCTCGGCCAGGCGGATGCTGGCGCGGTTGTTGCCGGCCAGGGTGCCGCGGGCGGCGCCGACGCTGCCGGCGACCGAGCCGGTGCGCTGGCGCGAGATCTGGGCCTGGGCCTCGAGGTTGGAGATGATGCGCTTGATCTCGGCCTGGATCTGGGTGTCGATCTCCGCCAGTTCGCGGCGGGCCTTGATCAGGTCGGGCCAGCGCTCGTCGTAGCGCTCGGCCATGGAGTTGACCTGGGCGATCTTCTCCGAGCGCTGCTTGCGCAGCTGCTGGATGACCGGCGAGGTCATGGTCTCGCCGAGGTCCTCGCCGTTGCTGCCGCGGGCCAGCTGGTTGCGGGCGATGTTGAGGCGGGCGTCGGTCTCGGCCTGCTCGGCGCGAGCCGTGGCCAGCTGCTGGTTCAGGCCCGAGATCTCCTGCTCGGTCAGGGTCGCCCCCTGGGCGCTGAGCAGGTTGTTGGCGATCTTGTACTGCTGGACCTCGGCCTCGGCCTGCTGCAGCTGGCCGCGCAGGTCGGCGACGCGGGTGTTGAGCCAGCCGTTGGCCTGCTTGGTGGCCTCGAACTTCGCTTCCAGCTGTTCGGTCAGGTAGAGGTCGGCGAAGGCGTTGGCCAGGCGCGCGGCCTGGGCCGGGTCCTCGTGCGTGTACTGCACGGTGATCAGGTAGGTCACGCCCGCGCGGCGGACGCTGAGGCCGCTGAGCACGCGGTCGACGATGCGCTCGCGCAGGCGCTGGGCGGCGACCGGGTCATTGGCGGCGGTGGGAGCCACCGTCTTCTTCAGGAAGGGGAACCAGGCCTTGACGCCCTTCGCGCCGGCCAGGCTCGGATTGTAGTACGGGTCCTGGTCGAGCTTGAGCTGGTCGACCACGCGGCCGGCCAGCGACCGCGAGCGCAGCACTTCCACTTCGGTGTCGACCACGGCGCTGTCGGCGGGCAGGCCCGACAGCACGGCGTTCATGTCCGGGGTCACCTGCTCCTGGCGCACGTCGATCATGACCTGGGCCGAGGTCGAGTAGCGCGGCGTCTCCTGCAGGGTGAACAGCACCACGGCCACGAAGATCGCCAGGGCCACCGCCGCGAACAGCCTGAGCCTGCGCCGGAAGATCGCGATGATGACGTTGAGGTCAAACGCGGGCGCCGCGGCGTCGGACGCCGCAGCGATCGGGGTCTCGAAGGTCGAGCCGTCCATGATGCGCACTCTCAGTGGTCGATGACCCTCCGCTAGAGGAGGGTCGCGACCTTTTTTGGACTAGAATTGCAGGGCGAGCGAAGCGGCCAGCTTATTGTCGGTGAAGCTTCGCGCGGCATTGGCGCCTTCAGACTTCTGCTTCAGGTAAGTGTAGGTCAGGAAAACCCCGACGCGACGGTTCATCAGATACGAAACCGAAGCCTTGGCGCCGCTGCGCTTGTCTTCGCGATCGATGCCTTCGTAGTCGTCGCTGCCGAAATTGGCCTGGCCCGACAGCAGCACGTTGCGCAGCAGCTCATGGTCGACGGCCACCGAGCCGGTGGTCGAGACGAAGCCCTGCGAGTTGGCGACGACGGATTCGTCGATGTTGCGGGTGGCGTTGAAGGTAACCGTGGTCAGTTCGGTGGGGAACCACTCGACCTTGGTCTTGGTGCTGAGACCGCTGATGTCGTCGACGCGACGCCCCGTCGAGGTGACGAAGTTGTCGTAGGTCTGCTTCATGTAGCCGGCGTCGATCTGGCCGCGGACGGCCTGGGCCAGCTCGAAGTCGACGCCCGCCGACAGGATGTAGCCGTCGGAGTCGCGGGCCGAGTCGGTGTCGTAGCGGCGCGAGTCGCCGGTCAGCGAGACGTAGAAGGCGGTGTCGGGGCTGACGGCGTAGTCGGCCTTGACGCCATAGCGGTACTGGTCGCGGTCGCGGAAGTCCTGGTCGAGCTCGCCGGCGGCGTTGCGGCCGTCCTCGTAGTCATAGGACTTGCTGCTCAGATCGCCCGTCAGGCGCAGGCGGTTGAATTCCTTCACCCCGGTCAGGGCGGCGGTGACCAGTTCGTACTGGATCGGGGCCAGGGCGGCGACCGGCGAGGTCGGGGCCGAGCGCGGCTCGGTCAGCTTCTGGTACTGCAGGCCGCCGGAGATGAACGAGCCGCGGACGACGTCGAGCTTGCCGTTGAGGCCGAGGGTGTATTCCTCGTTGTCCTCGGTGCCGTTGTCCGAATAGCGGTTGATCGAGCTCGAGGCGAAGGCGCTGAGCGAGTGGCGCGACCAGTCC
This sequence comes from Caulobacter sp. CCNWLW153, assembly GCF_036889365.1. Taxonomy (NCBI): domain Bacteria; kingdom Pseudomonadati; phylum Pseudomonadota; class Alphaproteobacteria; order Caulobacterales; family Caulobacteraceae; genus Caulobacter; species Caulobacter sp. CCNWLW153. Next base: position 36,409 of record NZ_JBAKFV010000027.1, read on the forward strand.
GAACGCAGGGCGATTTCCGGCTTCACGCGCCAGATGGTGTCGGACGTCTCGTCGGCGGCGACGGCGTAGATGTTGTCGTCGCGCTCGACGTCCACCGTCAGACGCGGATAGGCGATGAAGGCGCCCAGACGCACGCCCGCGGCCTCATAGTCCGGGCGGGGACGCTGGCGCACGCTGGTGTGCTTGTCGCGCTTGAAGCTGGACGCGTCGCTCTGCGCGGACGCGATCTGCGGCGCAGCCGCGACGAGAACAGCCGCGATCGCGGCCGAGGCGAGTATCTTCATGGTCTATCCCCAGTTCGGCGACTTCAGTCGCCTTCGGAAACCCGACACAAACAAAAAAGGGATCCGGCGCCGGACGTCCCGGCGCTGGTCTAACGCGTAGTGAAGTCCTAGGTGCCGCAGTAGTCGGCGGTCACGCCCGCGCACGGGTCGTAGGCCGCCGGCGGCGCGGCGCCGTCGCCACCGCCGCCCGGCGTGCCCGACAGGCTGACCAGGACGCTGACCGAGCCGCCGGCGGTCGAGGAGGTGACCGTGGCGGTTTGGCCGGTGGCCTTCAGCTGAGCGACGACGGCGGGAGCGTTGGCCACGGTGGCGGCCATGCCCGGCGCGACGGCGGCGGCGACCTTGAGGGCCACGCCGGCGCTGATGACGTTGGAGGCCACGGCCTGGATCAGGGCGGCGGCGATCACCTCGGGCGAGGCGCCGCTGGCGGCCAGGGCCGCGGCGACCGACGCCTGGACGGCCTCGAGCTTGGCGTCGGGCGTCTTGGCCGCGAAGCTGGGATCGGCGGCGGCCGAGCGGGCGGCGGCGGCGATCACGGCTTGCAGCGAAGCCGCGCTGGGCGGCGCGGTCGAGGCCGGCGTTGCGCCGCCTTGCACGGCGGCGGCGGTCGACACGAAGGGCGCGACGGCGAGGGCCAGGCCCGCGACGACTGCGCCTACGAAACGCGATGACATGGCTTACCCCCTGTTAAGAATTCGCGTCCCCTATAAGCCGCGCCTCCCGGGTATTCCAGCCCTAAAACTATTATAAACGTTAATCGAAGCGCTCAGACTTGCGTCTTTGCACATAAGCGGCACAGTTTCATGACCGTCTGCTTGGGATCAGATCAATTCTTACGACATGAGCATGACATGGGCGGCGATCGCCTCGCCGGCGCACGATCTATCCTCTCGCGCGAATATTTCCGGCGCCGACGACCGGGGGTCTTGATCACCTGACAAGCTTCGCCATTAGCAAGCTCGACAGTGAAACAAGTTGATTCAACCATGGGTTATACTAGAGCGATCATTTGATCAGCTTGCGGATTCAACGACGACGGCGCGTCAGTCGTCGAAATTCTCGCCGCAGGGGTCGTTCGAGGCTGGGCCAGATGAGAAGACCGACCAGGACGGCGATGACGGCGGCGGCGAACAGCAAGCTTCCACTCCTGGCTGCGACCACCCTACAACCTCGACGTGACTGTTTGTTTGAAATCGGTCTCGCGCGCGATGTCGCCCGGCATTTTCGCGCCGGCGCCCAAGGCGCATGCACCCGACGTCTTGTCTCGCGCCCGCGATTGGCCGATTAGCGGGCGGAAGGTTCGGATCCGCCGGCCGCCTCCATCCGTGGAAAGAGGACATCCATGCGCGTAGCGATGATTGGCACGGGCTATGTGGGCCTGGTGTCCGGGGCGTGCTTTGCGGACTTCGGTCACGTGG
>NZ_JBAKFV010000028.1:0-28030 GCF_036889365.1 Caulobacter sp. CCNWLW153
CCCCCCCCCCCCCCCCCCCCCCCCCCCCCCCCCCCCCCCCCCCCCCCCCCCCCCCCCCCCCCCCGGCCGGCACAGCGTCCAGTCTCGCCCCCTCCACCACTTCGTGGTCCCCCTCCCCCGCAGGCGGGGGAGGAGCCAAGACAAGAAAAAAGCCGCCCCGACGGATCGGAGCGGCTTCAAGTCGGCCTAGATTCGAATGGAAGGATCAGGCGGCGACCGCGGCGGCGGCGGCCAGGCCCTTGCGGCCCCAGCTCGGGCGGCGCGCTTCCGGCTCGGCCACGTGCACTTCGGCGTAGCGGCCCTGGCTCGTCATGTGGCGGGCCAGCAGCTGGGCCAGGGCGACGGCTTCGTGCTGGCTGGGGCACGAGCTGATCAGGTCGGGCGAGTCGTTCCAGGTCACGTGCCAGACGCCGGCGACGGGACGGACGTAGTAGTGGTTCGAGTCGGCCATGGGGAGGCTCCTGCATCGAGGCTGACGCCAGCTTTCCCCCACGGACCGCTTCGCGACAGCTGTTTCAATGCTGCACAGCAACATCGAGTTGCGGCGCACAATGCACGACCCGCGCCGGCGGTAAAACGGTTAATTCTGCGGCAACACCTCGCCCTTGTGGACGACGCCGCCCTTCATCACCTTGGCCACATCGGCCAACACCCCGACATCGGCCAGCGGATCGCCCTTCACCGCGATCAGGTCGGCGAAGCAGCCGGCCTGGGCGCAGCCGACGTCCTTTTCCTTGCCCATCAAGGCCGCCGCGCTGGTCGTCGCCGACTGGATCGCCTGCATCGGCGTCATGCCATAGCGGACCATGTAAGGCAGCTGCCGGGCGTTCAGGCCGTGCGGATAGACCCCGGCGTCGGTGCCGTAGGCGATGCGCACCCCGGCCTTCACCGCCTTGCGGAAACCCTCGCGCTGGGCGTCCGTGGTCTCGCGGTTCTTGCGCAGGGTCTCGGCCGGCCAGCCGTTCTTCGTGCCGATCTCGTCGATGTAGTCGCCGTTGTAGATGTCGGCGACCAGCCAGGCGCCCCGGGCCTTCATCAGGGCGATCCCCTCGTCGTCGATCAGCGAGCCGTGCTCGATCGAGCGCACGCCGGCCCGGACCGCCACCTTGATCCCCTCGGCCCCGTGGGCGTGGGCGGTGGCGTAGGTCCCGCGCTTGGCGGCCTCCTCGACGGCGGCCTCGATCTCCTCCTTGGAAAGCTCCAGCTGGCCAGGCTCGGTGCCGACGGTCAACACCGCGCCGGTGGCGATCAGCTTCAGGAAATCGGCGCCGTGCACCAGGATGTCGCGGGTCTTGCGGTGGGTGTCGGCCACGTCCTGCACGACGCCACGGCGCATCTCAGGCGGGATGCCGACATCGGCGGCGATGCCGGTCACCTCCCCGCCGCCGCCCGGCGTCGTCACATAGGCCCCGGCCACCGACATGCGCGGCCCCGGAACCAGGCCCTTGTCGATGGCGTCCCTCAGCGCGACGTCGCCGAACGCCCGCCAGGTCCCGACGTCGCGCACGCTGGTGAAGCCGGCCATCAGGGTCGCGCGCGCATGGGCCGCGCCGATATAGGCCTGCTCTGCGGCCGTGGTCAGCAGCGGCTCGGCGATGTTCTCGGTCTGCTCCTGGTCGACGATGTGGGTGTGCATGTCGACCAGGCCGGGCAGCACGGTCAGGCCCGACCAGTCGCGCACCGGCCCGTCGGCCGGCGCGCCGGTCCAGGCGGTCACCGCCGTGATCCGCTCGCCCTCGATGCGGATCAGCCGATCGGTCAGAACCTTGCCCGCTGCCGGATCGACCAGCTTGCCGGCCCGCACGTAGGAGACCTGTGCGACAGCGGCGCCGGCCGCCAGCAGAGCGAGGCCGGCGACGCCGGCGGCCAGGATCGAGCGCGGGATCATGAAGCGGCCCTCAGGTGCGCGCCGTCCGGCGCATCAGGAGATGGACGGGAAGGCCCGCGACCAGCAGCACCAGGCCCCACATCACGGCCTCCCTGCCCGCCCCGAACAGGGTGAAGATCGCGTAGAGCCCGGCCAGGATCGCCACCACGGTCAAGAGCCGCGAGCCCGGAACCAGGCCGTCCCGCTGCAGCTTCAGCGCCGCCAGCGCGCAGGCCAGATAGGTGAACAGCGAGGCCGTGGTGGCTAGCAGGGCGATGAAGGTGAAGAGGTCGGCCATCGACTTGGCGTAGTTGATCGCCACCAGCACCGTCAGGAACAGGCCCGAGACCAGGTGCGCCCGCACCGGCGTTCCGCGGCTGGACGACTTGGCCAGCATGGCCGGAAACACCCCGCCCCTGGCCATGGCGTAGGGCATCTCGCCTTGCAGCAGCACCCAGCCGTTCAGGGCCCCGAAGGCGCTGATGGCGGCGAAGGCGGCCACGGCCATGGCCGCGCCCGAGCCCCAGAACCGGCCGATGAACTCGGCCATCGGGGCGTTGGAGGCCTTCAGGGCGTCGGGGGGCGAAAGCAGCACCACCGCCGAGCAGACCAGGAGGTAGACGACGCCGGTGAAGGCCGCGCCGAACAGGGTGGCGCGCGGGATGGTGCGGGCCGGATCCTTGACCTTGTCGGCTGGCACGGTGGCCGACTCCAGGCCCAGCAACGCCCACAGCGTCAGGGCCGAGGCGGCGACGAGGCCGGGGCCGCCCAGTTGCGTGGTGTCCAGCGGCGCGGTGACAGCCGCCGCGCCGTCGCGGCCCAGCAGCCAGACCGACAGGCCCAGCACCGCCGCCAGCGGCAGGAGCTTGAGCACCGTGGTCACCACCTGCACCTCGCCGGCCAGGCGCGCGCCCAGGCAGTTGACCCCGATCAGACCCCAGATCAGGGCCAGGGTGACCAGGGCGTGCAGGCCGGGCGTCTTGGCGATGGCCGGGACCAGGACCGACAGGTAGCTGACCGCGCCGGTGGCGATGGCCGCGTTGCCCACCCACAGCGAGATCCAGTAGGCCCAGGCCACGACGAAGCCCGCCGTCCGCCCGAACGCCTCCTGGGTGTAGGCATAGGGCCCGCCCTCGCGTGGCAGGGCCGCCGACAGACGGGCGAAGACGAAGGCCAGGCAAAGGCCGCCGGCGATGGTGATGATCCAGCCCAGCACCCCGTTCCAGCCGTAGGGGGCGAGCGACGCGGGCAGCATGAACACGCCGGAGCCGATCATGTTGCCCACGACCAGGGCGCTGCACATCCAGAAGCCGAGGGCCTTGGGCGACGAACTACTCATATGGCCATGCTTTCACCCCCGCCCTGGCCGCGCAACCGCCCCCGCCGCGAGGCGGAGGCGGCGCGCCATCCGTCGGCGATCAGAACTTCTGGCCGAACCGCAGGCCGAAGGTCCGGGGCTGGTTGGGGATGACGTAGACCTTGTCGGCGCAGACCGCCTCTGCGCACTGCACGAACCGGCTGGTGCTGGCTCGCTCGTCCGTCAGGTTGGTGATGAAGGCCGCCAGCGACCAGCTGTCGCGCGCAAGCCCCGTCGACACGTCGAAGGTGATGTAGCCTTCCTGCTTGCCCAGGATCGCCGCCTCGACGGTGCGCAGGTCGGAATAGGACGAGGTCTGCCCCACCGCCGAGGCCTGCACGAAGGTGTCGAAGTCCTTCCAGTCGAACTCGTAGCGGGCGGTCAGGTTGGCCTTGAACTTCGGCGTGATCGGCAGCCGCGTGCCCTTGGGCGCCTGCGGACCGTCGGGGAAGTCGACCGAGCCGACCGGGCAGTCGGTGATCGGCACGCCGGCGCTGTCGGTGGCCCCGCAGTAGTTGGCCGTCAGCTTGGCGTCGGTGTAGGCGGCCGCGGCGTTGACGGTGAAGCCCTCGGCGACCGCGATGGTCAGGTCGGTTTCCGCGCCCTTGATCTCGGCCTCGTTGGCGTTCTTGATCTCGGTCAGGCCGTTGGCCCCCAGGATCGAGAACTGGAACTTGTTCCACTTCTCCAGATAGACCGCGCCGTTCCAGCGGAAGCGGTTCTGGGCCCAGCTGGTCTTCCAGCCCAGCTCGTAGTTCTTCAGGTAGTCCGACAGGTAGGGCGGCAGCGTGCCGCGGCGATTGATGCCGCCCGGCCGGTAGCCTTCCGAATAGGTCGCGTAGACCAGCTTGGCCGGGTCGATCTTGTAGGTGAGGGTCAGCTTGGGCGTGTTGCCCGTCTCCTTCACCCGCTTGTCGAGGTTGGTGCAGGGCGAGCCGGAGATAACCGGCCCCTTGAAGCAGGCCCGCTCGCCGGTCGAGCCGTAGCCCGCCCCGTAGCCGTAGAAGCCGACCAGCGAATTGTCGGCTTCGAAGAAGCGGATGCCGGCCGTGGCCGTCAGGCTGGGCAGGATGTCGAACGACACTTCGCCGAAGGCGGCCTTGTCGCGGTCGACGCGCTTCTGCTCGGTCAGCCAGATCGTGCCCGGATGGCCCGCCGGCGACAGCGACTCGCCCAGGGCGTCGATCTTGTAGTCCTGGTGGATGCCGTGCGCCTGGCGCTGGTAGAACAGGCCGGCGACGAAGCGCAGGCGCTTTTCCTGCGGCGAGCTGACCCGCAGTTCGTGGCTGATGCGGTTGTAGCGGTCCTTGCCCTGGATGTATTGCGACGGATCCACCGGGTTGCCGGCGTCGTCGGTCCAGTAGGCGCCGTAGCCGTACAGCGTGTCGTAGAAGAACGAGTAGTCGGTGTAGTCCTGCTCGGTGTCGGTCGTGCGCTGCAGGTACGAACCGGCATAGACGATGTCGAGGTTGCTGATCTTGCCCTCGACGGTCATCGCCGCCTGCCACCAGCGGTCGTCCGAGCTTTCCGGATAGTAGTGGCTGACCTTCAGGTCGCCGATGTCGGGGTCGAAGCCGAAGAAGCCGCCCGACTTCTGCACCTGGCCCATGACCTGGGGCGTGATCGTCCAGTTCTCGCCCAGCTCGACCTTCACCGCCGCGCGGGCGCCGTGGGTCTCGACCTCGTTGTAGTTCTTCCTGGTGACGCCGTCGTTGTCGATGGTCACGCCCGAGGTCGGATAGGTCCGCGTCGAGGGCACGTTGTCGATATAGCCGGCGTCGCGCTTGCTCCAGCCGACCATGCGCACGGCCACGGTGTCCGACAGCGGCTGGTTGACGAAGCCCTCGGCCACGTAGCCCGTGCCGCCAGCCTCGACCTTGTTCAGCTCGATGTTGTAGCCGGCCTTGAAGCCCGCGGTGCTGGGCTTGTTGGTGATGATGCGGATGGTGCCGGCCTGCGAGCTGGCGCCATACAGCGTGCCCTGCGGCCCGGCCAGCGCCTCGACCCGCTCGATGTCATAGACGTGGACGTCGAGCGCGCCCTGGATCGTGGTGATCGGCTGCTCGTCCAGATAGATGCCCACGCTGGGCAGCGAGCCGGAGTGGTTGCCGTCGCCGCCGCTGGCCACGCCCCGCATGTAGACCTGGTTGAAGCCCGGCCCCGAGCCCTGGAAGGACACGCTGGGGAGGAACTTCACGTAGTCGGCGAAATCGGCGACCTCCAGCTGCTCCAGCTTGGCCTGGCCCAGCGCCTGGATGCTGACCGGCACGTCCTGCAGGTTCTCCGAGCGCTTCTGGGCGGTGACCACCACCTCTTCCAGAGCGACCCCGCCCTCCTGCGCCAGCGCGGCCCCACAAAGCGCGCTGCTCGACATCAGGGCCGTGACCAGCAGGCCCGACCGCATTGTTTTTGAACGCCTAATCGACACGTGTTCACTCCTTGGCCCCAGAGAGAACGACGTTCTTCCAATGTCGTGAGTCCGACAATCCGGCAAAGCTTGGCGGTCGCGCAATTCACCGGACTGTTGCAAAAACGGCAGCGCCGTCTTCCGGTGGTCAAATAACAGGCGCGTCCGGATAGGCGGCCAGCACGGGCCCCAGCGCCGCCTTCAGCGGGTCGAGCCACGGCTCATAGTTGCGCCACTGGTCGACCCCGTCCTTGAAAATCGGCTGGCGCACCTGCTCGGAGCTGGCGGTGCGCACGGCGCGGTCGTTCTGGTGGAAATTCAGGCACGCGTCCTCGAACGGCAGGCCACAATGGTCCAGCAGCCGCCGGATCTGGCCCTCCGGGTCCTGGACCATGTCCTCGTAGATCACCCGGTGCACCCGCCCCGGCAGCACCGCGTCGAAGTGCGCCATCAGGTCCACGTAGTCGGCGTAGTAGCGGCCGATGTCCTCCAGGCCGTAGCTGAAGGTCTGGCCGCGCGCGAAGTGCTGCTTGAAGCCCGAGAAGCAGCAGCCCAGCGGATGGCGGCGCGCGTCGATGATCCTGGCGTTGGGCAGCATCAGGTGGATCAGCCCGGCGTGGGCGAAGTTGTTGGGCATCTTGTCGACGAAGAACGGCCGGTTCGTCTTGCGCTGCACCCGCGTGCGCTCGAGATACTCCTCGCCCAGCGCCCGCAGGGCCTCGGCGTCCAGCGTCGCCAGCGCCTCGGGATAGAGCCCCTCGCCTCGCCGCCCGCCCAGACGCTTGGCGATGGCGATGACGTCGGGCAGTTCCATCGTGCCCTCGACCTGCGAGTGGCTGGCAAGGATCTGCTCGATCAGGGTCGAGCCCGAACGCGGCAGGCCGACGACGAAGATCGGATCGGCCCCAGCCGCGCCCCAGCCACGCCGCTCGGCGAAGAAGGCGGGCGTCAGCAGCGCCTTGCTGCGGGCCGCATGGGCCGTGGTCTCGTCGGCGTCGTAGCGGATCTGGATGCGGCGCAGCTCCGCGCCCCTGGCGTAGTGGCCGAAGCTCTCCTCGTACCGCCCGGCGTCCTCCAGCGCCTTGCCCAGGGCGTAGTGCAGGTGGAAGCGATCCTCGTCGGCCAGGTCGGCGCTCGCCAGCTGGCCCTCCATGACGGCGAAGTCGTCGTCGGAGAACCGCAGGGTCTTGAGGTTGGCCAGGCTCCACCAGGCCTCGCCCAGCATCGGCGCCTGCTCGACGGCCCTGCGATAGGCGCCCTCGCACTCGGCCCGCCGGCCCAGGGTCTTCAGCGCATGGCCATAGCTCATCCAGCCCTTGGGCTGATGGGGGTGACGCGCGAGCACCTCGCGATAGATCGCCGTCGCCGCCTCGTACTCGCCGATCCGCACCAGGGCGGCCGCGCGCAGGTTGGCATAGGCCGGATGGCGCGGGTCGGCGGCCTGCAGCAGGTCGAGCTGGCCCAGCGCCTCCAGGGTCTTGTTCTGGCGATAGAGCAAGGTGGCCAGGTTGTGCCGCGCGGCCGTGAAGCCCGGCGCGAAGGCCAGGGTCTGGGTCAGGATCCGCTCGGCGTCCTCATAACGGCCCAGCCGCGCGGCCACCTCGGCCAGCATCCGCAGCGCCGCCGGCTCATCGGGCCGGGTCGCCAGATAGGCCCGCAGGCCGTGCTCGGCTTCCGGCAGCCTGCCCTCGACCAGGGCCGTGGCCGCCGCGATCAATGCCGGCTCGCGCACCGAGGCCTGCACCTGCCGGTCGCCGGCCGCCTGCGCGCCGACCAGGTCGCCCAGCACCGTCAGCCCCACCGACAGCGCACGCCAGGCCTCGCCGAGCTTGGAATCCAGCGAAGTCGCCCGCCGCAGCGCCGCCAACGCCTCCTGGGTGCGGCCCAGGTCCAGCAGCACGAGGCCATGCTCCAGCTGCACGTCAGGCGCATTGGACAGAACTCGCGACAGGGGATCGATCACCGGCAGGGCCGCGCTCGCATCGCCCGACAGCCGCAGGGCCGCGGCCAGGATCAGGGTCGCGCCGGGATGACGGGGAACGGCTTCCAGAATCGCCAGGGCCTGCTCGCGCGCCAGCTGCGGATCACGCGACAGCATGCGCATGGCGTGGCCCAGCGCATCGGCCAGACTGCCCGTCGGCTCCGAAACCTGACCCTGCATTCGACCCCGCCACGCTTTCTACGATGAGCATCGGAGAACGCCGGTGGGCGGGTGTCAATTGGTCGCCAGCTCCAGGCCGTCAAACCTCGACGATCGATCCGTCCGCCAGCATCTTCCGCGGATGGCGGGGAGCGGCCCGCGGCCATAGCGTATCGAAGGCCTCCCGGAACGCCGCCGCGTGCTCCCAGCCGATGAAACAGGCCCGGTGCATGCCGGTATCGGAGAACCGCCAAAGCGGATGGGCGCTGTCGTGGATGAAGTGGGTCGTGGAAACCAGGTCGTCGCCGTCCCGCAGCACCTGCCCGCAGATCGAGCATTCGGACTTGCCCAGAAAGATCATGCAGGTTTCCTCGATACGAGCAGGCTCTCGCCCTCAGCCCCCGTTCGCGTCCACGGCGATGATCACCGGCTTGCCGCGCGACCAGGGCTCCCAGCCGGCCGCCACGGCCGAGGCGATCGCGGTGGCCACCAGCTTCCTGGGCACCTGCTCGGTCTTCAGCTGCGGCGCGCCGTAGCGCGGCTGTTCGCCGGGCGGAAACTCGATGACGACCTCGCGCTTGCCCTCGACATGGTGCACGGCGATGGCCATGCCGTGCCGCTCGGTCGGGTCCTTCGACCAGTGCGGCGTGCGTTGCAGCCGCCAGACATAGGTCTCGCCGTCGACTTCGATCTCGAATTCAGGGTTCAGCTTGGTTCGCGCCATGACGGGGTGTTAGCGCGGCAAGCCGGTCGAAGCCAACCATCGCTTGACTCATTTCGATGATTAGCTAATCGTCTTATCATGAGCCAGGTGTTCAAGGCCCTCTCCGATCCCACCCGCCGGCGGGTGCTGCAGCTCCTGCGCAAGGGGCCGCTGAGCGCCGGCGAGCTCGCCGATCAGTTCGACGTCTCCAAGCCGACCATGTCGGCTCACTTCGCGGTGCTGCGGGAAGCCGACCTTGTGCACGCCGAAAAGGCCGGCAAGTCGGTGATCTACCACCTGAAGCTCTCGGTGCTCGAAGAGGCGCTGCTGGGCTTCGTCCACTCGTTCGGCGTCGGCGAGCACATGCCGGCGTCCAGGCAGGAGGTTGCGGAATGAAGAAGGAAGTGGTCGCCGATCTTGCCTGGGGCGTCGGCATCGTCGTCCTGGCCCTGGCCGCCAGCCTGGCCCGCAAGCTGGGCTATATCGACACCGACACCGTCAACCGGCTGGTCATGGGGGCCATCGGCCTGATGGTCGCCTGGTTCGGCAACCGCATGCCCAAGCGGTTCGTCCCCAGCGCCTGGGCGCGGCGGGTCCATCGGGTCGGCGGCTGGTCGATGGCCCTGAGCGGGCTGGTCTATGCCGGCCTCTGGGCCTTCGCGCCCTTCGAGGTGGCGGTCGTGGGCGGCTGCGGCGCGATCCTGGCGGGCCTCGTCCTGACGATCGGCTACTGCCTGTCGCTGCGGGCCAAATCCAAGGCCCTATAGCCGGTCGCGCAGCGCGTACCAGGACAGGCCCGCCACCGTCAGCGGCCAGCGCAGCAGGCGGCCGCCGGGGAACGGCGGCGTCGGCAGGCGAGACAGCAGATCCACCCCGGCCGTCTCGCCCAGGGCCGCGTCGGCCAGCAGCTTGCCGAACCACGGCGCCAGCATCACCCCCTGCCCCGAATAGCCGGCCGCCACCCGCACGCCCGGAGCCAGTTCGCGCACGTAAGGCGCGCGGTGCACGGTGATCCCCAGCGTCCCGCCCCAGGCGTGAGTCACCTTCACGTCGGCCAGGTCGGGATAGATCTTCAGCATGTGCCGGCGCACGAAGCCCGGCAGGTCCGGCGGAAAACCCGGGCGATAGTTCTCGCCGCCGCCGAACAGCAGCCGGCCGTCCGGGCTCTTGCGGAAATAGTTCACGACGAAGCGGCTGTCGGCCACGGCGGCGTTCGAGTGGATGATCCTCTCGGCGCGCTCGCCCAAGGGTTCGGTCGCGAGCACGAAGTTATTGATCGGCATCACCCGGGCGCGGGCCTGCGGGCCGGCCAGTTCGTCCAGATAGCCGTCGCCGGTCAGGATCAGCTGGTCGCACAACACCCGCCCCGCCGCCGTCTCGACCACGATCTTCCCGCCCTCGCGCCGCCACTCGCGGGCGCGGCTTCGCTCGTGGATCACCGCCCCCTTGGCCATGGCCGCCTTCGCCAGGCCCAGGGCCAGGTTCAGCGGGTGCAGGTGGCCGCCGCCGTTGTCGCGCACGCCGCCATGATAGACGCTCGTGCCCAGCTCTTGCGCCAGCGCGTCTTCGTCGATCGGCTCCAGCTCGTGATAGCCGTAGCGGTCGGCCATGAATTCGATGTGGTCGAGGTCCTCGCCCTCCCCGCGCGGCCTGTGGCGAGCGTGGATCATGCCCGGCGTGAAATCGCAGGCGATGGCGTGCTCGGCGATCGTCGCGGCCAGATGCGAGCGGGCGTCCAGCGCCATCTTCCACAGCAGGAGGGCGTCGTCGCGGCCCACCGCCTTCTCCAGCCACGCCTGGTCGTTGCGTTGGCCCATGTGCGCCTGGCCGCCGTTGCGGCCCGAGGCGCCCGACCCGACCTGGGCGGCCTCCAGCACGACGACCGACACCCCGCGCGAGGCCAGTTCCAGCGCGGCGCCCAGTCCGGTGTAGCCCGCTCCCACCACGCAGACGTCGGCGAAGGCGTCGCCGTCGAGGGCCGGCAACGGGTCGAACGGGGTGGCCGTGGCGGCATACCAGGAGGTGGCGGGGTGGCCGAGATTCATGGCCCCTCTCCCGGAGGGGAGAGGGAGGGGCCCATGCGCAGCATGGGAGGGTGAGGGGTGACGGCGCCCGCCGTCGTGCCGGCACGCCGGCCAAAGGCGTAACCCCTCATCCTCCCACCGCTACGCGGCGGGCCCCGCCTTCTCCCTCTGGGAGAAGGTGCGAAACGCCGCCTAAACATTCAGCAGCAGGAACTCCCGCTCCCAGGGACTGATGGTGCGCATGAAGGTCTCGTACTCGGCCTGCTTCACCCGGGCGTAGGCCGTGCAGAAGGTGGCGCCGAGGATGTCGGCCAGGGGCTTGGCCTCCTCGAACAGCGTCACCGACTCCAGCAGGCTGCGCGGCAGTTCGATGCCCCGCGCGCTGGCGTCGATCTCCACTGGCGCGGTCGGCGCCAGGTTCTGGATCATGCCCAGATAGCCGCAGGCCAGCACGGCGGCGATGGCCAGGTACGGATTGGCGTCCGACGAGGGGATGCGGTTCTCGACCCGGCGGTTGGCCGGATCGGACGGCGGCACGCGCAGGCCGCAGGTGCGGTTGTCGTAGCCCCACTGGGTGTTGACCGGCGCGCCGCTGTCGCGGGCGATGCGGCGGTAGCTGTTCACGTAGGGCGCCAGGATGGCCATGATCGCCGGCAGGTAGCGCTGCTGCCCCGCGATGAAGGCATAGAAGGACGGCGTCGCCTCGCCCGTCTTCGGATCCGAGAACAGGTTGTCGCCGTCCTCGGTCAGGATCGACTGGTGCACGTGCATGGCGCTACCCGGCTCGCCGGCCATCGGCTTGGCCATGAAGGTGGCGTAGATGTCGTGCTCCATCGCCGCCTCGCGGATGGTGCGCTTCATCATGAACACCTGGTCGGCCAGTTCCAGCGGCGTGCCGTGGCGCAGGTTGATCTCCATCTGCGCCACCCCGCTCTCGTGGATCAGGGTGTCGATCTCCAGGCCCTGGCGCTCGGAATATTCGTACATGTCCTCGAACAGGGCGTCGAACTCGTTGACCGCGCTGATCGAGTAGCCCTGGCGACCGCTCTCGGGCCGGCCCGACCGGCCGACCGGCGGCTTCAGCGGATAGTCCCAGTCGATGTTCTTCTCGACCAGATAGAACTCGATCTCCGGCGCCACGATCGGGCTCCAGCCCTTCTCGCGATACAGCGACAGCACCCGGCGCAGCACCTGGCGGGGGCTTTCCTCCACCGGCCGGCCGTCGGGGTGGAAGGCGTCGTGGATCACCTGGGCCGTCGGGTCCTGGGCCCAGGGCACTGTGGCCAGGGTGGCCAGGTCGGGGGTCAGGAAGATGTCGGTGTCGGCCTGCACGCCGTTCACCGCCCCCTCGAACTCGGGAAAGTCGCCGGTGATGGTCTGGTAGAACACCGCCAGCGGCAGGTTCATCGACGGGGTCCCCAGGAACTTGCGCACCGGCATGATCTTGCCGCGAGCCACCCCGGCCAGGTCGGGCACGACGCACTCGATCTCCTCGATGTTCTGGCTGCGGAACCAGGACTGGGCCTCGTCCAGCGTCTTGACCCCCCGTGTGACCTTGGGACCGTCGTGGTTCTTCTTGTGCTTGGGCTTCATGAGGGCGCTCCTCGCGCTTGCTGAAGTTTGGGCTAGTGGAACGGATTAATGATGCGGACGCCTTCGACGACTTGGCCGTGCGAAAGGTCCTCGGTGAAAAGTTCGGTGCAGCCGGCTGCGCAGGCGGCCGCGATCACGGCGCTGTCCCAGTAGGAAAAGCCGTAGCGTTCCTTGATCTCCAGTGCCGAGAGCAACACGGCCAGGGTGTTGTCCTGCACCTTGAAGCGGGTCCAGGTTCGAATGAATTCCGCCGCGTCTTCCGTCGCCAGCCGGCCCGGCCGCGACGAACGCGTGGCCTGCACGTAAAACTCTTGCAGCACCTGCACCGACAGAACGCCGTCGACACGGTCTAGCAAGGCCCGCGCCGCCTCGCGCTTGGCCTCCTCGTCCGGCGCCTCGCTGATCGAATAGATCAGCACGTTGGTGTCGAAGAAGACCGCCACCTACTCCCCACGCCGATAGAGTTCGTCGCGCGGCACATTATCGGCGGCGCGGAAGCCCCGGATTTTCGTCCGCAACTCCGCCTCGCGCCGTTTCAGCCGCTCGAACTCGCTCTCGTCCTGCGCCACCTCGACCAGGAACTTTCGCACCATGGCCGACACAGAGGTGTCCTGCTCGGCGGCCTTGATACGGGCGCGCCGATAGGTCTCTTCGTCGATGGAGACTGTGATGTTCTTCATGATCTCACAGTATCACAGTTTCACAGTGATACCGATGTTCACCCCTCGCCCTCCTTCGGCTTCAGCGTCCGCAGCACCGGCTCGGCCTCGTCGAGCGACCTCCTGATGATCCCCACCAGTTCGTCGATCTCGGCCTTGGTGATGATCAGGGGCGGGCAGCAGACGATGCTGTCGCGGATGGCGCGGACCATCAGGCCGTTCTTGATGCAGAGATCCCGCACGATCGGCCCGGCCTCGCCCTCCTTGTCGAGGAAGCGGTGGTTGGTCCCCTTCTCGCGCACGATCTCGACCGCGCCGATCAGGCCCAGCGAGCGGGTCTCGCCCACCAGCGGATGGTCGTTCAGACTGGCCAGCGCCTGGGCCAGATAGGGGCCGGTCTCGTCGCGGGTGCGCTCGACCAGGCCCTCGCGCTCCATGATCTCGATGTTCTTGAGCGCCACCGCCGCCGCGGTCGGGTGGCCGGAGTATGTGAAGCCGTGGATGAAGTCGCCGCCCTTCTCGCGCAACTCGGCGACGATGTGGTCGGCCACGCCCACGGCGCTGATCGGCAGGTAGCCGGACGACAAGCCCTTGGCCATGGCGATCAGGTCGGGCTTGATGCCGTAGTGCTGATGGCCGAACCAGGCGCCCAGGCGCCCGAAGCCGCAGATCACCTCGTCGCAGACCAGCAGGATCCCGTACTTGCGGCACAGGGCCTCGACCGCCGGCCAGTAGCCGTCCGGCGGGATGATCACACCGCCCGCGCCCTGCACCGGTTCGCCTATGAAGGCCGCGACGTTCTCGGGGCCGACCTCGAGGATCTTGTCCTCGATCGCTTTCACCGCCCGGTCGCGGAAGGCGGCCGGGTCCTCGCCGAAGCCGTCGCCGAACAGGTAGGGCTGCATCACGTGCTCGACGCCGGCGATCGGCAGGTCGCCCTGGCGGTGCATGTGCTTCATGCCGCCCAGGCTGACGCCGGCCACGGTCGAGCCGTGATAGGCGTTCCAGCGGCTGATGAAGACGGTGCGGCTGGGCTCGCCCTTCAGCTTCCAATAGTGGCGCACCAGCCGGAAGACCGTGTCGTTCGCCTCCGATCCCGACGAGTTGTAGAAGACGTGGGACAGATGCCCGCCCATCTTCTGCGCGATCTTGGCGGCCAGCTCGATCGGCGGCGGCGTCGCCGTCTTGAAGAAGGTGTTGTAGTACGGCAGCTCCAGCATCTGGTCGTAGGCCGCCTGGGCCAACTCGGTGCGGCCGTAGCCGACATTGACGCACCACAGCCCGGCCATGCCGTCGAGGATCCTGTGGCCCTCACCGTCATGGATGTAGACGCCCTCGGCCCGCGTGATGATCCGGCTGCCGCCCTGCTCGGCGATGACCTTGTGGTCGGCCTGGGCCGGCAGGTGGTGGGCCAGGTCCAGGCGCTTGAGTTCGGCGATGTCGTGGTTGCGGAGGGTGGCGGTCATGGTTGCTCTTCCTCGATGTCTTTCTTTTCTCTCCCTTCCCCCTTTGATGGGGGAAGGGTCGGGGATGGGGGTGACAGCGGTTCAGGGTCCGGCGCGAACCGAACCGCCGTAACCACCCCCACCCCTGGCCCCTCCCCCATCAAGGGGGAGGGGAAACTCGAATTCACCTCGCAAGGCCTGGCCAAAGAGACTGAAGAAAGCCTGCGACTGGGCGTTCTCCTCCGGCTTCCATTCCGGATGCCACTGCACGGCCAGCACCGGCGCGCCGTTGATGCTGGCCGACACCGCCTCGACGACGCCGTCCTGCGCCCTGGCCTCTACCGACAGGCCCTCGCCCAGCCGGTCGACGCCCTGGTAGTGCACTGAATTGACCACCGCCCGCTCGACCTCGAAGGCGCTGGCCAGCACCCCGCCGGGGGTCAGGTCGACCGGGTGGCGATGGTCGAACATGCCGTTGAAGTCGACCTCGTCGGGCGCGTGGTGGGCGATCAGCTCGACGCTGGTCGCCATGTCCCGCCGCAGGGTGCCGCCGAAGGCGACGTTGATCTCCTGGAAGCCCCGGCACACCCCGAACACCGGCCGGCCCAGGTCCAGCATGGCCTTGATCAGGTCGCGGGTCATGACGTCGCGATCGCGGTCGAAGGGCCCCGGCGCATCCTCCACCGCCTCGTCGTAGAAGGCCGGATCCAGGTTCGACGGGCTGCCGGTCAGCATCAGCCCGTCCAGCCGCGCGGCGACCTCCGAGGCCTTCATCAGTCCGGGCGTCGACGGCACGAGCAGCGTCGCGGCGTCGGCATACTTCATCACGCCTTCGACATAGCGGTTCATCACCGCCTGAGCCGGCTCGATCCCGACGGTGCGGGTGCAGCAGATGACGCCGGCGACGGGTCTCATGACATCACGACAGCAGCACCGCCGGCGAGCAGGCGTGCCAGGCGATCCATACCGCCTCGCCCAGCCGGAAGTCCTCCTGGTCCCAGCGGGTCAGGTTGGGGCGCTGCACCTTCACGCGGCGCCCTCCCTCTATTTCCACCTCGTAGGTCGACACCCCGCCCAGATAGGCCTCGTGCCTGATGACGCCCGCCACCGCGTTGGCGCCCTTGGGCGCATCGCCCATGTTCGGCGGCTCGCCGCCGTCGGGGCGCTTGTGCAGCTCGATCTTCTCGGGCCGGATCGCCGCCCACACCGCGCCGCCGCGCGGTCCGGTCACCCCGTGGTCGAGGAAGATGTCGGTCGGCAGGCCCGGCGAACGGATCACCGCGTGGCTCGGTTCGTCCACCGCCAGCACGCCCTCGAACAGGTTCACGCTGCCGATGAAGTCGGCCACCAGGCGACTGTTGGGAAACTCGTAGAGGTCGTTGGGCGTGGCCACCTGCTGCAGCAGTCCCTTGCTCATCACCGCGCAGCGGCTCGCCAGGGCCAGGGCCTCGTCCTGGTCGTGGGTGACCATGATGAAGGTGATGCCCACCTTCTCCTGCAGGGTGCACAGCTCGGTGCGCATCTGCTCGCGCAGCTTGGCGTCCAGGGCCGAAAGCGGCTCGTCCAGCAGCAGCACGCGCGGACGTTTCACCAGCGCCCGGGCCAGGGCCACCCGCTGGCGCTGGCCGCCCGACAGCTGGTCGGGCTTGCGCTGGCCAAGGCCACCCAGTTGCACCAGCTCCAGCGCCTCCTCGACCCGCCGGTCGCGCTCGGCCTTGCCCACCCGGTCGACCTTGAGGCCGTAGGCGACGTTGTCGGCCACGGTCATGTGCGGAAACACCGCGTAGGACTGGAACACCATGTTCACCGGCCGCTTGTTCGGCGGCACGTTCGAGATGTCCTGGCCGTCGATCAGGATCCTGCCCTCGGTGGGCGTCTCGAACCCGGCCAGCATGCGCAGCAGGGTGGTCTTGCCGCAGCCGGACGGCCCCAACAGCGCGAAGAACTCGCCCTCCTCGATGCTCAGCGACACGTTGTCGACCGCCGCCAGCTTGCCGAAGCGCTTGGTGACATTCTCGAAGGTGATGATGGGTTTGGTTTCGGTCACTTCGTCATTCCCCCCGAAAACGTCAGCGGCCTGGGCTCCTCGGCCCACGAGGAACCTCCCCCTGTGGGGGAGGCGATCGCGCAGCGATCGGTGGGGGGCGTGACTGCGGAACTTCCACCCCCGCGGAAGCTGAGAACTTCCCCCCACCGGCCTTCGGCCGCCTCCCCCAAGGGGGGAGGCTCCAGTGCGGCGAACATCATGCCTTGTCCCCCCCATGCGCCCCGGCCGTCGCCGCCGGATCGCCCTGCAGTTTCAGCGCCACGGCGGTCAGGATCACGGTCAGTACGATCAGGATGGTCGAGGCCGCGTTGACCTCGGGCGTCACCGAGAAACGCACCATCGAATAGACCTTCACCGGGAAGGTCACGGTGTCGGGCCCGGCCGTGAAGAAGGTGATGACAAAGTCGTCCAGGCTCAGCGTGAAGGCCAGCAGCGCGCCCGCCACCAGCGACGGGGTCATGTGCGGCAGGATCACGTCCTTGATGGTGCGGAACTCGCCGGCTCCGAGATCACGCGCGGCCTCTTCCAGTTCGCGGTTGAAGCTGGCCATGCGGGCTCTGACCACCACCGCCACGAACGGGAACGAGAAGGTCACGTGGGCGATGATGATCGCGCCCAGGTTCAGCGGCCACACCAGCCCCTGCGGCCAGGGCAGCACCTTGGCGAAGAACACCAGCATGCCCACGCCCATGCAGATCTCGGGCACCACGATCGGCAGGGCCAGCGCCCCGTCCACCACCGTCTTGCCCGGAAACCGGAACCGCCACAGGGCCAGCGCCACCAGCGCGCCCAGCACGACGCTGAGCAGGGTCGAGACCGCCGCGATCGTCAGGCTGTTGGCGAAGGCCTCGATCAGGCCGTCGTTGTTGAAGGCCTTCTCGTAATATTTGAGCGTGAAGCCCTTCCAGACGATGTTGCGCCGACTGTCGTTGAAACTGAACGCCATCAGGGCGATCAGCGGCGCATATAGGAACACCCCCACCGCCAGCAGCCACAGCCGGATCGGCCAGCGGCGCAGGTATTCGAGAGGCCCGGGCGGCGACTTGCGGCTCATCGGAAAGCCTCCCCCTTCCCCCTCGATGGGGGAAGGGCCGGGGATGGGGGTGACAGCGGCGTTTCAGGATGTGGCGCGGCCAGGCCCAGGCCCGCCGACGGGGTCACCCCCACCCCTGCCCCTCCCCCATCAAAGGGGGAGGGAGAAGAAAGAAGCGGCGAGATCATCCCACGCCCTCCTTCTTCCGGCCCTTCGACAACATCGCCTGCACGGCGATGGCGATGAAGGTCAGGTACATCAGCAGGAACGACAGGGCCGCGCCGAACGGCCAGTCGTTGGCGCGCTTGAACTGGCGCTCGATGACGTTGGCGATCATCTGGCTGTCGGGGCCGCCCAGGAGGTCGGGCGTCAGGTAGGCGCCCAGCGCCGGGATGAAGGTGATCAGCACGCCAGACGCGATGCCGGGCAGGGCCAGGGGCACGACGATGCGGAACAGGGTGCGCAGGTGCCCTGCGCCCAGGTCCAGGCTCGCTTCAAGCAGCGACTTGTCCAGCCGATCCAGCGCCGAATAGAGCGGCAGCACCATGAACGGCAGGTGCACGTAGACGAGGCCCAGGATCACCGCGAAGTTGTTGTGCAGCAGCTCCAGCGGCTGGTAGGCGCCCAGCGGCGCGACCTTGCCGCCGATGTTCCAGAACCACTCGAAGGTCTGGTTGACGTAGCCCTCGGTGCGCAGCACCGCGATCAGGGCGTAGGTGCGGACCAGAAGGTTGGTCCAGAACGGCAGCATGACCAGCAGCAAAAGCCAGGTCTTGGCCTTCTGCGAGGCGAAGGTGATCGCCAGCGCCACCGGGAAGCCGATCACCAGGCACAGGGCCGTGGTCAGCGCCGCCACCCAGGCCGACTTGACGAAGATCTTCAGGTACAGCGGCTCCAGCGCGCGGGCGTAGTTGGCGATCGTGCCGGTGAACGAGATCTCGGTCAGGCCCACGTTATGGCCGAAGCTGTAGGCCCAGACGATCGCCATCGGCGCGACGAAGAACACCACCAGCCAGACCAGCGGCGGTCCCAGCGCGGCGGCGAACACCGCCTTGGCCTTCTTCCAGCTCTGTTCCATTTGGCGCTCCAAGATCCTCCCCCTCTGGGGGAGGTGTCGGCGAAGCCGACGGAGGGGGGTGTGGCTGCGAGGGCGAGGCGCTCAGCGGAAGCTGAAAACGTCCCCCCTCCGGCCCTCCGGGCCACCTCCCCCAGAGGGGGAGGATCTCCGGCGTCTACGCCGCCCGCACGCGGGTGATGATCTCCTCGTAGAGGCTGGCCTTTTCCGCCCCCTCGAAGGCCCCATACTCACACTTGGCCATGATGGCGGCCGGCGGGAAGATCACGGGATTGTTCTTGTAGTCGTCCGGCATCAGCGCCTTGGCCGCCGCGTTGGGCGTCGGATAGAGGATGGTCTTGCTGATCTCGGCGCCGGCCTGGGCGTCCAGCAGGTAGTTGATGAACTTGTGGGCGTTGTTCGGCCGCGGCGCGCCCTTGGGGATGCACAGGCAGTCCGAGTTGATCAACGACCCTTCCTTGGGCACCACGAAGTCGACGTCGTCGTCGTCCTTCATCGCCTGGGCGATGTCGCCGTTGTATTCGAGCACGACATCCACCTCGCCCGACAGCAGCAGGTCCTGGCCGTTGTCGTCGTGGAAGGCCTTCACGAACGGCTTCTGCTTGATCAGCATCTGCTCGATCCTCGGCAGCATGTCGGCCGGGATGTCGTTGACCGAATGGCCCAGGTACTTGGCCGACAGGCGCACCAGGTCGGCGCTTTCCGACAGCAGGGCGATCTTGCCGGCATACTGGTTGCTGTCGAACAGCCACTTCCAGCTGTCGGGAACGCCTTTGACCTTGCTCTTGCGATAGCCGATGCCCAGCACCAGCCAGGTATAGGGCAGCGAGAACTTCCGGCCCGGGTCGAAGTCCGGGTTCATGAAGGTCGGGTCGATGTTCTTGATGTTGGGAACCTTGGCGTGGTCCAGCGCCTCCAGCATGCCGGCCTGGGCCATGCGGGTGACGAACTCGTTGGACGGCACGATGACGTCGAAGCCCGGATTGCCGGCCTTCAACTTGGCGAACAGTTCGTCGTTGGTCGCGAACAGGCTCATGTTCACGTCGACGCCGCTGGCCTTCTTGAAGTCGCCCAGCGTGGTCTCGCCGATATAGGTGTCCCAGTTGTAGAAGTTCAGCTTGGCCTCTTCGCCGCCCTCGGACGGCGCGGGCTTCTCGCCGCAGGCGGTGAACGACAGGCCGATGGCCGCCGCGCCGAACGCGGTCAGCAGCGAGCGGCGCGAGGCCCCCCGGAAGTGGTTGGTGCTCATGGCCTCGAAACTCCCTCTTTCGTTCGCATGAAGCGGACGAGGCCCCTTCCCCGCCGCCGGTTCAACCCAAAGCTTACTCCCAGCGCCATGCCGTCAGGCGTTGCGCAGATACCAGTCATAGTCGAGCTGCCCGACCACCTCGAAGAACCGCGCCTGCTCGGTGCGCTTCACCGACACGAACATCTCGACGAACCGCGCCCCCAGGTAATCGGCCAGCACGTCGGACTTCTCGAAGAGGTCGACGGCGGCAAACCAGTTGGACGGCAGGCGCACGTTCTCCTTGGCCGCGGCGGCATAGCCGTCGCCGACCACCGCCGGGCCCGGATCGATTTTGTTGGTGATGCCGTGGTGCGCCGCCGCCAGCAGCGTGGCCATCACTAGGTACGGGTTGCCGTCGGCCCCGGCCACGCGGTGCTCCACGTGCCGTGTCGGCGCCGGGCCGGCCGGCACGCGGAGGCTGACGGTGCGGTTGTTGACGCCCCAGGTCGGGGCGACGGGCGCGTAGGAATTGGCCTTGAAGCGGCGATAGCTGTTGGCGTTGGGCGCCAGGATCGCCATCCCCTCGCCCAGCAGCGCCTTCATGCCGCCGATGGCGTGCCTGAGCAGGTCGGAGCCTTCCGGATCCTCGGCGGCGCACAGGTTGTTTCCGCCCGCGTCGTTGAAGCTGACATGCACATGGAAGCCGTTGCCCGCCTTGTCGGCCCAGGGCTTGGCCATGAAGGTCGCCTCGCAGCCGTGACGCAGCGCCACCCCCTTGGCGGCGCGCTTGTAGAGCACCGCGTCGTCGGCGGCCCTCAGCGCGTCGGGCTTGTGCTTGAGGGTCAGCTCCACCTGGGCCGGAGCGAATTCCGAGATCGCGCCTTCCAGGGGCACGCCCAGCACGTCGGCGGTGTCCCACAGCTCGCGCAGGAACGGGGCGTTGGCCTCCAGTTCCGGCAGGCCGTAGACCTGGATGCCGGTCGGCCGCTGGCCGGTCAGCACCGACTTGGCGGGTAGAAGCTCGCCGCCGGGGCCCCGCTCGATGTCGACCAGATAGTATTCCAGCTCGCAGGCCGCGACCGGGGTGAGGCCGTCGGCGGCGTAGCGGTCCAGCACCCGTTGCAGCACGTGGCGCGGGTCGAGGTCGTTGGGCGTCCCGTCCAGCTCGTACAGCGACAGCATCACCTGCGCGACGTCGGGACCCAGCCATGGGGCCAGGGTCAGCGTCCCCGGCACGGGCCGCGCGCGGCGGTCGGCGTCGCCGTCCTCCCACACCAGGCCCGTCTCCTCGCAGTCGGCGCCCACGGTGTCGACCACCAGGATCGAGCCCGGCAGGAACCGGCCGTAGTCGTAGATCGCCTGCAGCTCATGCACCCGCAGGCGCTTGCCGCGCGGCACGCCGGTCATCGAGGTGAAGAACACCTCGACGTACTTCACCTGCGGATGGGCGGCCAGGAAGTCGCGGCATTCGTCGGGAGAGGCGACCATCACCATGACCCCTCTCCCCCCACAAACACCTCTCCCAAGGGGAGAGGGAGGGGCCCATGCAAAGCATGGGAGGGTGAGGGGGTAAGACGCCAGACGGCGTGCCGGCGCGCCGGTCGAGGGCGTAACCCCTCACCCTCCCAGCGCTTCGCGCCGGGCCCCTCCCTCTCCCTCTGGGAGAGGGTCCCGATAAGCGACCTCACCATCAGTCCACCTCCCCGACGGCCACGGCGAACGCATCGACCGCCGCGACCAGCCGATCCACCGCCGCGTCCTCGGTGACGGGCGAGACCAGCATCATGTTGTGGAAGGGCGCGATCAGCGCCCCTCGGTTGATCAGCCACAGATGCAGCGCTTCCACCGCCTCGTGGTCCAGCACTTTCCGCATCGCGGCGGCGTCGCGCGGCGGCGGATCGGCGAAGACCAGCTCCACCCGCGCCCCGACATGCGCCACCGACCATGGCAGGCCGCGGGCGGCGATCACGCCTTCCAGCCCCGCCACCAGCCGCTGCGCGCCGGCCAGCATCTTCGCATAGGCCGCCTCGGTCATGACTTCCGACAGCATGGCCCGCATGGCCGCCATCGCCAGCGCATTGCCCGACAGCGTCGTGCCGATCCCGGACTGTCCCGGCCCGATCCGCGCCTGCGCCTCGTCCATTCGCGCCGACAGCTGCGCGGTCACGCCCCAGACGGCGGCCGGCACGCCGCCGGCCACGGCCTTGCCCAGCACGAAGACGTCGGGCTCCAGCCCGTGCGCCCTCGTGTAGCCGCCGGGGCCGGTCGAAAGGGTGTGGGTCTCGTCGATGACCAGCAGGGTTCCAGCCTCACGCGTCAGCCTGCGCAGGGCGTCGTGGAAGCCTGGATCGGGCAGGATCATCCCGCAGTTGGTCATCACCGGCTCGGCCAGCACGGCGGCGACGTCGCCGGACGCCAAAGCCGTTTCCAGCGCTTCGAGATCGTTGAACGGCACGACGCGGGTCGTGGCGGTCAGGTCCTGAACCTGGCCCAGCAGGCCGGGCTTCATGGCAGGCGCGCCATCCTTCAGCACCACGAACGCGTCCTCGACCATGCCGTGGTAGCAGCCGTCGAACACCAGGATCACCGGCCGCCGCGTCACCGCCCGCGCCCAGCGGATCGCCGCGCGGTTGGCGTCGCTGGCCGTGGTCGCCGCCTGCCACAGCGGCAGGCCGAACCGCTCGGCCAGCAGCTTGCCGACGATCACCGCCGAGGCGGTCGGCAGCATGAACCCCGCCCCGCGCCTGGCCTGGTCGGCGACGGCGGCCGCCACGGAAGGCTCGCCATGGCCGAACATCGACGGCGTGTCGCCCAGGCAGAAGTCGTCATACAGCCGGCCGTCGACGTCGGTGATCTGCGCCCCCACGCCCTGGGCGGCGAAGATGGGGCTGGGACAGGCCCAGTCGCCCATCCAGTGCATCGGAACCCCGCCCCGCCACACGGCCGAAGCCGCCCTGGCCATCGCCACGCTGCGCGGATGCTCGGCCAGGAACCGCGCGCGTTCGGTCGCGATCAGGTTGGCGAGGGTGTTCGACTTGGCGAGCGCTGCTGTCATGCCTCACCTCCGCCAAACCAAACTCCCGTCATTCCCGCCCTTGTGGCGGGAACCCCTGGCTCAGCTTGCGGGTGAAGCGCCTTGGCGGGCCTGCCCGCCACACCCCCGCCCTTGCCGCGGACATAGGGGTTCCCGCCACAAGGGCGGGAATGACGGGAGGAAAGGAAAAGGCGGCGCGACGACGTCATCCCACCCCGCCAAAGCACAGGTACTTGGTCTCGAAATACTCATCGAGGCCTTCGGACGATCCTTCGCGGCCCAGGCCGGACTCCTTGACCCCGCCGAACGGCGCCACCTCGGTCGAGATCAGGCCTTCGTTGATGCCGACCATGCCGGCCTCGATGGCCTCGGCCACGCGCCAGCAGCGGCCCACGTCGCGACTGTAGAAATAGGCCGCCAGGCCGAAGGGCGTGGCGTTGGCCAGGGCGACCGCCTCGTCCTCGGTCTCGAACTTCACGATCGGGGCGACAGGGCCGAAGATCTCCTCGTTGAACAGGCGCATGTCGGGGCTCGCGCCGGTCAGCACCGTGGGCTGATAGAACAGGCCGCCGAGTTCATGGCGCTCACCGCCGACCTCGACCCGGGCCCCGGCCGCGACGGCCTCCTTAACCAGGGCCTCGACCTTGACGATGGCCTTGTCGTTGATCAGCGGGCCGATCACCACGCCCTCGCCCGTCCCCGGCCCCACCTTCATCGCCGCCACCTTTTCGGCAAGGCGCTTGGCGAAGGCGTCGTGGATGCCGGCCTGCACGATCAGGCGGTTGGCGCAGACGCAGGTCTGGCCGGTGTTGCGGTACTTGCTGGCGATGGCGCCGTCGACGGCGGCCTCCAGGTCGGCGTCGTCGAAGACGATGAAGGGCGCGTTGCCGCCAAGCTCGAGGGAGAGCTTCTTCATCGTGCCGGCGCACTGGCCGTAGAGCACCTTGCCCACCGGGGTCGAGCCGGTGAACGACAGCTTGCGCACCCGGCCGTCCTCGCACAGGGCCTTGCCGATGGCGCTGGCGTCCGTGCCGGTGACGACGTTGAGCACACCGGCCGGCACGCCGGCCTCGACGGCGAGGCGGGCGATGGCCAGGGCGCACAGCGGCGTCTCGGCCGCCGGCTTGACCACGACGGTGCAGCCGGCCGCCAGGGCCGGGCCGACCTTGCGGGTGATCATGGCGATCGGGAAGTTCCATGGCGCGATCGCCGCGCACACGCCGATCGGCTGCTTGATCGAGGCCAGGCGCTTCTTCGGATCCGGCGTCGGGATGGTGTGGCCGTAGCCGCGCTTGGCCTCCTCGGCGAACCAGTCGATGAAGCTGGCTCCATACGAGACCTCGCCCTTCGACTCGGCCAGCGGCTTGCCCTGCTCGGCCGTCATCAGCCGGGCCAGGTCGTCGGCGTGGGCGAGCATCAGGTCGCTCCACCGGCGCAGGATCGCGCCCCGCTCCTTGGCCGTCCTGGCCGCCCAGGCCGGGAACGCCCGGTGCGCCGCCTCGATGGCGATCCGCGTCTCGCCCGCCCCCAGGTCGGCCACCCTGGCGATCAGCGCGCCGTCGGCCGGATTGGTGACGTCGAAGGTCGCCTCGCCCTCGATCCACAGGCCGTCGATGAAGGCTTCGGTTTCGACAAGGTTCAGGGCGGTCATGGGCTACCTCAGCGTTACGGACACCGACTTCAGGTCGGCGTACTTGTGCAACGCATGAAGGCTGCGGTCACGGCCGAAGCCCGACTGCTTGAAGCCCCCGAACGGCATGGTGATGTCGCAGGCGTCCCAGCCGTTGACCCAGACCAGGCCGGCTTTCAGCTTCCGCGCCCCCTTCAGGCCGCGGTTGATGTCGCTGGTCCACAGGCCGGCGGCCAGGCCGTAGACGGTGTCGTTGGCCAGGGCGAAGGCCTCGTCCTCGCCGGTGAAGGTCATGACGCCCAGCACCGGGCCGAACACTTCCTCCCTGGCCAGTCTGTGCGAAGGCCGCACGCCGTCGAAGATGGTCGGCTCCAGATAGAAGCCGCCGGTCTCGATCCGCACCTGGGCGCCGCCCAGCACCGGCGCGCCGCCCTCCTCGCGGGCCTTGTCGATATAGGAAAGCGCGGTCTGCATCTGCCGCTCGCTGACCATGGCCCCGAAGCCGGTCTGCGGATCCAGCGGATCGCCGACCTGGATCGTGCGCGCCACCGCCACCACCTTCTCAAGGAACGCGTCCTTGATCGAGGCCTCGACCAGCAGGCGCGAAGCCGCCGTGCAGACCTCGCCCTGGTTGTAGAACACGCCCCAGGCGGCGGCCTGGGCGGCCGCGTCCAGGTCCGGGCAGTCGGCGAAGACGATCTGGGGCGACTTGCCGCCCAGTTCCAGCGACACGCGCTTGAGGTTGCTCTGCGCGGCATATTCCATCAGCCGCCGGCCGGTGGGGCCCGAGCCGGTGAAGGCGATCATGTCGACGTCCATCGACCGCGCCAGGGCCTGGCCGGCGATCGCCCCGAAGCCCGGCACGACGTTCAGCACCCCTGCCGGGAGCCCGGCTTCAAGGGCCAGCTCGCCCAGCTTCAGCGCCGTCAGCGGCGACTGCTCGGCGGGCTTGAGGACGACGGAATTGCCCATCGCCAGGGCCGGCGCGACCTTCCACATCGCCATGTGCAGCGGGAAGTTCCACGGCACGATGGCCCCGATCACGCCCAGCGGCTCGTGGGTGGCGAAGCTCAGGCGATCGGCCGGCGAGGCGCCGACCTCGCCATAGACCTTGTCCAGCGCCTCGGCGTACCAGCGGGTGGTGTTGATCGCGAGGGGAATGTCCACGCTGCGCGCATCGCGGATCGGCTTGCCGACGTCCAGGCTCTCCAGCAGGGCCAGGTCCTCGGCGTCGCGCTCCATCAGCTCGGCCAGCCGGAACAGCACCTTCTTCTTCTGGCGCGGATGCAGGTCACGCCAGCGGCCGTCCTCGAAGGCGGCGCGGGCTGCGGCCACGGCCCGCTCGACGTCGGCGACGTCGCAGGCGGCCACGGCGTTCAGCACCGCCCCGTTGCGCGGCCCGACATTGTCGAAGGTTCCGCCCGAGGCCGCGCCGACCAGCGCGCCGTCGATCACCGCCCGGCCGGGAAGGGCCAGGCGGCTCAGCTGTTCGGAGATGGATGCGGGAACGCTCACGTCCTGCCTCATGAAACTGTGATCACAGTTTGCCCCGCCGGAGCGACTGTCAAGCCGGCGCCGGCCTCGACCGCCGCGCGCATCTTGTCCATGCCTTCGGACAGGTCAGCGGCGATGGCCCGGCGGGCGCCCTCGGCGTCGCGGGCCTTCAGGGCGTCCATCGCCTCGGCGTGGCGGTCGGCCGGCAGGCTGCCGGTGCCCACCCTGCCGAACACCACCCGCATGAACGGCCCGATCTGCAGCCACAGCCCGCCGGCCATGGCCAGCAGCACCTCGGCCCCGGCCCGCTCGTAGATGGCGAAATGGAAGGCGTGGTTGGCCACCATGTAGCGGTCGACGTCGCCCACCCGCAGGGCCTCTTCCAGGTCCTGGTCGATGGCCTTCAGCTTGCGCACCAAGGCCTCGTCGGCCCTGGGCGCGGCGCGGGCGGCCAGTTCCGGCTCGATCCATTGACGCGCCAGCTCCAGCTGCTCCAGCCGTTCGGCGCTCAGCGAGGGCACGGACAGGCGCTTGTTGCCGGGGTTGATCGCCAGGGCCCGCTCGGCCACGAGACGGCGCACCGCGTCGCGCACCGGCATCGGCGAAACCCCCAGCTCGGCCGCCAGGCTGCGCAGGGAAACGCCCACGCCCGGCGCGATCTTGCCGGTGATCAGGGCCTGGCGAATGGAGTCGTAGACCTGGTCATGCACCGCCGTGGAATCGGCCAGGGAGCGGCGCGGTTTCGGCTCTGCCATCTCCCCTCCTCTCCCCGATGCATTCAGGGGTTGCCAGCTAGCCGATAATTGCGATCACAATGCAAGCCTAGCGAAGAGAGACGCCATGGCCGCCAACGACCTCGACGCCTACTGGATGCCGTTCACGCCCAACCGGCGGTTCAAGGCCAATCCGCGCCTGCTGGGCGGCGCCAAGGGCATGCACTACACGACGCCCGACGGACGCCAGATCCTCGACGCCACCTCGGGCCTGTGGTGCGTCAACGCCGGCCACGGCCGCGAGCCGATCACCGAGGCGATCCGCAGGCAGGCCGGCGAGATGGACTATGCGCCGAGCTTCAACCTCGGCCATCCGCTGGCCTTCACCTTCGCCTCGCGCCTGGCCCAGATGACGCCCAAGGGGCTGGACCGGATCTTCTTCACCAACAGCGGTTCGGAGGCGGTCGACACCGCCCTGAAGATCGCGCTGGCCTATCACCGCGGCCGCGGCAAGGGGACCAAGACCCGGCTGATCGGCCGCGAACGGGGCTATCACGGCGTCGGCTTCGGTGGGATCTCGGTTGGCGGCATCCCCAAGAACCGCATGTATTTCGGGTCCCTGCTCACCGGCGCCGACCATCTGCCCCACACACACGGCCTGCCTGAAAACCTGTTCAGCCAGGGGCTGCCCAGGCACGGCGCGCACCTGGCCGACGACCTGGAGCGCATCGTCGCCCTGCACGACGCCTCCAACATCGCCGCCGTCATCGTCGAGCCCGTCGCCTGCTCGACCGGCGTGCTCGTGCCGCCCGAGGGCTATCTGCAAAAGCTGCGGGCGATCTGCGACCGCCACGACATCCTGCTGATCTTCGACGAGGTGATCACTGGTTTCGGCCGGGTCGGCGCCCCGTTCGCGGCCGACCGCTTCGGCGTGACCCCCGACATGATCTGCATGGCCAAGGGCCTGACCAACGCCGCCGTGCCGGCCGGCGCGGTGGCCGCCAGCACGGCGATCTACGACACCATGCTCGACGGCGCCGACGCGCCGATCGAGCTCTTCCACGGCTACACCTATTCGGGCCACCCGCTGGCCTGCGCGGCGGGCTTGGCTACGCTGGAGATCTACCAGGGCGAAGGCCTGTTCGAGCGCGCCCTGGCGCTGGAGCCCTATTGGCGCGCCGCCGTCCATTCGCTGGCCGACGCCCGCCACGTCGTCGACATCCGCGACTTCGGCCTGATCGCCGGCGTCGAGCTATCCCCCCGCGCCGGCGCGCCGACCGCCCGGGCGATGGAAGCCTTCGAAGCCGCCTTCGACCAGGGCCTGCTGATCCGCGTCACCGGCGACATCATCGCCCTCTCCCCGCCGCTGATCATCGAGGAAGGCCAGATCGACCAGGTCGTCGAGACCATCCGCAAGGTGCTGGCGGCGGTGGAATAGATCCTCCCCCCCCCCCGGGGGAGGTGGCCCGGAGGGCCGGAGGGGGGACGTTTTCAGCTTTCGCCGGGCCGGCCATCTTTCCCCGTAAAATCCCCGCGAAAGCGGGGACCCAGGCTTTTTCTGAAACCCACGGCGCTCGACGA
>NZ_JBAKFV010000029.1:0-23088 GCF_036889365.1 Caulobacter sp. CCNWLW153
CTGCGCCTGGAACTGGCCGATCCCGACAAGCTCGACGAGGCGGCCCTCAAGGCCGCCGGCGTGCGGGCGCTGGTCCGCCTCGACGGGCCGGTGGTGCATCTGGTGCTCGGGCCCAATGCAGAAGGCGTCTGCACGGCGCTAGCCAAGGGCGTCGCCCGCTAGCCACGGCGCCGCGACTCGGGGCATCGACGCCCGCGTTCCGATCGGATCGGAGCGCGGGCGTCTTGCTTTTTTGGGCTTGGTTGCAAGCTGGGCGAGCGATGGTCGGTCAATTGCGCGCCACGGCTGCGCGGGTCGCGCTCGCTATGCGCGAATGGTCGCAAAAAAGGCATTAAATTGGTATTATGCCTCGTGCGTGGATGTGCGTGCAGAATGCAGTCAATGCATTGATAATGCTCTTATTTATTGCCTTGGCAGCGGTTGCGCGGCGGTTGAGCCCGAAGCCACCGGCGCCTATCCGGCAGTCTGCTGTTAAATTCAAGCATTAGAGCAGGTTGCAAGCTTTGACCGCCTTCCAGGCGGCGCCTACGGTTCAAGTGGGCAGCGAAAAAAGGTCTTCAAATGGTCTGCCCAAAACGGCGCCGCGGGGGAGCGGCGCTCACTGGGCGCGCGCGCCGCGTCCGCTTGAGGGGATAGCATCATGATCGGTCACAAGCTTACGACTTCCCGGCCCGACGCGCTGCGCAAGGCCTTCGTGCTGGCCCTGCTGGCCGGCGCCAGCTTCGCGGGTTCGGCGCTGGCCCAGGCCGCGCCCGAACCGGCGCCCAGCGAGGCCGTCGACGAGGTGGTAGTCACCGCCTTCCGCCGCAGCCTGGCCACGGCGCTCGACACCAAGCGCAACGACGTGCGCGTGTCGGACGGCATCTCGGCCGAGGACATCGGCAAGTTCCCGTCCGAAAACATCGCCGAGGCCATCCAGCGCATTCCGGGCGTGCAGATCTCCAACATCAACGGTCGTGGCTCGACGATCAGCATCCGGGGCCTGGGGCCGCAGTACGCCCTGACCACGGTCAACGGCCAGACCTTCAAGAGCTCGAACTTCACCGACGGCTTCCGCTACGACGTCATCCAGACCGAGCTGGCCTCGGGCATCCAGGTCTACAAGTCGCCCACCGCCGACATGGACGCGGGCGGCCTGGCCGGTACGGTCAACATCGACACCGTCCATCCGTTCAACGTGAAGGGCCGCCAGCTGATCTTCGCCGGCAAGCTGCAGCAGCAGGAGCTGATCGGCGGCAGCCCGACGGGCAAGTACGGCGCGACCTATGTCGACCACTTCCTCGACGACAAGATCGGGGTCTTCCTCGGCGCCGGCTACCAGGAGCTCAAGGACCGCGGCGACTATCTCTGGATGGACCGCTGGACGGTGAACAGCGGCGCCTACACGCCCGCCCGCCTGCGTTACCGCCGGATCGACCGCGAGACCAAGCGCAGCATGATCAACGGCGCCATCCAGTTCAAGCCGATCGACGGGCTGGAGGTCGACGCCATCGCCACCTACGCCAAGGACGAGACGACGCAGGAGCTGCACCAGCAGGTCTTCCTGTTCACGACGCCGTCGGCCTCGAACGTCACGACCCTGGCGACCGCCAACAACACCGCCACCCAGGTGCGGGTCAGCAACTTCCGCCTGGAGAACAACCACCAGCACGAGACCCGTCCGCAGTCGACCGGCGCCTTCACCACCAGCGCCCGCTGGACCGGCTTCGAGGACTGGGACCTGAAGGCCGTCGCCCACTATTCGCGCGGCCACGCCATCTTCAACGAGGAGGCGGCGATCCTCGGGGTCAACATCCCGAGCGCGACGGTGGACATCAGCAATCCGAAGAACATCGTCTTCACGACCTCGACGGCGCTGAGCGACACCGCCCAGTACAATCCTGCGACCCTGGTGCGGAACACCTATCCGAACGGCGCTTACCGCACGATCGACTCCTACGAGGACGCCGGCCAGTTCGACGCCAAGCGGTTCCTGAACTTCGGCATCCTGGAGTCGGTGCAGGCCGGGGCCAAGATCCGCCATGAGGTGCTCAAGCGCTACGTCGTGCGCAGGGACGGTTCGGACAGCATTCCGGCCTCGTGGTCGCCGACCATGGCCGCCACCGGCATCACCGTCAGCAACTTCCTCGACGGCGGGATGACCCTGCCGTCGACCTGGGTGTCGCCCAACCTCGACGCCTATCGCGACGCGCTGAAGGCGCAGGGGATCAGCGTCTACGAGGCCTTCGACCCGGCGGGCACCTATCGCGTCGAGCGCGACCTGACCTCGTTCTACGCCATGGCCAACCTGAAGGGCGAAATCTTCTCGCGCACCTTCCGCGGCAATTTCGGCGTCCGCAGCGAGAGCACCGACCAGACGGTGGAAGGCTACATCGGCGGCGCGGCCAACCCGCGCAACACCGAGGTCAAGCTGGTCGCCGGGACCTACACGACCAAGAAGTCGTACGACAACGTGCTGCCGTCGGCGAACATCAGCGTCGACCTGACCGACAACCTGCTGCTGCGCTTCGCCGCCGCCAAGGTGCTGGTGCGTCCGATTATCGACTCCAGCAACCAGCTGGCCACCACCGTGACCAGCGCCGTCGACACCACCGGCCACCGCGTCTACTCGATCGCCATCGGCCAGGGCGACCTGAACCCGATGACGGCCAACCAGATCGACGTGACCCTTGAGTGGTACTACGGGGCGGGCAACGGCCTGTCGGCCGGCTTCTTCTCCAAGAAGGTTAAGAACGGCGTCTACACCTCGCTGACCTGCCCGGCGTCGTACGAGGGCACGGCCCTGACCAAGGACAGCAGCGGCGTCTGCCTGTCGAGCACTGGCGACACCTACAACATCACCCAGAGCTTCAACGACGGCCGCACGGTCGACATCCACGGCTACGAGGTGAACTGGCAGCAGTCGCTCGACGCCTGGCTGCCGATCGAGGGCTTCGGCCTGATCGCCAACTACACCCACGTCAATCCGGCGACCTCGGTGACGGGCTTCAAGCTGGCCAACCTGTCGGAGCACACCGCCAACGGCACGGTCTATTGGGAGAACCAGACCTTCAGCGCGCGTCTGTCGGCCAACTACCGCAGCGCCTACGATCAGACCTCGGTGGAGAGCTTCTTCTCCGGCCCGCTGGGCCACACGGTCGCCTCGCGCACCCAGTTCGACCTGAACCTCGGCTACAACATCAATGAACGCCTGAGCCTGTCCTTCGCGGCGATGAACATCAACAACGCCCAGGAGAAGGCCTACCTGCTCGACAAGAGCCGCTGGCAGATGACCTCGGTCAC
This sequence comes from Caulobacter sp. CCNWLW153, assembly GCF_036889365.1. NCBI lineage: Bacteria > Pseudomonadati > Pseudomonadota > Alphaproteobacteria > Caulobacterales > Caulobacteraceae > Caulobacter > Caulobacter sp. CCNWLW153. The sequence continues at coordinate 3,283 of NZ_JBAKFV010000029.1, forward strand.
CGGCCCCAGCTACTACCTGTCGTTCCAGTACAAGATGTAGCTCCCGATCTCCCTCCCCGGAGACGCCGTCCGTGCGGCGCAACTGCTGGTCGCCGCCTGACTCCTGGGCGGCGACCAGATTTTCGTTTCAGAAGAAGAGTTGTCTCGATGTCGTTTCGACCCTCGCGTCGCCAGACCCTGAAGCAGGCCCTCGCCGCCGTCGCCATGGCCTCCATGCCTGGGTTGGCGAATGCGGCGACGCGCGGTGAAAGCGGGCTCGACGCGGCGCGGGCGGTCCTGAAGCGGCGGTTCGGCGCGCGCGCCGACACGATCGACCTGACGCTCGCATCGGCCGCAAGCGAGAAGCCCTGGTACGCCGTGCGGGCCACAGGCGGCAAGCTGGCGATCAGCGGCGACACGCCGGTGGCGCTGGTGCGGGGCGCCTACGCCTACCTCAAGGAGGCCGGTGCGGCGCAGGTCAGCTGGGAGGGCGACCGGGTCGCGCTGCCGTCACGCCTGCCCGACGCGGATACGGGCCGGGTGGAGAGCCCGTTCGCCCATCGCGCCTACCTCAACACCTGCACTTACGGCTACACCACGCCCTGGTGGGGTTGGGACCGCTGGAGCCGCGAGATCGACTGGATGGCGGTCCACGGCGTCGACATGCCGCTGGCCATGGAAGGCCAGGAACATGTCTGGCGGGCCCTGTGGCGCGAGTTCGGCCTCAGCGAGGCCGAGCTGGCCGACTATTTCTCTGGCGCGGCCTTCACGCCCTGGCACCGCATGGGCAACATCGAGGGCTACGCCGCCCCGCTGCCGACGGCCTGGATCGACAAGAAGAAGGACCTGCAGGTCAGGATCCTGGGGCGGATGCGGGACCTGGGCATGACGCCGATCCTGCCGGCCTTCGGCGGCTATGTGCCCAAGGCCTTCGCGGCCAAGCATCCGCAGGCGAAGATTTACCGCATGCGGCCGTGGGAAGGCTTCCACGAGACCTACTGGCTGGACCCGGCCGACCCGCTGTTCGCCAGGATCGCCGGCCGGTTCCTGGCGCTCTACACGAAGACCTACGGCGCGGGGACCTACTACCTCGCCGACTCCTTCAACGAGATGCTGCCGCCAATCAACGCGGACGGGGCCGATGCGCGCGACGCGGCCTATGGCGACGGCGCCGCCAACACGGCGGCGACCAAGACCAAGGTCGAGGTCGATCCGGCCCTGAAGGCCGAGCGCCTGGCCGCCTATGGCAAGGCCATCTACGACTCCATCCGTCAGGCTCGGCCGGACGCGGTGTGGGTGATGCAGGGCTGGCTGTTCGGGGCCGACAGCCATTTCTGGGATCCGGCGGCGATCAGCGCCTATCTCGGCCGCGTGCCCGACAACAGGCTGATGATCCTCGACATCGGCAACGACCGCTATCCGGCCGTCTGGAAGAACGCCAAGGCCTTCGGCGGCAAGCCGTGGATCTACGGCTACGTCCATAACTACGGCGGCAGCAATCCGGTCTATGGCGACCTCGACTACTACCGCGCCGACATCGCCGGCCTGGTCGCCAGCCGCGACACCGGCAAGCTGTCGGGCTTCGGCATGTTCCCCGAGGGGCTGCACAACAATTCGATCGTCTACGAGGCGACCTATGACCTGGCCTGGAACGGAGGAGGGGCCTCCACAGCCGCCTGGCTGTCGAGCCGTTCGAAGGCGCGCTATGGCAGGACGAGCCCCGAACTCGACGCGGCGATGACGCTGCTGGTCCAGGGCGCCTATTCGACCCGCTACTGGAGCTCGCGCTGGTGGAAGAGCAAGGCCGGCGCCTATCTCTTCTTCAAGCGCCCGACGGCGACCATCGGCGAGTTCCCGGGCCACCCGGGCGACCGTGGCAAGCTCGACGCCGCCGTCCGGGGCCTGGCGGCGCTGGCCCCGGCCTATGCGAACGAGCCGCTGTTCGTGCTCGACCTGGTCGATGCGGCGCGCCAGCTGGCCAGCCTGGAGATCGATGTCCAGTTGCAGGCGGCCGTGGCCGCCTATCGCAAGGGCGATGCGGCCGGCGGCGATATCGCCCGGCGCAAGGTCGAGGATCTGGCCCTGGCGGTCGACGCCCTGCTGGGCGTGCAGCCCGAGACCCTGGCCACCTGGATCGACGACGCCCGCGCCTATGGCGACACCCCGGCCGACAAGGCCGCCTACGTGGCCAACGCCAAGGCCCAGGTCACGATCTGGGGCGGGGAGGGCAACCTCAACGACTACGCATCCAAGGCTTGGCAGGGGCTCTATGCCGACTTCTATCTGCCGCGCTGGGGCCGCTTCCTCGACGCCCTGAAGGCGGCCGGGAGCGGTCCGTTCGACGAGGCGGCCGTGGTCAAGGACGGTATCGCCTGGGAGAAGGCCTGGGTCGCCGCCGAGGTCGCCTATCGCCGGGCCCGGCCGGCCGACCCCGTCGCCGGGGTCGGCGCGCTGCTCGCGCGCATCGACCGGGCTTAGGAGCGGATCATGAGCAAGCCGGCTCCTCGCTTCCTGTCGCTGGACGTCTTCCGTGGCCTGACCGTCTGCCTGATGATCGTGGTCAACACGGCGGGACCGGGGGCGCGTCCGTTCGAACAGCTGGTCCACGCCAAGTGGTTCGGCTTTACGGCGGCGGACGCGGTGTTTCCCTCGTTCCTGTTCGCCGTCGGCTGTTCGATGGCCTTCGCCTTCTCGCGGCCGGTCCCGCTGCCGGCCTTCACGGGCAAGGTGCTCAAGCGCGCGGCGCTGATCTTCCTGCTCGGCTTTCTGATGTACTGGTACCCGTTCGTGCATCACGTGGACGGACACTGGGCGCTCAGCCCCTTCTCCCAGACCCGGGTGATGGGCGTGATGCAGCGTATCGCCCTGTGCTACGCCATAGCCGCCTTCGCCGCGCGGTTCCTGTCGCCGCGCTGGATCCTGGCGCTCTGCGGCGGGCTGTTGCTGGGTTACTGGGCGATCCTGCTGGGGTTCGGCGATGGCGATCCCTATTCCAAGCTCGGCAATGCGGGCACCAAGCTCGACCTGCTGGTCGTCGGCCGCGACCACCTGTACCGCAAGGACGGCGGGTTCGACCCCGAGGGCCTGTTGGGCACGCTGCCGGCCACGGTGAACGTGCTGGCCGGCTATCTGGCCGCCCGCGCCCTGCGCCAGGCGAGCGACACCCGCAAGACCCTGATCCGCATGGCGGGCCTCGGCGGCGTGCTGGTCCTGGCGGCCCTGGCCTGGAACCCATGGTTCCCGATCGCCAAGAAGCTCTGGACCGGCAGCTTCGTGCTGCTGACCGTGGGGCTGGACCTGATCCTGCTGGCCGCCCTTGCGGCCCTGCTGGAGGGGCGCGAACCGAACGCGGCCACCCGCTTCTTCCAGGTGTTCGGCCTCAATCCGCTGGTGATCTACCTGTTCTCGGAGTTGTTCGTAATAACCCTGCGCCAGTTCGACGTCGCCCCAGGGCAGGACCCCTACGAGTGGGTGGGCGTGCATGTCTTCCAGGCGATCGCGCCGGGCGGGCTGGGCTCGCTGCTCTGCGCGCTCGCCTACATGCTGGTGTGCTGGCTGCTGGGATGGGTGATGTACCGCCGGGGCGTCGTGGTGAAGCTCTAGGCGGGACTGGCCTCAGGAGCGGGCCAGGAAGAACTCCACCGGCACGACCAGTTCGACCTCGTCGGGACGGTCGGCTGGGATCTGGGGCAGGGGCTGGGCGCGCTTGGGCGTCTCCACCGCGGCGCGGTCGAGTTCGCCGAAGCCGGACGAGCGCTCAAGGCGCGCCCACAGCACCTTGCCGCCGCGGTTCATTCGGAAGCGCACATGGGCGACGCCCTGTTGGCGACGGGCCTGGGCGGCCGGCGGATAGCGGCGCGTCTTCTCCAGCGCGGCCAGCACCTGACCCTCCCAGGTGGCGACCGCGTTGCTGGCGGCCCGCACCGCCACCGGCGCCGGCTGCACCGGCGGGGCGGTCGTCTGCGGAGCGGCCGGCCCTGGATCGACGGGCGCGCTGGGGCGAGGCGGCGTGAAGAACATGGGCTCAGGCGAGGCCTGGGCGGTCTTGACGGGCGGGGGCTTGGGCGGCATCGGCCGCGCGGCCTGGCGCTCTTGCTGCTGGGGACCTGGCGGGACCTCCAGTTGCGGAACCGGCGGCGAGGTGGTCTCCAGCGCCACGATCATTGGAGCGGCGGGTGGCGGGATTATCAGGGCGGGGGCGAAGCCGCCGAACAGGATCGCGCCGGCCAGCGCTCCGTGCAGGGCGACCGACAGCGCCACGCCGGTCGCGGTCCGCGACCCGCGCCGGGACGAGACGCGGTCCAGCACGAGCGGCGCGGAGATCGGCGCGCCCTGGAACGACGCCGGCTCCTGCCTGGCCAGGGCGATCGGCTTCACCCCTGCGCGCCCCGCGACGGACGCGAGACCACATAGGCCGCGCAGGCTCCGATGATCGTCGCCACGACCAGCAGCAGCGGCAACTTGGGATGGGCGCCCCACCAGAAGATCGCCAGGCCCATGGCCATGCCGCCGCAGGCCATCAGCTTGGCGGCCGGCGGGATGGCGCGGTCCCGGCGCCAGGCGCGCAAGGTCGGCCCGAAGCGCGGATGATCCAGCAGCCAGGCTTCCAGCCTGGGCGAGGACTTGGCGAAACAGCCGGCGGCCATGATCAGGAACACCGTCGTCGGCATCAGCGGCACGACGGCGCCGATGAAGCCGAGGGCGACGCAGGACAGGCCGAGGACCAGCCAGATCCAGCGGGCCAGGCGTGGCCGGACGGGGGCGTCCTCAGGCGAAGGCGTCATCGACCAGTCCCCGCACCCGGCGGAAGGCGGCGGCCGCGCCGTCGACGGCGCGGGTCTCCTCGACATCACCGAAGGGCAGGCCGTCGAGCGCCGCGACGAAGCCGCGCCAATGACGGCCGCGACCTTCCGGATGCGGCGCCAGGTGACGGGCGCCGAAGGTTTCGTCGAGCTCCAAGGTGGCGGCGGCCTTGAGCAGGAAGGCCGCGCCGAGGTTCGAGCCCTCGGCCACGTACAGCCAGCCGAAGGCTTCGGCGGCGTCGACGGGCCCCTGTCCGAAGACCGGCGCGGTGTCGGCGCTGGGCGCGGGCTGGCCAAGGTCCTGGATGTCCTGGGCGATCAGGTCCAGCCGGCGACGCTCGGGCAGGTCCGGCACGAGGGCGACGAGGTCCCGGTGCGTGTAGAGCGCGTCGATCTCGCGATGGAAGCCCCACTGCGCCTTCAGGAACCGGCCGTAGCGATCGCGGTCGCGGAACGGCTCCAGCGACATGATGCGGCTGTCGAGCGCCTCATGGGTGCTGTGGGTGCGGGCCTTGAGCCGCTTGGCGCGGGACGGGTCGTGGATCGAGACGTGTGCGTTCATGGGGCCTTCCGGAGCGTCGGGAGCTTCGGGGCGCGTCGGCGATCGCATCGCATTCGCGCCTCACGAGGGAATGACGGTTCAGGCCCGCCGCTTTCCGAAAGAAAATCGCACGAGCGCTCCGATCTTTTCGTTTTCGTCGGCTTCGCGGGCCTGCGTGCCAGGGATCGCGGCGCAAGACAAGTCTTGTTGCGAGTTATTCTCAAGTGATAAGGGCCGCGCTCCGGCGTCGGCCGCCGGTGGCGCGCCCGCGATCCGGGCGTTTTCGTCTGTCTGGCGGGTGCGTGACGCAGAAGAAGATGATCCGCTCGCACTATCTGGCCCATCGTGACGGGCTGGTTCGCTACGTCCAGACCATCACCGGCGACCGCGACCAGGCCGAGGATCTGGTGCAGGAGGCCTATCTGCGCCTTGGCCAGGCGCTGACCAGGCGGCTGCTCGAGGATCCCGGGCGCTACCTCTTCCGCATCGTCCGCAACCTGGCGCTCGACGGCCGCAGGCAGGGGCGGCGAGACAGCCGTCGGTACGCCGAAGATCCCGAGCCCCTGATCGAGGGCGCGCGCGACGAGCAGCCGTCGCCCGAAGCCGCCGCCCTGGCGCGCGACGATTACGAGCGCCTGCTGGCGGCCATGGCGGAGCTGCCTGAACGGACGCGGATCGCCGTCGAGATGCACCGCCTGGGCGGCGCCAAGCTGCGCGAGATCGCCGCCGAGCTGGGGATCTCGACCTCGGCGGCGCACCAGCTGGTGGTCGACGGGGTGGCCCATTGCCGCGACCGGCTTCGGCGGCGCTGAACCGGATTTCGGAAAAACCCGATGCTCGAACGTCTATTGCAACGAACGGCCGTCCGGGCCGCAGGAACCTGACCGAATGGCCGAGCAAGACGTCGCGCGCGCGGACGCCGAAGCCCTGGAGTGGCTGCTGGCCCTCCACGAGGAGCCTGAGAACGCCAAGCTCGTCGCGCGGTTCGAGGCCTGGCGCGCCGGTCATCCCGGCAGGGCGCGGGCCTGGGAAGAGGCCTCCGGCGTCTATGCCGCCATCGGCGACGTCCCGCCTGTTCATGCCGGCCGCTGGGCGCGGCTGCCTGGCGGGGAGGGGCGGATAGTCGCCGGCGCGCGTCGCGAGCGGCGGGCGGCGAGCCGAAATCCTGGTCGACGCCGGCTGGTCGCGACCCTGGCGGCCTCGGCCGCGGCGCTGGTTGTCGCCGTGCTGGCGCCAGGAGCGCTCGTCCGGTTGCAGTCGGACTACGTCACCGGCGTCGGCGAGGTGCGGCAGGTGCGGCTGGAGGATGGCAGCCTGGTCAGCCTGGCGCCGGAGTCAGCGCTGGCGGTGGACTATTCGGCCGGCCGGCGCGACCTGAAACTGGTCCAGGGACGGGCCTGGTTCGACGTCCGCCACGATCCCTCGCGACCGTTCAAGGTGGCCTCGCGCGACGTCGCCGCCGAGGTGCTGGGCACGGCCTTCGAGGTCGACGCCGAAGCGCCGGGGGTGGTGGTGCAGCGGGGGCTGGTGGGCGTGACCTCGCGACGGGTCCAGGGGATGGAGCGCGTGCCGGCCGGCCGCGGCGTCGCCGTGGGGGTCGATGGCCGGTTCCTGAGCGCGCCGGCCGATCCGAACGCCGTGGCGGCCTGGCGAGACGGCCAGATGGTGGTCGAGAACGGCGCGATCGGCGACGTTGTGCGGTCTCTGCGTCCCTGGACCCGCGACGTCGTCCTGGTACGGGGCAGGGCGCTTTCCGAGCGCCGGGTGACGGGCGTCTACAATCTGCGCGACCCCGAGGCGGTGACCAGCGCCCTGGCTCAGGCCTATGACCTGGAGGTCAGCCGGGTGACGCCCTGGATCCTGGTGATCTCCGAGCGCTGACGCTCGCAAGGAATTGTTTCGGTGAGGAAAATTCCTCCCGGAGCAGATGTCGCGAACTTTTTTCGGAAAAAGCCGGCCCTGCGCCGTCGATTGAGGAGAACAGATTGCACATGCGTCGCAATCTTTAGTTTTTCGCAAGTTTCGGAGACGGTAGTGGGGTTTTCCAATCGAGTGCGCACGGGCGGTCGGCAGGCGGCGCTGGCGGTGGCGCTGATGCTGACGACGGCGCTGGCCGGGACGGGCGCGGCCATGCCCGCCTTCGCCCAGGAAAGCGCCCAGCGCGCCTATGACATCCCCGCCCAGCCGCTGCCTTCGGCGCTGACCGCCTTTGGTCGCCAATCCGGCCTGCAAGTCAGCGTTCCGGCCGCCCTGGCCCGGGGGCGCACTTCGGGCGCGGTCTCGGGCCGCCTGTCGGCGAACGAAGCCGTCAGCCGCCTGCTGGCCGGCACCGGCCTGACCTACCGCATCCAGGGCGACGTCCTGACGCTGTCGCCGGCGCCGACCGCCGAGGGGGCGACGCAGCTGGGCGCGCTGCGCGTGCAAGGCGACGTGGCCGGCGCGGGGCAGGACGGAGTGTCCGGCGCGCCGTTCGCCGACGAGGAAAGCGACCAGGCGCGCGCCGACGCCGTCTATTCCAAGGCGCGCTCGTCCGCCTACATCGCCCGCGAGACGCTGGAGCGATTTCGCGGCGCGTCGGTGGCCGACATGGTCAAGGGCGTGGCCGGGGTGACCGCCGGCGATCCGCGCTCGGCCAACGCGCTGGACCTCAACATCCGCGGCGTGCAGGGGCAGGGCCGCATTCCCGTCGTCATCGACGGCGGCCAGTCGACCATCGACACCTATCGCGGCTATGCCGGCCAGTCGCAGCGCAACTATCTCGACCCCGACCTGATCAGCAGCGTCAGCATCACCAAGGGCCCAAGCCTTGAGGCCAACGCCTCGGGCGGCATCGGCGGCGTGGTGGTCATGGACACCCTGAAGGCCGCCGACATCCTGCGCGCCGGCAAGGACTTCGGCGTGCGCGTGCGGGCCGGGATCTCCGACGCCAGCACCAAGGACCTGCCGGCCTGGAGCGCCTTCCAGAACCCCAGCCGAAACGACATCACCCGCCCGGGCAGTCACTTCTACAACCTCGCCGTGGCCAAGAGCTGGGACCGGTTCGACCTGGTGGCCGCCTACGCCAAGCGCGAGAACGGCAACTACTTCTCCGGTTCCGAAGGCTACGAGGGCTTCCCGACGGGCCGTGGCCTGCTGGCGACCCTGAATCCGGCCAAGACCGAGGTCTTCAACACCTCCAACAGCTCGGAATCCTTCCTGCTGAAGGGAACCTGGAAGATCAGCGACGATCAGGTGCTGGAGGCCGGCTACCGCCACTTCGACGGTCGCCAGGGCGAGATCATGGCCTCGCAGATCATCCGCGTGAACCGAGAGCGCGTGCCGCAGTGGGCGCTGGGCCACATGGACTTGGACGCCTATAACCTGCGCTATCGCTACCGACCGGCCAACGACCTGATCGACCTGAAGGCCAACCTCTGGCTCACCAAGGCCGAGAGCCTGGCCTACAACGGCCTGACCGGCGTCACCCCCTGGTTCCTCGACCGGCCGACCCAGTGGTACGACGGCCCGACCTTCAACACCGAGGACGGCTATCGCGACGCCTATTGGAACGAGCTCTCCATCGAGCGCTTCGGGGGCGACGTGACCAACACCTCGCGGGTGTTCACCGGCCTTGGCCGCCTGGACTTCACCTACGGCGGCTCGTTCACCAGCGAGGACATCAAGCCCGGCCCCAACTCGCCGATCCTGGAAGAGGACCTGCGCAACAACCGCTATCTGCGCAACGCCGAGCGCAAGGAATACAGCCTCGTCGGTTCGGTCACCTGGGCCCCGAACGACCAGTGGGAGCTGACGGCCGGGGGGCGCTTCAACCGCATCGATATCCGCGACCGCAACCGCACGGCCACCGAAGGACCCTACGAGGTGATCGGCCGTTATCGCGACACCACCTTCTACATGCCCAACCCGACACGGCCGGGCGCGCTGACCAGCGTGGCGCGGGTTTACTGGTTCCCGGATGCGCAGGGCAACTTCACCGAGGCCTCGCTGTTCGCCTCGCCCTACGAGAAGGGCACGGTGGGCGACATCAGGGGCTGGACGACCTACCGCGCCGACGCGGCCGAGGACCTGGAGGGGCCGACGTCCTGGACGTGGTCCAAGCCGATCCGCCGCAAGGCCGACGCGTTCATGCCCACGGTCAGCGCCAGTTACAAGCCGACCGAAAACAGCCTGATCTACGTGAAGTACGCCGAGGGCGTGAAGCTGCCGAGCCTGTTCGAGTCGACCCTGGGTCTGTTCACCGCCGCCAAGCCGACCGACGACCTCAAGCCCGAGCGCAGCAAGAGTTGGGAAGTCGGCGCCAGCATCCTGCAGCGCGACCTCTGGAAGGCGGGCGACCGCGGCGCGCTGAAGGTCGCCTATTTCGACACCCGCATCCGCGACCTGATCACCCGCGACTACCGCACTCTGTCGGCCGGCCTGATCCGCAACGTCGACAGCTTCAACGTCGAGGGCGTGGAGCTTCAGGGCTCGTACGACATGGGCCGGGTGTTCGCCGACCTGTCGGCCCACCGCTACTTCAAGGCCGAGACCTGCGCGCCCGACATCGCCGCCGAGCGCCGGGCCTATGGCCAGCAGCGCGGGATCGACGAGCTGATCAACACGCCCGACTGCGTGGCCGGCGGCTTCGAGGGCTCCTACACCAACACCCAGAACCCGCCGAAGTACAACGTCAACCTCACGGTCGGGACGCGGCTCTTCCAGGAGCGGCTGATCGTCGGTGGGCGGATGGTTGCCAACTCGGGTCCGATCAGCAAGCTCGACAAGGAGTGGAACGTCGGCCTGTCGGCGATCCAGCAACTCTATCGCAAGGCGACGGTCTACGACCTCTTCGCCACCTACAAGGTGACCGACCAGGTGACCCTGGACGCCAATCTCGACAACGTCGGGGACGAATACTACCTCGACCCGCTGTCGCTGGCGGTGGTTCCGGCGCCGGGACGCACCCTGCGCCTGGCCCTGACCTGGCGCTACTGAGGCCAGACGCGCGAGGGCCCTGCCAAGCCCTCGCGCGCGCTTCGCCAACCCGGTGGGTCGCTCGGCGCGCGTGACTATTTTCACAGAAATCCATCTTTCAGGACGTCTTTCTCACGATCGTTTCGGGGCGATTTGACGCCGTGCGCGGGGCGCGCCGGGTCGGGGGGAGATCAATGGCGCGGCCGTCATCGGGCGGAAGGTCGGCCGTACGTCGGCCGGGCGAAGACGGGGGACTTTTCCGCCGCGTGGCCATGGCCCTGGCGGCGTCGCTGTCGCTGTTCCTGGGCCTTGGCTTCACCGGCGCACTCGCCGACGACGTCCTCACGCCTGAGGCGATCGCCGCCTTCGAACAGCGGCTGGAAGGCGCGCGCATCGCGCAAGCCGGCGTCGCCGAGCGTGTCGTGTGCTTCGAGGCCCAGGACGCGGCAATGGTCGCCCAGCGCGACGCCGACCAGTTGCGCCTTGGAACCCTCGTGGCCCACAAGAAGGCGCTGGAGGGCGAACTGGTCCAGCGCCGGGACGAGTACGACGGGTTCCTGCGCGAATACAACGAGGCCCACGGCCTGGTGAGCCAGCTCGCCGCGGATCTTGACGATCTGCGGCGCTACAAGGCGGCCAAGGACGAGGCGTTGCGCCGCTGCAAGCAGTCCTGGGCTCTCTTCGGCTTCATGTGCGACTTCTCGATGGAGATCGCCAAGCTGATCGGCCAGATCCACGACAACGACGACCAGATCGCCAGGGCCGAGCAGCGGATGACGAACGCCGTCGCCGGCATGCAGAAGGCCAACGAGCGCTACGACCAAAGCCAGACGCTGCTGAACGAGGCGGTGTCCGACGCCGTCCTGACCACCGATCAGATCAACCTCGCCGAGGCGTCCATCAGCCGGCTGAAGGCGGCGCTGGCGATCCTGCGGCCCGAAGCTCAGCAGAACGTCGAGTTGCTCGGCCAATTCAGCGGCGCGCTCCGCGACGCCGGGCGCGTCGACACCGCCGACGGTCGGGCGCGCACCGCCCGGCTGGTCCGGACCCTCGCGGGCAAGATCGACGGCGTCCAGGAGAAGGCGTCGTCCTTGCAGGAAAGGGCCGGCAAGGTCCTGACGCCCCAGCAGTTATCGGCCTGCTTCAAGTAGCGCCGAACATCGAAGTCCATACGAGAAGGGGAAACCATGCCCGACACCGTTCCTTTCGAGAACAAGGCCGAGAAGATCGCCAAGGCCATCGACGCCGAGGTGGCCAAGCTTCGCGCGGTCAAGCCGCTGGCGCTGCCCGAGGCCGACGCGGCCATCGTCGGCCACTACGTCGCCAAGATCGAAGGTCGCTATGATGTCCGTCGGGCCAAGACCGACACCGACAACGCCATCGACCTGCTCTACATCGCCTACAACACCACGCCGCAGGAGGAGGGGCAGACCCGCGTCGAGATCGAGCAGATCATGGACAGGCTGCTCAGGGCCCAGCGCACCAGCAAGGGCGTGATGAGCGAGGCCGTGGATGCGGCCGGCGACGTGATCACCTTCCTGGACATGGCCTTGCCGGCCTGGCTGGACGCCAAGGACGACGGCGACGTCGCGGGCATCAAGGGCTTCCTGACCCAGGACCTGCTGGCGACCGCGACCGACATCAAGCAGAAGGCGAACGACGTGCGCGAGGCGCTGTCGAAGATCGCCACGACCTACGACGGCATCATCACCGACACCGCGACGGCGGCGCGCAACAGCCAACAGGTGCTGGCCGGTCGCCTGGCCGACCAGAAGGCCGTCCTGGCCGAGATCAGCGAAGCCGAGGCCGATCGCGACCAGATGGAGTCGCTGGTCAAGGACCTGCAGGACGAGGTTCGGAAGTTCGAGGCCAAGGCCCGCTCCTACGAGCAGCGCGCGACGACGGCCGAGGAGCGGGCGTTCGTGATGCAGATCATCAAGGTCGGCGCCCAGGTGGTGGCCGCGGCGTTGCCGCCCATCGCCATGGCGCTGGGCGCCGGCGCCACTGGCGGCGGCTCGGTGATCGCCGCGGCGACCATGAAGTCGATCACCCAGGCCGGAAAGCCCGAGGACAAGCCCAAGACCGAGACCGACAACACCGACCAAGTACTCAAGACCAAGGGCGAGATCGCCACCAAGAAGGCGGCGCTCGTGCTTGCCGAGCAGAAGGTCACCGAGAGCAAGGACAAGGTCGCCGACCTGCGCCAGGACCTCACCAAGGCCCAGCAGAAGGAGGGCAAGCCCGCCGAGGCCGGCAGCGCCAAGGAGACCGTCGAGCAGCCGGAGGACTCCGAGGTGGTCAAGGGCGTCAAGGGGCGCCTGAAGGACGCCAAGCAGACCCTGACCGAGGACGAGAGCAAGGTGGTGGCCCTGGTCGGCGCGCTGTCGGGCCTGCAGGCCTCGCTCAACGCGTTGGCCCAGGGCCTGGGCGAGCTGTCACAGGAGCAGAAGGACGAGGCGGCCGGCCTGCGCGAGATCCAGATGAAGATGCTGGACAAGGCCGAAGCCTACGAGCGCGAGCGACGCGAACAGGCCGCCAAGCTGGTGCGGATCAACGCGCTGCTGAAAGGCCGGCTGTCGCGCGAGGAGACGATCAAGCTGACGATCAAGTCGCTGAACGTCAGCATCAGCGCGCTGAAGCGGACCAAGGAGATCATCGAGGAGATCGCCTGCTTCTTCGACTCGTTCGTCCAGTTCATGAAGCGGGTCACCGAAGAGGCCCGGATCGAGATCACCGTGGTCGAAGGGCTGCTCAAGCAGCAGACCATCGGCAAGGCTAGCCTGGAGCGGATCGTCAGGTCGACGGACGAGTTCTTCATCCGCCAGACCGGCGAGTGGCGGGCGGTCGGCGTGGTGTCCGAGGCCTTCAACAAGAGCTTCTCGGACGGCTTCACCAAGCTGAACGGCCTTCAGGGCAACTACGTCACCGGCGACCAGTTGACGGCTTATCTGGCCGAGGCCGCGGCGCTGCTGACCAAGATCTCCACCGAGCGCCAGGCGGCGGCCAAGGCGCGGCTTCTGGATCTGGACGACTACCGCAAGGTTCTGCGCGACGACGCGGCGGCCTGACGACCGGGGCGGTCTCGTCCTTGGTCGGGGAAGCCATTCCTCGGCCGAGGACGAGGTCGCGCTTCTTGGCTTCGCTCAGACTTGATATCGATATCATTATGTGTAGCCTGCCCCGAAATCGATAAGGCGATCCATAAGGGGAGGCGACGCCATGAAGCCCACACGTCGAGACATGGTCGCGCTGGCGGTGATGTCGAGCGCCGCGGCCGGCGGCGCCGCGAAGGCGGCCTCCGTCAAGACCTCGCGCATCCATACGATCGCCTCGCCAGACGGCCGCCTGAAGGCGACCCTCGATGCCTCGGGCGCTACGCCGAAATGGAGCGCGACCTATGACGGCAAGCCGCTGCTGCTGGTGTCGGAGCTGGGGCTGTGGCTGGCCGAAGGGCGGCTGCTGGGCGAGGGGTGCCAGGTCGCCGGCGCGACACCGGAAACCTTCGAAGGCGACTGGACACCGGTGTTCGGGCAGTCGTCGCGCTACGACCAGTCCGGCCGGCAGGTCACCCTGCACATGGTCGATTCCAAGGCCGGCATCCGGTTCGACATCGTCCTGCGGGTTCTGAACGGCGCGGCCGCGGTGCGCTACGTCCTGACCGGGCTGCCCAAGGGGGGCAAGCTGGCCCTGATGGGCGAGCGGACCCGCTACCGCTTTCCCGACGCCGCGCGCCTCTATGCCAGCCGCGACGAGGGCGACATCCATGTCTCGACCCAGGCGGGCCTGGCGCCGCTGGAGCACCCGGACCTGACGGGCTCGTCCGACAAGGGGCCCTATGCCGACCTGCCGGTCACGGTCGACCTGGGCAACGGCGTCTTCGGTTTCATGGCCGAGTCCGACCGGTTGCACTATCCGCGCTGCATGGTGCGAGCCCACGAGCAGGGCGGGCTCGTCACCTATCTCATGCGCTATCCCGGGCGTGCTACAGGCTGGGGCGGCGAGGACGATACGCCCGAGGAGCCGACCTTCGAGATCGAGGTCGGCCAGAAGACGCCGTGGCGCGTGCTTCTGGCGGCCGACAGCGCCAAGGGCCTGATCGAACTGCACTACGTGGTTCCGACACTGGCGACGCCGAACCAGCTGGGCGACGTCTCCTGGGTCAGGCCCGGCCACGCCTTCCGGATCATGAAGCCCTATTCGACGCAGGCTTCGTTGAAGGCGGTCGACTTCGCCCAGAAGCGCAACATCGCCTACGTGCTGTTCGACGCCCACTGGTACGGCGACGGGACGGACGCCTCGGATCCCACCGCGCCGATCGCCGCCTTGGATCTGCAAAGGGTGATCGACTACGCCAAGGCGCGCAATATCGGCGTGCTGGTCTATATCGACCGGGTGGCGGTGACCAAGGCGCTGGCCGAGATGTGCCGCCTCTATCAGCGCTGGGGCCTGGCCGGCGTGAAGCTGGGCTTCATGTGGGAAGGCCGCCAGTCCGACGTCGACTTCATCACCAAGGTCGTGCGGGCGTTCGGCGAGCACGGCATGGTCGTGAACCTGCACGACAACCTGCGGCCCGCGGGCCTGGAGCGGACCCTGCCCAACTACCTGACCCTGGAGGGCGTGAAGGGCAACGAGCAGTTTCCGGCCGCGCGCCACCACGTGAACCTGGCCTTCACGCGGCCGATCGCCGGGCCGATCGACTACACCATCTGCTATGCCCAGGAGCGCAACCAGACCACCAACGCCCACCAACTGGCCCTGGCTGTGACCTGCTACAGCCCGCTGACGTTGCTCTACTGGTACGACAAGCCCGAGAAATACGAGGACAAGGCCTGGCCCGAACTGGAATGGTTCGACGCCTGCCCGACGACCTGGGACGAGACCCGGGCGATCGCCGGCGAGCTCGGCGAGTACGTGGTCATCGCCCGCCGCAAGGGGCGGACCTGGTATCTGGGCGCGCTGACCAACGAGATGGAGCGGCGCGTGGATCTCGACCTTGGCTTCCTGGGGCAGGGGCGCTGGAGCGCGGTGCGTTACAAGGACGGCGACCTGGCCAGGCCCGCCAATCGCACGCGCGTGGTGGTCGAACGCCATGCCGTCGACGCCAGGACCCGCCTGCGTCTCCAGCTCAACGCCGCGGGCGGTCAGGCCATCCGCTTCGAGCCCGTCTGAGGTGAAAAAAAAGGGCGCCTGCAGAGGGCGCCCGCCTTGGGAGTGTTGGAGGAAGTAGATCCAAGAGAGCGGCGTCGCAGGATGCCGCTGAAGGCTTGATATCGATATCAATATTGAGGTCGAAGTCAAGCGATCGTTGTTCGCCGATTGCGCTTTCGGCGGCCTCTAGGGCGTGACCCAGAAGCCGTCGAAGTCGGTCCAGCCGATGCGGGTGGAGCTGTTCGACGGCGTGCCGGCTGGGGCCTGGGCGAAGATGCCGACCTGACTGCCGACCCATCGGCCCGGGCGGCTGACGAACGGCGCGCCGACACTGGCGAAGGTCTTGCCGTCCAGGCTGTAGCTCAGCGTCACCTTGGCGTGCATCGAGCGCAGCATCGAGGGCCAGTAGGGCGAGAAGTCCGGCGGCGGGTCGGCCACGACGACCGGCTCGGCGGTCATGCGCAGCCACACGGCGGTCGGGGCCTTGGCCTTGATCACCTCGACGCGCTCGGCCTGGAACTTGTCGGCGCCGGTGCGATCGACGCGCACCAGGGCCGGACCGTTCGCCGTGTTCTGCAGGCCGATCCAGGCGTAGTCGGACCCGAACATCACCAGGCCCGCGCGCTCGCCCACGGCCTTGGGCGCGAAATCGAGCTTGGTGGTCGCCGTGAACCGTTCGGCCGGCAGCTTCTGGGTCAGCAGTGCGCCGGTCTCCCAGAGGTTCTCCGGCGAGGAGATCGACTTCAGGCGCAGCCTGCCCGGCGCGGCCTTCAGGTCGGCCCAGTCGTCGGCCGGGTTGGCGTTCCACTGCCAGGCCAGGGACAGCGCGCCGTCGAACTCGTCGCTGTCCTGCGGCGCGAGACGCGGGGAGGGGGTCTTTGACACCGGCTTGCGATGGGCCAGCACCGGCTGGCCGATGCCGTCGCCGTCGCCGTCCTTGTCCTCGCCGATGATCGGCCAGCCGTCCTTCCAGGTCATCGGTTCCAGCCAGACCCGGCGGCCGTAGGAGTCGGCGTCCTGGAAGTGCAGGAACCAGTCCTCGCCGGTCGGCGTGGTCACCCAGGCGCCCTGGTGCGGACCGTTGACCTCGGTCTTGCCTTGATCGAGGACGTTGCGGCCCTCGTAGGGGCCTTCCAGCTTGCGCGAGCGGAACACGCCCTGCCAGCCGCCCTTCACGCTGCCGCTGGGCACGAAGAGATAGTACCAGCCGTCGCGCTTGTAGAGCTTGGGCCCCTCGGTGGTCATCCACGGGAACGGTCCGAGCGAGGTCGCGACCTTGGGCTGCTTGTCGCCTTCGACCAGGGTGATCGCCTCGCCGACGGCCTGGTCGCCGGCCTTGTTCAGGCGGCGGGCGGTGATGATGTTGGCGAAGCCGGCCCGACTGCGGGCGAAGGCGGTGACCAGCCAGCCCTGGCCGTCGTCGTCCCAGAACGGCGCGGGATCGATGACGCCGCGCCGATCGTCGACCAGCACGGGCTTTGACCAGGGGCCCGCCGGATCCTTGGCCCTGACCAGGAATACGCCGAAGTCGGGGTCGGGGTAGTAGATCAGGAACTCGCCGTCGCGATGCCGGATGGCCGGCGCCCAGACGCCGCCGCCGCGACGGGGCGTGGCGTGATGCGCCTGCGGCGTGATCGCGGTCAGGGCGTGGCCGACGATCGTCCAGTTGACGAGATCCGTCGACTTCAGGATCGGCAGGCCGGGCACGTTGGTGAACGAGGACGAGACCAGGTAGTAGGCGTCGCTCACGCGGATGGCGTCGGGGTCGGAATAGTCGCCGGCCAGGACGGGGTTCCTGTAGGTTCCGTCGCCCTGGTCGGGCAGCCAGGCCCGCTCGGTCCTGGGCGCGTCAGCCGCCGAGGCGCTGGCCGCCAGCAAGGCCGCGGCCGCGACCAATCCGAGCCCTAGAGACCCACGACCAAACCCAGCCATCCGTGCTTCCATCCCTTGTTATGATATCGTTACCAATAACATGGGGCGAGGCTTTGACAAGGGCGCTCAGGCCGGAGGCGGGGCGGTCGAGGCGCGCTGGATCAACTGTAGTTCGGCGTGCACGTGGCCGCCGGGCTCGGCCCCCGTCCGGGTGAAATCCATGGCCAGCAACACGGCCGAGGCGGCCATGTCGGCGATCGGCTGGCGGATTGTGGTCAGCTCGGGCCAGACCGTGGTGGCCACCGAGGTGTCGTCGAAGCCGGCGATGCTGAGGTCGGCCGGGATCGACAGGCCAAGGCCGTGAGCGACCGCGCTGATGGCGGCGGCCATGTCGTCGTTGGCCGCGAAGATCGCCGACGGGCGGCGGCGCAGGCCCAGCAGATGCCGGGCGGCGTCGAGACCGCCGCGATAGCTGAAGCCGCCGTCGGCGACATAGCCCTCGTTCACCGTCAGGCCGGCGGCCGCCATGGTCTCGCGGAAGCCCTTCTCGCGCAGCTGGGCCGTGGAGTGGGCCGGGTCGCCGCGCACGAAGGCGATGTCCACATGACCCAGGTCCAGCAGGTGCTGGGTCATCATCCGGGCGCCTTCGAAGTCGTCGATGAACACGGCGGGAGCGCCCTCGCGGGGGCGCGCCGTCGCGAAGCTGACCGCCCCGACGCCGGCCTTTTCCAGCGACTCCAGGATCGCCGCGTCATCGCACAGGGGCGGGGGCAGGATCACCGCGCCCACGCCGGCGTCGACCAGTTTCTGCACCGCCAGGGCGGGCGTCGGATGGGCCTGGCTGGGCTCGATCAAGAGCTGGCAACCGCTGAGGCTGGCCTGGCGGAACGCGCCCATCAGGTAGTTCGACAGGTTCGACGAACTGGCGTTGGAATAGAGCATGCCGATCTGCGAGACGCCGGTGCGCGTGGCCCGGGCCAGCGAGTTGGGCCGATAGCCCAGCGTCTTGATGGCTTCCTCGACCTTCTCGCGCACGGCCGGCCGCACGTGGGGATAGCCGTTGACCACGCGGGAGGCGGTCATCGAGGACACGCCGGCGTGCTGCGCCACGTCATGGATGGTCGGCGCCTGTCGCCTCTGCGTGGTCAAGGAATCCTCGCCTCAATACGACTCTCTGCGGGTCGGCGCGCAGTCTAGCGAAGACCGCCCGGATAAGTCCAAGCGAGAGCGCGTCGGCGCTCGATATGCGGTTGCAGGCCAAACATCCGTTTTTGTTCTGGTGTGGAACGCGTGCGCCGCTAGGATGTGTTGGTATCGTGAACAATGATGGTGCGTCGTTGAAAAGTCCCCGCAAAGCCAAGGCGGCCCAGCCGTCTTCCGTGCGCGGCGCGTCGCCGGCCGCGCGGCCGGGCCCGAAGACGATCACCATCCACGACGTGGCGCGCCACGCCGGCGTCGGTTCTATGACCGTCTCACGGGTGATCCGCGGGGCCGGCAATGTCAGCCCGGCGATGCGCGAGAAGGTCGAGGCCTCGGTCCGCGTCCTGAACTACCAGGTGAACGTCGCCGCCCGCGCCACGCGCTCGCGCTCGGCCGCCGCGCGGGTGGGGATCCTCTACAGCAACCCCAGCGCCTCCTATCTCAGCGAGATCATGGTCGGCGGACTGGAGCAGAGCTCGAGGCTGGCCAGCCACCTGATCCTGGAGCGCTGCGAGGGCCTGGCGGGCCAGAAGCAGGCGGTCAAGCGCCTGCTGGCCGCCGGAGTCGACGGCGTGATCCTGCCGCCGCCGCTCTGCGACTCCCGCCAGACCATCAACATGCTGCGGGCCGAAGGCGTCACCGTGCTGGCCCTGGCCACCGCTCGCCCGATGATCGACGTCTCCAGCGTGCGCATCGACGACTTCGAGGGCGCGCTGGCCATGACCCGTCACCTGATCGCGCTTGGCCACCGCGACATCGCCTTCATCAAGGGCGACCCCCAGCACACCCCGACCGAGCTGCGCTACGAGGGGTTCCTGGCCGGCATGTCCGAGGCGGGCCTGACCGTGCGACCGGAGTGGGTGGCGCAAGGCCTCTTCACCTACCGCTCGGGGCTGAGCGCGGCGGAAAAGCTGTTCGAGGCGCGGCTGCGCCCCAGCGCCATCTTCGCCAGCAACGACGACATGGCCGCCGCCGCCCTGGCCGTGGCTCACGGACGCCAGATCGTCGTGCCGCGCGACCTGACCATCTGCGGCTTCGACGACACCGCCGTCGCCACCACGGTCTGGCCCGAGGTGACGACGATCCACCAGCCGATCGCCGAGATGGGCCGTGCGGCGGTGCGTCTGATCGTCGAGGAAATCCGCGCCAGGAAGACCGGCGGCGATCCGGCCCCCGTGCACCACCTGCTGCCCTTCACCCTGATGGACCGTGACTCGTCCGGCCCCGCGCCGCGCTAGGGTCTGGACTCAATTGAGCCAGTAGGCGCAGAGGGCGGCGATGAGGACGCCGGAGAGGTAGTTCCTGGCCAGC
>NZ_JBAKFV010000030.1:0-20592 GCF_036889365.1 Caulobacter sp. CCNWLW153
GCTGGCCAGGAACTACCTCTCCGGCGTCCTCATCGCCGCCCTCTGCGCCTACTGGCTCAATTGAGTCCAGACCCTAGGGCTTCGCCCTTCCCGCACGATGGCTCACATCCCGGACCGCCGAGCACAGTGGCGTCGTCTTCACCGTCACAAAGGAAACGACGATGACCAACACGCCCCGCTTCGCCCCGTTCCAGCTGGTCCCCGAAGTGACCAAGGCCATGCTGGCCGTCGAGACCGCCATCAACGCGACCAGCCTCGAGCACAGCCTCGCCGAGCTCGTCCGCCTGCGCGCCTCGCAGATCAACGGCTGCGCCTTCTGCATCTACATGCACGTGGTGGACGCCCGCCAGCATGGCGAGACCGACCTGCGCATCCAGATGCTCGACGCCTGGCGCGAGTCCCCCCTCTACACCGACCGCGAGCGCGCCGCCCTGGCCTGGACCGAGTCCCTGACCTTCATCGCCACGACCCGCGCCCCGGATTCCGACTACGCCCTGGTCAAGGCCCAGTTCAGCGACGCCGAGATCGCCGCCCTGTCGCTGCTGATCGGCCAGATCAACTCGTGGAACCGCCTGCAGGTGGCCGCGCGCACTGGTCACGCCGTGCAGCCGGCCGCCTCCGCGGCCTAAAGGACGCGTCGAACTCTCCCCCCGCTTGTTCGACGCCGGAAGGCGGCCAGTCCCTGCTACCCCGCGACGCCCGGCCGCCTTCCGTCACGCCCCGGCTCCCCCAGCGGGCCGGGGCGTGACTTTTCCATTGCTCCTCGGAGGATCCACCGTGACGAAATCCATCATCGTCGGCCTCGCCGTCGTCCTCGGCGTGGCGGCCATCGCCAACGGCCTGTTCATGCTGATCTCGCCCGAGGGCTGGTACTTCGCCGTGCCCGGCGTGACCACGACCGGGTCGTACAACCAGCACTTCATCCGCGACATCGGCCTGGTCTTCATGCTGATCGGCGCAAGCTTCCTGTGCGGCGCGAAACGGCCCGACCTGCGCCTGTTCCTGTGGGCCGCCCCGACCATCTGGCTCTCGGGCCACGCCCTGTTCCACTTCTGGGAGGTGGCGGTCGGGATCTGCTCCGTCTCGGTCATCCCGCGCGATTTCCCGGCGGTCACCCTGCCGGCGATCCTGGGCTGGGTCGCAACCCTCTGGGCCGCGCGCAACACGCACAAGGCCGCCCTGATCCTGGGCCGCTGATCCGACAGCTCGGAATGGTTGCGGACCGGCTGGGGCGATCGCTCCAGCCGGTTCCTTTCGTCGTCGCTAGACCGAGACGCCGCCGTCGATCGTCAGGCTGGCGCCGGTGATGAAACCCGCCTCGTCGCGCGCCAGGTACGAGACCAGGCCCGCCACCTCGGTAGGCCGGCCCATGCGGCCGAGCGGGATCAGCGGCAGGATCATCTCCACATGGGCCGAGGTCATGTCGGTGGTCGTCGGCCCGGGCTGGATGTTGTTGACCGTGATCCCGCGCGAAGCCAGGTCCAGCGCCGCGCCCTTGACCAGGGCGGCCACGGCCGCCTTGGCCATGGTGTAGAGCGTCGCTCCCGTGAAGCCGACGCGGGCGACGATGTTGCTGCCGATGGTGACGATCCGCCCGCCCTCGGTCATCAGGGGCGCGGCGTGGCGCACGGCCGCGAAGGCCCCCCGAACATTGACCGCCATCACCCGATCGAATTCCTCGAGCGAGATCTGCTCGATCGGGCCGCGGTGCAGCACGCCGGTGCTGGCCACCAGGATGTCCAGCCGCCCGAACCGCGCCAGCGTCTCGTCGATCGCCGCCTCGACCTGGGCGGCGTCGCCGCTGTCGGCCTGGATGGCGACGACCTCGCAGCTCTGGCCGCCAAGCCTGACGGTGAGCGCCTGCGCCTGGTCCGGCGAGGCGAAGTAGGTGAAGGCCGCCTTGGCTCCGTCCATGGCCAGCCGCTCGACGATGGCCGCGCCGATACCGCGCGATCCACCCAGCACCAGGGCGACCTTGCCCTGGTGTTCGCCTTCGAAATCCATCTCGATCCTCGTTTCTGGAAGCGCCGCCGCTCAGTTCTCGGCGGCGTGGTGGCGACCGTCGGCCAGGTGGGCGACGCGTCGATCGGGCAGCAGCCACAGCGCGGCGACGGCCACGTAGAGGGCCAGCGAGGCCGTGGGCGAGACGATGGCGACCAGCACCCCGGCCGCGTAGCCGGCGATCGACAGGTTGGTCTTCCAGTCGCCGCCCAATGCGGCGGCCAGGGCCGACTCCCGCCCCTCGTGGCGCGCCAGGCGCGAGGCCAGGAGACGAAAGGCCGCGCCGGTGATCAGAAGCAGCACGCCGTAGGTCACCACCGGCACGCGGGCGAAGTGGCTCTGCTCCATCCAGGCCGTGGCGAAGGGGATCATCGACAGCCAGAACAGCAGGTGCAGGTTGGCCCACATCACCGAACCGCTGATGCCGCCCGCGGCCCGCAGCAGGTGGTGGTGGTTGTTCCAGTAGATGCCGACATAGGTGAAGCTCAGCGCATAGCCGAGAAAGGTCGGCAGCAGCGGCAGCAAGGCGGCCAGGTCGCCGCCCTTGGGCGGTTGCAGCTCCAGCACCATGATGGTGATGATGATCGCGATCACGCCGTCGCTGAATGCTTCCAGGCGCGTCTTCGAAATCTGTGTCGCCATGCCGGGCCTCGCGGAAAAGCGCGTCCCGCGGCTCGAAAGGAGCGCCTGACGCTTACCGTAGGCAATAGCTCGACGCGCCTCGCGCAGCCCATCCGGCCAAGCGTAGTCCCCGGCCTAGACTTTGGTCGTTGATCACTTGGCCCAAAGGCTCGAGGTCGGCGTCGACCCGCCCCGTCGTGGCGACGGAGCGGGTCGATCCTGGATCAGACGCGGGCGGCCTTGAACCCACCCGCCGCCACGACGCCCCGATGCAGGACTGCCTGGCGGGGCGTCAGGCGCGCCACCGCCTCGGCCGAGCTGGCCGCGTCCACGAACACGCAGTCGGCCGCGTCGCCGGCCTTGGGCCACTGCTGCTCGCCCGTGGGCGACAGCGGGGTGATCCCGCCGGTGGGAATCTTCAGGGCCTGGCCGATGGCCTGCTCGTCCGACCAGCCGTAGAGCTGGCAGGCCAGCTTGGCCTTCTCCAGCACGTCGCCGCTGCCGAACACCGACCAGTGGTCGATGACGCTGTCGGTGCCGGTGAACACCTTGACGCCCGCCGCCTGGAGAGCCGGGATCGGCATCACCCGACCGCCGAACGGCACGGTGGAGGCGACCGACACGCCCGCCGCCGCCATGCGCCCGGCAAGCTCGGTCAGGGCCGGCTTGTCCAGCGACATCAGCGAGAAGCCGTGGCTGATCGTCACCCGGTCCTTCAGCGCCGGATTGCGGGCGGTGATGTCGGTGATGCGCGAGATGGCGGCTGCGCCGCTTTCGCCCGGCTCGTGGATGTGGATGTCGACCCCGGCCTTCTCGTCCAGCGCCACCTGCATCATCAGGTCGACCGACCGCTCCATGCCGCCGTCGACGGTTGTGGGATCGATGCCGCCCACATAGGCCGCGCCCGCCCGGACCGCCTGGCGCATCTGCTGCTCCAGGCCGATGCTGGCGAAGCCGTGCTGCGGGAAGGCGACGATCTCGTAGCCGAAGTCGGGCTGGTGGCGGTCCAGCGCGGCCTTCAGCTTCTCGACGTGCTTGGTCCCGATCACCGGATCGACGTTGCACTGGCTGCGGGCGAAGGTCGTGCCATAGCCCTGCAACAGCGCCACCAGGGCCTCGGCGCGCGGTTCAAGCGTCGGCAGCAACTCGGGCAGCAGCTTCTGCTCCAGCTTGATCTGGCCGGCGATGCCGCCCTTTCGCTTGCGCGGCGCCTGCCACGGACCGCCGTAGAAGGTCTTGTCGAGGTGGATGTGCATGTCGCGGAACGACGGCAGCATCAGCAGGCCGCCGGCGTCGTGCACCACCGCGCCGGGCGGGATCGCCGCACCGGCCGGCAGGATGGCGGCGATGGCCCCCTTGTCGATCTTGAGGGTCTTGAGCTCGGTGCGGGTGGCGACGACCTCTTCGCCCTCGCGCTCGTAGCCGGTCTCCAGGCGGACGTTGCGCAGGAAGTACGTCGCGCCCGTCGCCGGTCCCTTGGCCGGGGCGGCGGTCGCAGCCGATGGGGCCGAGGCGGCGAGGCCCAGGGCCCCCGCCGCCAGGCCGCCGGCGCCCAGCAGGGCGCGGCGGGAAAGGTCGGCCGCCGGGGCGGCGGAAACGGAAGGGGTGTTGAACATGCGATCGCTCATATCGGCCTCTAGAACTTGTAGCGGACGCCGAGCTTCACCTGCCAGACGGACTGGGTGTTGAAGCTGGTGGCGGCCTTCGACGTGAACTTGTCGAACTGGTAGAAATTCCCCTGCCCCGCGGCGCAGCCGACGCCGGCGAACTGGCAGTTGCGGGCCACGATGTTCGACGAGACGTAGGGGTTGGGCACCTGCTGGATCACACCCCACTTGTTGTTGAGCATGTTCCCCAGGTTCTCGATGTCGACATAGATCTCGGCCTTGGCCGCGTGCGGGAAGAAGGCCGGAGCCTCCTGGCTGAGGCGCACGTCGATCGTGGTGACCTCGGGCGACTTGAAGGCGTTGCGCGGCGTGATCTTGCCGGCGTAGTCGATCAGGCCGGTCTTCTGCAGGAAGGCGTTGAAGGCGGCGAAGTCGAAGCCCGGCGCGTAGGAGATGATCGGGTCGCTGGTCGCCGTGACCAGGCCGTTCTGGGTCTTGGGCACATAGAGCAGTTGGCGATTGCGCGAGGCGTTCGAGCCGTTCTCGCCCACCAGCACGTCGCCGGGCTGGGCGGCGTTCGCGCCGACGTCGAAGGTGTAGCTGAACGGCAGGCCCGAGCGGCGCTGGGCGAACAGGCTGATCCCGGTGCGATAGCCCGAGAAGAACTCGCGCCGATAGCTCAGCGACAGCTTGGAGAGGTTGCGGAACTCGTAGTTCGAGGTCGCCAGGCCCGGGTCGTTGGGATCGTCGGTGGCCACGCCGTTGTAATTGGCCGCCGCCACGGTGCTGATGCCCGGATTGACGTCCTTGGAGTTGATGTAGGTGTGCGAGACCTGGGCGTCCAGGCCGTCCAGCCAGCCGTCGGACCACCGCTTGCCCAGCGCCACGCCCAGCTGGTCGGTATGGCCCTGGCTCGTGTTGGTGACGAGGATGTCGTAGCGGTTGTCGCGCCCGCGCAGGAAGGTCGGGCGCCCGTCCGGGGCGGCGGGCCCGGGATTGGCCTCGCTATAGAGGTCGCGCCAGGTGACGGCGTCCTTGACCTCGGTGCGGATGTATTCGGCGCTGACCCGCCAGTCGTCGCCGCCGAACCGGCCCAGGTCGAAGTATTTCTGGACGCCGATCGAGGCCTTCCACGAGGACTGCGGCTTGAAGTCCGGGTCGAGGATGTTGGTCAGCCCCTGCCCCGTCGCCGCGCTGGCGGTGTTGAGCTGCTGGACCGCCGGGTTGACCACCTTGGCGTCGACGTTGTTCAGGCCCGCCAGGCACGCGGCGCTGGTCGTGGCGGAGCGGGCGCAGTTGACGTTACCGAGCACGATGCCGGTGTTGTAGAAGGTGTTGGCCGTCCACACGGTGGGCGAGCCGCCGCCGAACAGGCCCACGCCCCCATAGACCGTCAGGGTCGGATCGGGCTGCCAGTTGAAGCCGAAGCGCGGTTGCAGCAGGTGCTTGCCGTCGAGGTTGGCGCTGTTGTCCAGGCCATAGCGGGCCATGATCACGGGGTTGGCCTGCGGGCTGTCGCTCTGCTCGAACCAGTCGTAGCGCAGGCCCGCCTTCAGGGTCAGGTTCGGCAGGATCGCCCACTCGTCCTGCAGGTAGACGGTGTTCATGGCCGAGTGGATCGTGGCCCCGCCGTGCGCCTTGATGTTGTCGCCGGCGTTGGCGTAGGCCAGCGACGAAGCCCGCTTGGCCTCCAGGTCGGCGATGGAGTCGAAGACATAGGCGCCGTTGGCGTTCTGGACGAAGACGTCCCAGATCTTCAGCGCCTCGCGCTCGTAGCCGCCGGTGATCTTGTGGGCGCCCAGGGTGTAGACGCCCTTGGCCCGGTACTGCTGCAGGTAGGTGGTCAGCTCGTTGGCCTGGTAGGAGGCGTCGGTGCCGGCATAGATGCTGGGGCCCACGCCCGCGCCGTTCACGAACACCCGGAACTGGGCGTAGTCCGTGCCCGCCAGCGGCGTCGAGGGATTGTCCATCTTCTTGTAGGAGGCCGACAGCTCGGTGGTGAAGTTGTCGGTCCAGTTCGAGAACAGCTGGGCCTTGTAGACGTCGAGATTGTTCTCGCGCTCGATCCACTTCGACAGCAGGCCCAGCGACGTCGAGGCGCCCGTCAGGGTGTTGCCCGAGGCGTTGAGGTTCGAGCCGTAGGTGCGCTGGTAGGAGACGGTCGCCCGGTGGCGGTCGCTGATGTTCCAGTCCAGCTTGATGAAGTACTTTTCGTCGAGATTGCGGAACTGCGAGGCCGAGTAGCCCAGCGGGTCGTAGCCGTAGACGCGCTTGATGATCTCGCGCACCTGCTCGGCCTGGGCGACGGTGATCCCGGGAACCTCGTTGGGCATGCCCGAACCGACCGGGCCGGTCAGGGACGGCTCGACGCGCTCGAACTTCTCGTAGTTGGCGGTGAAGAACAGTCGGTCCTTGATGATCGGGCCGGTCAGGGTGGCGCCCCAGGTCTTTTCCGAGAACTTGCCGCCCAGGGTGCGCTTCTGGCGCGAACCGTCCTGGAAGTCGTCGTACTCGAACTTCTTGCCTTGCAGGTTCTGGTTGGTGTTCTCGAAGAACACCATGCCGTGGAAGGCGTTGCCGCCCGACTTGGTCGTGGCGTTCATCGTGCAGCCGCCGAACGAGCCGTAGTTGACGTCATAGGGCGCCAGCTCGACGCCCAGGGTCTCGACCACGTCCATCGAGATCGGCGAGCGCTGGGTGGGATAGCCGTTGGCCTGCAGCCCGAAGTCGTCGTTCTGGCGCACGCCGTCGATGGTCAGCGAGTTGGAGCGGTTGTTGGCCCCGCCGCAGATCAGCGCCTTGCTGTTGGTGGAGTCGATGGCCACGAACGGGTTCATCCGCGCCAGGTCCTTGAGGTCGCGGCTGATCGACGGCGCCAGCTGGATCTGGGCGGCGCTGAAGTTGGAGCTGGGACCGGTCTTGAGATCCTTGGCGCCGACCGAGGCGGCGGTGACCACCACCGCGTCGACCGATCCGCCGTCCAGCGCGAAGTTCAGCTGGAAGGCGTCGCCGGTATTGATCGCTGGCACCTCGACGGTCTTGGCGCCGTAGGTCTCGGAGTTGGCCGTCACCCGGTAAGGGCCGCCCGGACGCAGGTTGCGGGCCGAGAAGGCGCCGTCGGCGCTGGTGGTCGCCGTCGTGGTGGTGCCCGAGGGCGCGTGGACGATCGTGACCTGGGCGCCGGCCACGGGCGCGCCGGCCTCGTCGGTCAGCCGCCCCTGGATCGCGCCGGTGATCACCTGCGCCTGGACCACCGCGGGCGCGGCGGCCATCGCGATCACCCCGATCGCGGCGCCGGCCGAAAGCCTTCTCATGAACGTCATCGCCATATCCCCTGTTGCGAGTGCGGCGCGCGTATCCCCACGCGGCCGTGTCCTCGGCGGCGGGATCGGCACGGTCGCCGGGCCGCCAGGGACGACTTCAGGGAAACTGGAATTTCGTCGATGATCTAAAACTAAATCGTCGACGATTTGATAAATCACTGTCGACGTTATGTCTGCCGGTTTTTTTGGCCATGCGGCTCGACAAGGCGCCCGGCCTTGGGGCGCCGCGGGTCGTCGAATGGGGTTCTGACGTAGATGAGGAGTCGAAGGATCGTCGACGATCCTCCGGACGCGGACGGCCCAGGTCGGATCAACACCCAGCGACGCCAGCCATCACCTCCGAGCTTCCCCGCGAAAGCGGGGATCCAGGCGGCGTCCGCGGCTCGCTCTCCTCCGCGCCTTCTTCTGAGATTCAGCTTGGGTCCCCGCCTTCGCGGGAAAGGACGGCTTTGGGGAATGGCAGGGATAGGAAAGCCCAGAGCCCCCGACCTAGATGCGGTCGATCTCGGTCTCGCGCACCTTGCCCGCCTCGTCCTCGAGCGAGAACCGGTCGCGGGTGGTGACGTAGAAGCTGGCCCCGAAGCGGCCGACGGGGAAATAGTCCTGCAGGCTGACCCGCCAGGCCTTGGTGTCGATCAGGCCCTCGCGGGCGTGCAGGTGCAGCACCTTGCCGAAGAAGATCAGCCGGCTGTCGGTGCGGATCGTCTCCCACAGGGCGCATTCGAAGGCGACCGGGGCCTCGGCGATGCGCGGCGGGGCGATCTCGACCGACGGGGCGGTCGTCAGCCCCACCTTGTCGAGCTCGCTCTGATGGGCGGGCAGAGCCTCGCCGCAGGCGTGCATCTTGGCGGCGATGGCTTCGTCGGCCAGGTGCACCACGAACTGGCCGGACTCGACGATGTTGGCGGCCGTGTCCTTCAGCCCGCCGGAGGCCAGCAGGTTGATGCTGATCATCACCAGCGGCGGCTCCTCGCCCAGCATGTTGAACATGCTGAAGGGGGCGGCGTTGACCACGCCGTCGGCGTTGATCGTGGTCACCAGGGCGATCGGCCGGGGCACGATCAGGCTCGCCATCAGCTTGTAGCGTTGATAGGCGGTGATGCTGGCGAAATCGACGTGCATGGCGCGGCTCAGGCCAGGTTCAGCATCTGGGCCAGGGTCTTCACCGAGGACGGCCGCTCCAGGCAGATCCGCTCCTCCAGACCGACCAGGTGGGCGTTCATCGCCGCCACGGCGCGCTTGGCGTCGCCCTTGGAGATGGCGTCGACGATGTCGCAATGCTCCTCGTGCTCGCAGGCGGCGTTGCCGGCCGGCTCGTACAGGGCCACGATCAGCGAGCAGCGCGAGATCAGTTCGGTCAGGTAGGCCAGCAGGATCGGGTTGCCGCCCAGGGCCGCCACCCGCAGGTGGAAGTTGCGCGCCGTCTGGGCCCAGGCCGGCTGGTAGGCGTTGGCCATGGCCTCTTCCTCCTGGTGCAGCAGAGCGTGCAGTTCCTCGATGTCCTTGCCGCTATGGCGCTGGACGGCCAGTTCGACCAGGGCGGCCTCGAGCGCGCGGCGGGCCTCGAAGATCTTGCGGGTCTCTTCCGGCGTCGGGGCGGCCACGACCGCGCCGCGGTTGGGGCGCAACTCGACGATGCGGTCGTGCTCCAGCCGCTGCAGCACCTTGCGCACCACCGCCCGGCTGACGCCGAACAGCGAGCACAAAGCAGGCTCGGGCAGCTTGGTGCCCGGCGGCAGGCGCTGGTTCAGCACGCCGTCGAACACCGACTGATAGATCCGCTGCTCGACATCGGCCCCGCCGTCGACGGCGGCGATGCCGGCCATGTCGGTCTTGGCCGGACCACGGCCGGCCTTGCGCGCGCCGGCGGCGGTCGAGGCGGTCTTGCGCGGCTTGGCCGAGGGCGTCTGGGTCATGAAATCCGCCGAAACTGGTGATTGCGGTTGTAGGCGCCCGCATCGAGCCCGATGCAACCGGGGATCCACGCCAACCAACCGCCTTGAGGCCACGATGCCGCGATCGCGAGCAGATTTGCAATGACGAATGTCGACTTTCTGCTCAGCCTGAATGTCGACGCATAATTCTTCAAATCGTCGACGATTTTATGAGCCGATGCGCGAGCGACGCGATTAACTCGCCCTCGAACACGGCCCGCCGCCCACGCGCCGCGCCAGCTCAAGAGGTGTCTCGTGTCGAATCCGTCCCGCCGCATGTTCGCCGTCGGAAGCCTCGCCGTCCTGCTGGCCGCCTGCAAGGGCCAGGGCGGCGCGGGGCCGGTGAAGATCGGCCTGGTCACCGCCCTCTCCGGCCAGTCGGCGCGCTCGGGCGAGGCCATCACCAGGGGCCTGACCGTGGCCATCGACGAGATCAACGCCGCCGGCGGCGTGCTGGGCGGGCGCAAGCTGGAGCTGGTCCGCCGCGACGACGAGAGCAATCCGGCCCGGGGCGTCACCGCCGCCCGCGAACTGATCCACCGCGAGAAGGTCGCCGTGCTGTTCGGCGGGCTCGACACCCCGGTGGCCCGCGCCATCGTGCCGATCGCCAGCCAGGCCAAGGTTCCCTTCATGGTGCCGTGGGCGGCCGGCACGGCCATCACTCAGAACGGGACCAGCCCCAACTTCGTGTTCCGGGTCTCGGCCGTCGACGAGGAGGTCGACAAGGCCATGGTCGCCTACGCCCGCCAGACCTTCGCGGCCAAGCGCCCCGGCCTGATCCTGCTCAACAACCCCTGGGGCGAGTCCAACGAGAAGGGGCTGAAGGCGGCGCTGGCGGCGGCCGGCTCTCCCCTCGCCGGCTCCGAACGCTTCGAGCCGTCGGATGTCGATGTGACGCCTCAGCTTGGCCGCCTGCGCGCGGCCGGCGCCGACGCCCTGCTGCTGGTCGGCACGGTCGGACCGTCGGCCCAGGTCGTGCGCTCGCTCGACCGCATGGGCTGGACCGTGCCGGTGGTCTCGCACTGGGGCCCGGCCGGCGGACGCTTCGGCGAACTGGCCGGCCCCAACGCCGGCCGCGTCACCTTCGTCCAGACCTACAGCTTCGCAGGCCCCATCACCCCGGCGCGCGACAAGGTGCTGGCAGCCCTGATGGCCAAGTACCCCGACATCAAGTCGCCGGCCGACATCTCGCCGGCCGTGGGCGTGGCCAACGCCTACGACGCCCTGCACCTGACGGCGCTCGCGCTGAACAAGGCCGGCTCCACCGACGGCGACGCCGTGCGCAAGGGCTTCGCCGCCATCGACCGCTACGAAGGCCTGATCAAGACTTACGAGCGCCCGTTCGCCGACGGCCGCCACGACGCCCTGACCCAGAAGGACTATGTCTGGGCCCGCTTCGAGGGCGACGCCATCGTGCCGGTCCAGCGCGGCTAGGCCATGGATCTCGTCGCTCCCCTCCTCAGCGGCCTCGCGCTCGGCAGCATGTACGGGCTTATCGCGCTGGGCTTCCACATCAACTTCTCGGTCTGCGGGGCGCTGAACTTCGCGCAAGGGACCAGCGCCATGCTGGGCGCGGTGCTGCTGTTCACGCTGGAACGCACCCTGGGCTGGCCAATGCTGCTGGCCGCGCCCGCGACGATCGCGCTGTGCGGCCTCTACGGCCTGCTGGTCGAGGGGCTGGCCGTGCGGCCGTTCCTAAGGCGCCGGTCCGACGCCTGGCTGATGGCCACCGTCGCCCTGGGTCTGGTCACCGACAACGCCACGCTCTTCCTGTTCGGCACCGAGCCGCGCAGCCTGAGTTCCATCCTCACCGCCTCGTCGGTGAGCGTCGGCGGCGCCTCGCTGGGCGTCTATCCTCTGCACCTGCTGATACCGGTCGTCGGCCTGGCCACCGCCGCCGCGTTGCATTGGGTGAGCCGCAAGACCCTGTTGGGCACGGCGATCCTGGCCGTGGCCCAGAACCGCGACGCCGCCAGCCTGATGGGCATTCCCGTCGGCGCGATGATCGCGGCGGCCTTCGCCGTCTCCTCGGCCCTGGCCGGCATGGCCGGCGCCCTGGTCGCGCCGCTGTTCACCATCCAGCCCGATATGGGCGTCGTCCTGGGCCTGAAGGCCTTCGCCGTGGCGATCCTCGGCGGCCTCAAGAACCCGTGGGGGATCATAACCGCCGGCGTGCTGTTCGGCGTGGTCGAGGCCGCGTCCGCCAGCGTGCTGGGCTCGGGCTACACCCAGATGCTGAACTTCGGCCTGGTGATCCTGGCCCTGGCCCTGCGCCCCGACGGCCTGCTGGGCCGCGCCGAGGTGCGAAAGGTATGAGCATGCGCTCCATCGCCTCCACCCTGGCCGCGCTGGGCGCGGTCGTCGCCGCCCTCGTCCTGGCCGGCGTGCTCGACAGCTACTACGCCTTCGTGCTGGGCCAGATCGCCCTGCTGGTCATCGTCGGCGTCGGCCTCAACATCCTGATCGGGCTTGGCGGCCAGATGTCGTTCGGCCATGCCGGCGTCTACGCCATCGGGGCCTATGCCGTGGCGGTGCTGACCACGCGCCTGGGCGTCAGCTTCTGGATCGCCTGGCCGCTGGGGGCCCTGCTGGCCGGCGGCGTCGGCGCGCTGATGGCGATCCCGGCCCTGCGCCTGAAAGGGCCGTACCTGGCGATGGTGACCATCGCCTTCGGCCTGATCGTCGAGCATGGCCTCGTGGAGCTGCGCGACGTCACCGGCGGCCAGAACGGCATCCTCGACATTCCCGCCCCCAGCCTGTTCGGCGCCGCGCTGGACGCCAACGGCCTGGCCATGCTGGCCGTGGCGGTGGCGGCCGCCTCGCTGCTGGCGTTCCAGCGGCTGTCGGCCGGCGGCTGGGGCGCGGCCATGCGCGCCGTGCGCGACACCGACGTCGCCGCCGCCTCGGTGGGCCTGAATCCCACCGTCGTGCGCACCCTGGCCTTCGCCCTGTCGGCCCTGTTCGCCGGCGCGGCCGGCGGCCTGTTCGCGCCGATGGCCGGCTTCGTCACGCCGCAGACCTTCAACCTGACCCAGTCGATCCTGTTCGTGCTGGTGGTGGTGCTGGGCGGGTCCGGAACCCGCCTGGGACCCTTGCTGGGCGCCCTGGTCGTGGGCCTGCTGCCCGAGCTGCTGGCCGGGTTCGAGGCCTATCGCATCCTGGTGTTCGGCGCCTTGCTGATGGTGGTGCTGTGGCTGGCCCCACGCGGGCTGGCCGGCCTTTGGGACGCCCTGCCCTTCAAGCGAAAGTCGCTCGCGGCCCTGCCTACCGAGACCGCGCCGCCCCTCGCCGAGCTGCTCACCGCCCGCCCCCGCGCCGCACTGCGGGCCGAGGACCTCGGCATGCGCTTTGGCGGCCTGCGCGCCCTGGACGGCGCCCGCTTCAGCCTGCCGCCCGGACGGGTCACGGCCCTGATCGGCCCCAACGGCGCGGGCAAGTCGACGGTGATGAACCTGCTCAGCGGCTTCTACCGCCCCACCGACGGCCGCTGCCTGCTGGGCGAGGCGCCCCTGCCCCGCCAGGCCTTCGCGGCAGCGCGGGCCGGGGTCGCGCGCTCGTACCAGACCTCGCAGGTGTTCCAGAGCCTAAGCGTCGAGGACAACGTCCTGCTGGCCGCCCGCCGGGGCCGGCTGGGCGCGCCCCTCGCCCGCTTCGCCGCGCCCGACCAGCGCGAACGCGCCCGCGCCCTGCTGGCCGCCTGCGGCTATGCCGGCGACCCGACGCTTCCCGCCGGGGACCTGGCCCATGTCGACCGCCGCCTGGTCGAGATCGCCCGCGCCCTGGCGCTGGACCCAGACGTGCTGCTGCTGGACGAACCCGCCGCCGGCCTGTCGCAGGAAGACAAGCGGCGCCTCGCCGACCTGCTGACGCAGATCGCCAAGGCCGGCGTCGCCGTCGGCCTGATCGAGCACGACATGGGCCTGGTGATGGGCGTCTCCGACGCCGTCGTGGTGCTGAACGCCGGCGTGCAGATCGCGCAGGGAACGCCGGAAGAGATCCAGGCCGATCCGGCCGTGCGCGCGGCCTATCTGGGCGCGGCCCCGGCCTCGGCGCCCGTCGATCGCGGGCCGGTCAGCCGGCTGGACGCCCTGCGCGTGGTCAACCTGACCGCCGGCTATGGCGCCGCCCCCGTGCTGTCGGGCGTCGAGATCGAGGTCCGCCAGGGCGAGGCCGTGGCCCTGCTGGGCGCCAACGGCGCGGGCAAGTCGACCCTGATGCGGGTCATCGCCGGCCTGCACCCGGCCGCCGAGGGCCAGGTCGCCTTCGAGGGCGGCCTCTTGAACGGCCTGTCGGCCAACGAGCGCGTGCGCAAGGGCGTGGTGCTGTCGCCCGAGGGCCGGCAGGTGTTTCCTGAACTGACCGTGCGCGACAACATCCGCCTGGGCGCCTTCCTCGACCGCCGCGACCTGGAGGCCCGCACCCAGGAGATGCTGGCGCGCTTCCCGCGCCTAGCCGAACGCCTGCACCAGCGGGCCGGCCTGCTCTCCGGCGGCGAGCAGCAGATGCTGGCCCTGGCCCGCGCCCTGATGAGCCGGCCCAAGGTGCTGCTGCTGGACGAGCCGTCGCTGGGCCTGGCCCCGCGCGTGATCGACGAGATCTTCGGCGCCTTCCGCGACCTGCGCGACCAGGACCTCACGCTGCTGATCGTCGACCAGATGGCCGGGCTGGCGCTGTCGGTCTCCGACCGGGCCTATGTGCTGAGCGGCGGAGCGATCGTGGCCCACGGGACCTCGGCCCAGATCGCCGCCGATCCGGCGATCAACGCAGCCTATCTCGGCGGTTGAACAGGGTCACGGTCACGCCATCGCGCAAGATTAGTTCTATCGAGACAAGACGAATCCGCGCGAAACCGCCTCCATGCCGCCCAGCACCGTCGCCAGTTCCTCGCTCGCCTTCGGCCCGTTCACGCTCGATCGCGAACGCCGCCTGCTGAGCGCCGGCGGCCGGCCTGTGACGATCGGCAGCCGGGCGCTGGACATCCTGCTGGCCCTGATCGACGCCGACGGCGACCTCCTGAGCAAGGACCAGTTGCTGGCGCGGGTCTGGGCCGACGTGGTGGTCGATGAGAGCACCCTGCGCGTCCACATCGCCGGCCTGCGCAAGGCCCTGGGCGACGGCCGCGACGGCGCCCGCTACGTGCTGAACGAACAGGGCCGCGGCTATCGCTTCGTCGCCCCGGTCACGCGTCCTGACGGGGAGCCGGCCGCTTCGCAGCCCGCACCGTTCACCCCAGCGCGTGCGCGGGCGACCGCGCGCCGGATCGTCGGCCGCGACGCCATCGTCGACAGCCTGGTCCATCTGCTGCCCGAGCGCGGCTTCATGACCGTGATCGGCCCCGGCGGCATCGGCAAGACCACCGTCGCCACCGCCGTCGCCGAGCGCGTGGCCCAGGCGCGGGGCCTGCCCTGGATGTTCATCGACCTGGCGCCCGTCGCCCAGTCCGAACTGGTGGCCGGAACGGCCGCCGCCGCGCTCGACCTGCCCGGCTCGGGCCGCGCCGCCGAGGCCGCCGTGGTCGCGCGACTGGCGCAGGTCCCGACGGTGCTGGTGCTGGACAACTGCGAGCACGTGGTCGACGCGGCCGCCGATCTGGCCCAGGCCATCCACCAGGGCGCGCCCGCGACCCTGGTGCTGGCCACCAGCCGCGAGGCGTTGCGGGCCGAGGGCGAGTGGGTGCACCGACTACAGACCCTGCCCGCGCCGGAGGACGGCGCGATCGACGCGCGGGCCGCCGCCGGCTACCCGGCCGTGCAGCTGTTCGTCGAGCGCGCCCGGGCCAGCGACGACGCCTTCGCCCTGACCGACGCCAACGCCGCCGCCGTCGCCGAGATCTGCCGCCGGCTGGACGGCATGCCGCTGGCGCTGGAACTGGCCGCCGCCCGGATCGACATGATGAGCGCCGCCGAGCTGGCGGCCAATCTCGACGACCGCTTCGACCTGCTGACCAAGGGCCGGCGCACCGCCCTGCCCCGCCAGCAGACCCTGCGCGCCACGCTCGACTGGAGCTATGGACTGCTGCCGGCCGAGGGCCGCGCGGTGCTGGATCGCCTCAGCCTGTTCGCCGGCGCCTTTCCGATGGAAGCCGCCCGCTCGGTCGCCGCCGATCAGGACCTGGGCCGGCACGCGGTGCTCGACATCGTCACCGCCCTGGCCCGCAAGTCGCTGCTGTCGGTCGACGCCTCAGGACCGGCCACCCTCTATCGCCTGCTCGACACCACCCGTGCCTACGCCCGCGAGACACTGGCCGCGCGGCCGGACGCCGGCGAGACCGCCCGCCGCCATGCCGAATACTGCTGCGCGCAGCTGGCCGACACCGACAGCGCCTGGGAAGGCCGCGCCCGCCGTGAATGGCTGGCCGAGAAGAGCCGCCTGGTCGACGACGTGCGCGCCGCCCTTTCCTGGGCGTTCTCGCCGACCGGCGACCTGCCTTTGGCCATCCGCCTGACCGTCGTCTCCGCGCCGCTGTGGTTCCACCTCAGCCTGCCCAGCGAGTTCCTGGCCCTGGTCGAGACGGCGCTGAAGAGCATCGCCGCCACGGACCTGGCCGGTTCGGCCGCCGAGGTCGAACTGCTGAGCGCCCAGGGCCACGCCCTGTGGCACACCCGCGGCCCCACGACGGCCATGGAGAGCGCCTTCGCCCGCGCCCTGCAAATCGCCGAGGCGCTGGACGACCCGGCCTTGCGGCTGCGGGCAGGCTGGGGCCGCTGGGCTCACGCCATCCTGGCCGGACGCTACGCCGACTGCGCCGTGTTCGCCGACGGCTTCCAGGCCATTGCCCAGGCCGTGGGCGATCCCGCCGCCTTGCAGACCGCCGACCACATGCAGGCCCTGCGCCATCACTTCGCCGGCGACCAGGAGACGGCCCTGCGCCTGGTCGAGCGGGTGATCGCCACCCATACCGGCCCGGTGGTGGCCAACCAGGCCAACCACGCCCAGGTCAACGACACCGTCGCGGCCCAGGCCCTGAAGATGCGGATCCTGTGGCTGCGCGGCGAGTCCGCGCAGGCCTTGCGGCTGGCGCAGGAGACCGCCGAGGCCGCCCTGGCCACCGACCACGACCTGACCATCTGCTACGGACTGGCCGTCGGGGCCGTGCCGGTCGCGCTGTGGACCGGTCGCGCCGACCTCGCCCGCCACTGGGCGGATCGCCTGCTCGAACGGGCGCGCGGGCGCGGCGTGCGGTTCTGGGAGCTGTGGGGCCAGGGCTACCTGGCCGCCCTCGATCCTTCCGTCCGCGTCCCGGCCGACGCCTTCCCGATGCAGGTCGAGTGCTTCGCCGCCGCCGACGCGGGTCTGGTGGACGAGGCCATGCTGGCCCGCCTGGACCAGGAGCCGTCGACCTGGGCCGGGCCCGAACTGATGCGCCTTGGCGCCATCACCGGCGATCCGGCGGAGCGAAAGGCCAGCCTGCACGCCGCCCTCGACCTGTCCCGCGCCCAGGGCGCCGGCGCCTGGAGCCTGCGGACAGCCATCTCCCTGGCCGAGCCGGGCCGGGTGAGCGAGGCGCTGGAAGCCCTGCCCGACGCGCCCGGCTGTCCCGACCGCCAGGCCGCGAGGGCGCTGCTCGACGCGAGCTGAACACCACGCCGCGCGCCACGCAACAACCTGGCAAGCAGCTGCTTTTCCTGATCTTTTCCAGCTACACAACTCTACACAAGGCTTAACTCACGCTGGGCGGAAGACCTTGGCATCGTAGTTTCACACCGGCGGCGAGCCGGGCGCTGAAAGGAACGCTGCCATGTCTTTCGAACCCCTGCCCCCCGTCGCCGCCACCGGCTTCGATCGCGTGATCGACCTGGGCGCCGGCGCCCTGCCCGACCTGATCGCCGGCCTGCTGGCCGACGCCCGCGCCGCCGCCCGCGACGACCGCCTGGCCGCCGAGCGCCGGGTGCGCGAGGCCGTCGAGTTGGTGCAGCGCGAAGGCAAGCGCCTGCTGGACGACGCCCGTCCCGCGCCGATCACCGGCGGCCTGGCGCCCTGGCAGATCCGCCGGGTCGACGCCCACATCGCCGCCCATCTCGACGCGCCGGTCAAGGTGTCGGACCTGGCCGACCAGGTCCGCCTCAGCGTCAGCCACTTCTCGCGGGCCTTCGCCGTCAGCTACGGCGGCGGGGCGCGCGAGCACATCATCCAGCGCCGCCTGGAGCGCGCCCGCCGGATGATGGTCGAGACCAGCGCCCCCCTGGGCCAGATCGCCGCCGCCTGCGGCTTCGCCGACCAGGCCCATTTCTCCAACCGCTTCCGCCGCGCCTTCGAGACCAGCCCGCTGGTCTGGCGTCGCCTGCACCAGCGCGACCAGGACACCTCGATCGGCCTGGCCGACGCGGCCCTGGCGTGAAGGATCCCGCCTTGTCCCGCAGCACCCCCGCCGCCGGCCCGGTGCTGACCCCCGCCTCGGCTCATCCGGTGCTCGACCCCGTCACCCAGCAGTTCGTCGACGAGCGCCTGGACCGCGCTTCCGCCCCCCTGCGCGACCAGCCGCTGGACCTGGCGCGCGCGGCCTTCGCCAAGGCCCAGGCGCCGCAGTCGGACCTGCCTGAGGTGCAGGTGCTCGACCTGGTCCTGACCCTGGCCGACGGCGAACGCCTGCCGCTCCGCGTCCTGCGGCCGCCGGGCCGGTCCGCGCCCTTGCCCATCGTGCTCTACCTGCATGGCGGCGGCTGGATCATGGGCGGCGGCGGCACGCACGAGCGGCTGATGCGGCGGCTGGCGCTGGGCGCCGGCGCGGCGGTCGTCGATGTCGGCTACGCCCTCGCGCCGGAGGCCCGGCATCCGGCCCAGATCGAGCAGGCCCACCTGGCCCTGCTGGCGCTCATCGAGCGCGCGGCGAGCCTCGACCTCGACGCCGAGCACATCGCCTTGGCCGGCGACGGGGCCGGCGGCGCGATCGCGGCG
Source organism: Caulobacter sp. CCNWLW153 (assembly GCF_036889365.1). Taxonomy (NCBI): domain Bacteria; kingdom Pseudomonadati; phylum Pseudomonadota; class Alphaproteobacteria; order Caulobacterales; family Caulobacteraceae; genus Caulobacter; species Caulobacter sp. CCNWLW153. The sequence goes on from NZ_JBAKFV010000030.1 coordinate 18,382, forward strand.
AGCGTGGCGCTGCGGGTGGGGATCGCCGGGGGGCCGGTCCTGGCGGGCCAGGTCCTGCTGTGCCCGATCACCGCGCCCGTGGGGCAAAGCGCCTCCAGCCGGGCCTTCGCCGAGGGACCAGGCCCCACGGCCGATGACCTGCGCTACTGCGAGGCCTGCCTGGGCGCGGCGCCGGACGACGACACGCCCGCCTTCGTGCTCGACACGCCGCTGCGCCGCCTTTCCGCCCTGCCGCCGACCCTGGTGATCACTGCCGAGGCCGACGTCACCCGCGACGACGCCGAGGCCTATGCCCGCAAGCTGATGCGAGCCGGGGTCGAGGTCACCGCCGTCCGGATGATCGGGACGATCCACGACTTCGCCGTGCTCGAGGCGCTGCGCGACACGCCGCCCACGCGGGCGGCGGTGCGCACGGTCGCCAGCTTCCTGCGTTCGGTGCTGGGCTTGAACGATCAGGCCGCCGCCCCCTAGAACTCCAGCTGCAACCGGGCCTGGGCGACGGTGACGTCGGCGTCGAGTTCGCCGCCGGCGATCGGCCGGTTGTCGATCCGGGCGCGGGTCAGGTTCCCCGACAGTCGCACGTAGCTGTAGGGGTACCAGTTGGCGCCCAGCGTCACGGCGCGATAGGTCCCGGCCGTGGCCAGCCCCGTCTGCGCCGCCAGGGGGGCGACGCCGTTGGCGGCCATGTCGCTGAAGTCGGCGTAGTCGTAGCGGGCGGCGAACTCCAGCGCGCCGAAGCCGCCCCGGTCCAGCGGATGGGCCACCCGGATCCGGCCGAACGAGCCGTTGGGATTGTAGGGCCGCGTCTCGCCGGTCGCGAACCAGCTGGCCGAGGCGTAGGCCGTGACGATGTCGAAGTTCGGCCCGCCCAGGGCCGCGCTGAGGTCGGTCCCGATGCGGTCGACCCGGATCCGCGCCGCCTCGCCCTGCAGCGACAGGGCGCGATGCACCCAGGCCGCCTCCAGGCCCAGCGTGGTGTCGCCGTCGCCGACCGCGCCGGTCGAGAACAGCGTGGCGCCGCTGGAGGCCTGCGGCCGGAAGGCTGTGTTGGCCGCCGCCGAATAGGTGAAGCCGGTCTCGCCGCCTCGATCGCGCCGCCGGACCCAGGCGCCCAGATGCAGGCGGTCGTCCTTTGACAGCTGCGGCGACCAGGTGGCGCGCACGGTGGCGCCCATGCGCTCGACCGCCTGGTTGGGGTCATAGCCGCCGACGGCGTCGGTGCGGTTGATGTTGTCGCCCTGCAGCGCGCCCCACAGCGACCAGTTGGTGCCGGTGCGCACCGCCTGCAGCGCCAGCACGTAGCCGGCGTCGATCACGTCGCCATAGGCGCCGCGCTCCATGAAGGTGATCGACTTGAACGAGGTCAGCCCCTCCAGCGAGGCGGCCTTCTGGTTGCCGACCAGCAGGCTGGTCTGCTTGTCGAGGCGATAGTCGATGATGGCGTCGTCCCAGCCCCAGGCGCCGCCGCTGACCGCGCCGCCCTCCAGGCGATAGCCCCAGCGGCCGTTCTGCCCCTCGACGCCGAGGAACAGCTGCCGGGCCCGAAGCTCGCGGGCGTGATAGTCGGCCAGGCCGTCGCGCTGGGCCACGGCGTCGACGGCGTCCAGCAGGATCCGCCCGCGCAGCTTGAACGTCGCGCCCGAGGGATCGGTGAAGCGCGGCGAGTTCTCCCAGCGCATCGGCTCCGGCGCGGCTTTGGGCGGCGTGGTCTGGATGACCGGCGTGGCGGCGGCGACCGGCGCGGAAACCGGCTTGGGCGCGGTCGGAACGGGCGCCTGGCGCTCCAGCACGTCGATCCGCGCCTGCAGGGCCTGGATCTGGGCTTTCAGGAGGGCGAGGTCGGCGTCCTGGGCCTGGGCAGCGCCGGCGGCGCTGGCGGCCACGAGGGCCGTGGTGGCGAAAAGCATGCGCATGGCTGCGTTCTCCCCGCCTCCCGCGCGGGGGCGCGGGAGGGAGACGAAGAGGGATGGAAAGGCCGCCACGGAAGCGGCCCAGGTTGCGGGAAGGCCCGGCGGCCTACTCGGCGGGCGCCGGCAGCGGCTCGGCGTCGATCGGAGCGGCCCGGCCGGCCAGGGCGGCGTCCAGCTGCTCCTTGTCCAGGGCCTTGTCCCAGCGGGCGACGACGACGGTGGCGACGGCGTTGCCGATGAAGTTGGTCAGCGAGCGGCACTCGCTCATGAAGCGGTCGACGCCGAGGATCAGGGCCATGCC
>NZ_JBAKFV010000031.1:0-8225 GCF_036889365.1 Caulobacter sp. CCNWLW153
GGCGTGCAGGCCTTCGATCAAGCCTTCGCCGACGCCCTGCCCTATGACGTGCTCGATCCGACCAAGATCATTCCCGAGGAGGTGCTGCCGGTCACGCCGATCGGCCGGATGGTACTGGACCGCAACCCCGACAATTTCTTCGCCGAGACCGAACAGGTCGCCTACTGCCCGGCCAACATCGTGCCGGGGATCGACTTCACCGAAGATCCATTGCTGCAGGGTCGATTGTTCTCCTATCTCGACACCCAGAAGAGCCGACTGGGTACGGCCAGCTTCAACCAGCTGCCGATCAACGCGCCCAAGTGCCCGGTGATGAATTTCCAGCGCGACGGCATGATGCAGATGCAGGTCCATAAGGGCCGCGCCAACTACGAGCCCAACAGCCTGGCCGAGACAGCAGGCGAGGACGGTGGGCCGCGCGAGTGCCCGGTGACGGGTTTCCGCACGACCCAGGACGGCGCCGACATCGTCGCGGAGAAGCTGCGCGTGCGGCCCGAAAGCTTCGCCGACCACTACAGCCAGGCGCGAATGTTCTTCCGCTCGCTGGACCCGGCCGAGCAGGCGCACCTGGCCTCGGCCCTGGTGTTCGAGCTTTCCAAGGTCGCCATCGAAGCGATCCGCACGCGGATGCTGTCGAACCTGGTCAATGTCGATCCGGACTTGGCCAAACGGGTAGCCGCGGGCCTTGCCATGGACCTGCCCAAGGCCTCCAAGACCGCCGTGCCGGTCCAGGACCTGGAGCTGTCGCCGGCCCTGCGGATCGTGGAAGGTCCGCGCGCACCCAAGGACATCAAGGGCCATGCCGTCGGCATCCTGGTCGCCGACGGCTCGGACGCCAAAGCGGTCGACAAACTGAAAGCCGCGCTTCTGAAGGCCGGCGCCGTCGCCAAGGTCATCGCCCCCAAGATCGGAGGGGCCAAGGGCGCCGACGGAACCCTTATCCCCGCCGACGGACAGTTGGCCGGCACGCCCTCGGTGACGGTCGATGCGATCGCGCTGGTGCTGTCCGACGAGGGCTGCGCGGCTCTGGTCAAAGAGGCGGCGGCCGTTCAGTTCGTAATGGACGCCTTCGGGCACCTGAAGGCGATCGGCGCCACCGATGCGGCAAAGCCCCTGCTCGACAAGGCGGGCGTCGAGCCGGACGAGGGCGTCACCGATCTCGGCGCGGACTTCCTCGCCGCGGCGGCCAGGCGCTTCTGGGACCGCGAACCAAAGGTGCGGATGCTGGCCTGACGGTCGGCTCGCTTCCTCCCCCTCCCGGCGACGCGTCCCTGGGCGCGCCGCCTTCCCCACATTGGAGACGACGATGAGCCAGGACGACCGCCTGCGCATGCAGGATCCGCGCGAGCAGTATCCCAAGCCGCCCTTCCCGGCCCAGCCGCAGCTGGCGCCGGGCCTTGCCGCCAAGATGCATCCCAAGCCCGACCACGGCGAGGAAAGCTATCGCGGCGCGGGCAAGCTCGTCGGCCGCAAGGCGCTAATCACGGGCGCCGACTCCGGCATCGGCCGCGCCGCCGCCATCGCCTATGCCCGCGAGGGCGCCGACGTCGCCATCGGCTACCTGCCGAGCGAGGAGAGCGACGCGCGCGAAGTCATCGCCCTGATCGAGGCCGAGGGTCGTAAAGCCATCGCCCTGCCCGGCGACATCAAGGACGAGGCCTTCTGCCGCGAGTTGGTGGCCAAGGCGGTGGAAGGCCTGGGCGGGCTCGACATCCTAGTCAACAACGCCGGCAAGCAGGTCAGCCGCCCAGACATCGCCGCCATCGACAGCGAGCAGTTCGACCACACGCTGAAGACCAATCTCTACGCCATGTTCTGGATCACCCAGGCGGCGCGGTCTCACCTGAGGCCCGGCGCGGCGGTGATCAACACCGCTTCTGTGCAGGCCTACGAGCCGTCCGAGAACCTGCTCGACTACGCCACCACCAAAGCCGGCATCGTGGCCTTCACCAAGGCCCTGGCCAAGCAGCTGATCAAGGACGGCGTGCGGGTCAACGCCGTCGCGCCCGGTCCGTTCTGGACGGTGCTCCAGCCCAGCGGCGGCCAGACCCAGGAGAAGGTCCAGCACTTCGGCGAGCACAGCCAGTTCGGCCGACCTGGCCAGCCGGTGGAGATCGCGCCGGTCTATGTGCTGCTCGCCTCCCAGGAGGCCAGCTTCACGACCGGCGAGGTTTATGGCGTGACCGGCGGCGCAGGCATCGCCTGACGCCGCCCGACGTCGACGGAGGGGCGCCCCGTCAGCCTCGGGCGCCCCACTGCTGGTGCGTAAAGAAGGCGATGGTCGCGACGCCCGCGGCGACGACCAGAGCGTCTTCGACGAGCCCGCTCGGCGTCTGGCCGAACTTCGCCATCGCCCGCTTGCGTCCCGCCAGGGTCAGATAGGCCAGCGGCACGGCCGTCGCGATCGCCACGCCCGCCCCGGCCTTCTCGCGGCCGCGGGGCGCCAGGGCCGCGCCGGCGATGCCGGCGCTGGCGACGCGGGCCAGAAGACCCAGGAAGACCGTGCGGTCGGGCGCGGTCTTCATCTTGTCGCCCAGCAGTTCGCCGATCCCCATGAGCAGGGCGCCGAACTTGAACAGCGGATGGTCGAGCAGGACGAGCTTGCCGGGCGTCGAGCGCCCCGCCAGGCGGGCCGAGGCGATGGTGGCCATCGGGGTCATCGATCGGGCGCTGGCGACGGCGCCGATGAGGGCGGAGGGGATCAGGGCGGTGTTGGTCATGTCGGCTGAACACGCCACGCGCCTCGAGGTTCAGAGCCACGCCACGGAACGCCCCCTCGCCCGCCGGTGTTGTCGCACCGAGCTTCGGTGGAGAGATGCATGTCGGTCTTGGTTCGCCTGCTGGGCGCTCTCCTGGTTCTGATCGGTCTGGTGCTGGGCGTCGGCGGCGCCTGGCTCGCCGTCCTGGGCGGGTCGCCCTATTACGTCCTGGCCGGGATCGGCCTGCTGATCGCGGGCGTGCTGGTCGCTCGACTGAAGCAGGCCGGCGCGATCGTCTACTTCGTCGTCTTTGCGCTGACCCTGGTCTGGGCGCTGTGGGAGACCGGGCTCGACGGCTGGGCGCTGGTGCCCCGCCTCGTCGCGCCGCTGGTGATCCTGCTGCTGGTCGTACTGTCGCTGCCGGCGCTGACGCGGCGGGGCGGCAAGCCGATGCTGGCCGGCCTCGCCGCGTTCGTCGTACTGATCGGCGCGGGCGGCGCGATCGTCGCGGCCGCCAATCGCCCGACGCCGGCCAAGCCGCTGCCCGCGGCGCTCGCTGGCCCCGGCGCCGCGATGGGCGCCGACTGGATCGCCTATGGCGGCTCGCAAGACGCCCAGCGCTTCTCGGCCGCCGCCCAGATCACCAAGGCCAATGTCGGCAAGCTGGAGCGCGTCTGGACCTTCCGCACCGGCGACCTGCCTGAGAAGTTCGGCGCCGAGACCACGCCGCTCAAGATCGGCGACAGCGTCTATCTGTGCTCGGCGATGAACAAGCTGTTCGCGCTGGACGCTCGCGACGGCAAGCAGCGCTGGGCCTACGACCCGAAGGTCTCCAAGGACGCTATCCCCTATACCGCCGCCTGCCGGGGCGTGACCTACTTCGTCCAGCCGGACGCCGCAGCCGGGGCGGCCTGCGCCGCGCGGATCATCGAGGGCACGCTGGACGGCCGGCTGATCGCCGTCGACGCTCGCACGGGCAAGCTCTGCGAGGGCTTTGGCCAAGACGGCCAGGTCGATATCAAGATCGGCATGGGCCAGGTCGTGCCCGGCATGGTGTCGATCACGTCCGCTCCGACCATCGTGCGCGGGATCATCGTCACCGGCCACCAGGTGCTGGACGGCCAGAAGCGCTGGGCGCCGTCGGGCGTCATCCAGGGCTACGACGCCGTCACCGGCCAGCTGCGCTTTGCCTGGGACATGATGGCGCCGGACATCACCGGCCTGCCGCCGCAGGGGCGCACCTACACGCCCGGCACACCGAACATGTGGACCACGGCCACCGGCGACGACACCCTGGGCCTGGTCTACCTGCCCATGGGCAATTCGGCCGCCGACTACTACAGCTCGTTGCGCCGCCCGGCTGAGAAGGAATGGTCCTCGGCCCTGGTGGCGCTGGACGTGGCCACCGGCAAGCCGCGCTGGAAGTTCCAGACCGCCCATAACGACGTGTGGGACTATGACCTGGGCTCGCAGGGCACGCTGGTCGACTTTCCCACAGCGGACGGCCCCGTGCCGGCGATCATCCTGCCCAGCAAGCAGGGCGAGATCTACATCCTCGACCGGCGCACCGGCCGCCCGCTGACGGGTGTCGAGGAGCGCGCGGTTCCCGGTGGCGGGGTGGAGCCGGCGGAACGGGCCAAGACCCAGCCCTTCTCGCTCTATCACAGCCTGGCCAAGCCCCGGCTGACCGAGAAGGACATGTGGGGCATGTCGCCGATCGACCAGATGATCTGCCGCATCCAGTTCAAGCGCGCGGTCTATAGCGGCCCCTACACCCCGCCCGAAGCCAAGGCCCGCTGGATCCAGTATCCCGGCTATAACGGCGGCTCGGACTGGGGCGGGATCGCGCTGGACCCGCGCCGCGGCGTGATCGTCGCCAACTACAACGACATGCCCAACTACAACCAACTGGTGCCGCGGGCGGTGGCCGACGCCAGGGGCTGGTTCCCGCGCGGCGATCCGCGCGAGAAGACCAAGGCCGGTGGAGCCGAGGGCGCTGGCGATCCGCAGACGGGCGTTCCTTACGCCATCGACGTGAACGCCGGCTGGCGGATGCCCGGTACGGGAATGCTGTGCAAGCGTCCGCCCTACGGCGGGATCCGCGCCATCGATCTGAAGAGCGGCGCCACGCTGTGGGACCGCCCGTTCGGCACCGCGCGGCGCAATGGCCCCTTCGGCATTCCCTCGATGCTGGCTATCGACATCGGCACGCCCAACAACGGCGGCTCGGTGGTCACCGCCGGCGGCCTGATCTTCATCGCCGCGGCGACCGACAATCTGTTCCGCGCCATCGACATCGAGACCGGCAAGACGGTGTGGAGCGACGTGCTGCCGGCCGGCGGCCAGGCCAATCCCATGGTCTACGAGCAGGACGGCCGCCAGTACGTGGTGATCATGGCCGGCGGGCATCACTTCATGGAGACGCCCGAGGGCGACTACCTGATCGCCTACGCACTGCCGAAAGGCTGAGCCATGGAGACCTGGACACCTTACTGCGGCGCCGGCCCCTCGCCTGCCGAGATCTGGAGCCGCTGGAACCTCGACCCGCTGCTGCTTGTCGCGTTGGCGCTGATGGCTGCATGGCTTTGGGTCGCGGCCCCGACCAGGCGCGGCTTGGCCTTCGCGGCCATGGCGATATTGCTGGTCAGCTTCGTGTCGCCCCTCTGCGCGCTCAGTTCGGCGCTGTTCTCGGCCCGCACGGCGCACCACGTGCTGCTGACCAGCCTCGCCGCGCCCTTGATGGTTTGGGCCCTGCCCCGTCCCCGCGCCTCAAGGAGCCTCGCGGCGGCGACACTCGCCTTCGCCGGGGCTTTCTGGCTGTGGCATGTCCCGGCGCTCTACGAGGCGGCGCTGTCGAACCATGGCGTCTACTGGCTGATGCAAGCCAGCATGCTTGCGTCGGCGATGGTGTTCTGGCGCGCAGTTCGGGCCGCTCCGGCGCCGGCCGCCGTCGCCGCGCTGCTGGCGACCACCGTGCAGATGGGCCTGCTGGGCGCCCTGCTGACCTTCATGCCGCACGCGCTCTATGCGCCCCACGCCCTGACGACCACGCCCTGGAGCTTGTCGCCGCTGGACGACCAGCAACTGGCGGGCCTCGTCATGTGGATCCCGGCGGCCGGCGTCTACCTTGCCGCGGCGCTCGCCCTGCTCGGCCGGCGGCTGCGCAGCGCCTCGGGCTTCGCGGCCCGATGATCGACCGGCTGATCGAGAACATCTTCGAATGGGCCGCCGGCCATGCCGACGAAGGACGCTATTCGCCGGTGGCCATCGTCTTTCACTGGACCATGGCCGGGCTCGTCGCCTTCCAGCTCGGCTGGGGTTGGTGGATGGGCCGCGCGGCGCCCGGCGCCCAGATGCAGGCGGCCTACGAACTGCACTATCTGATCGGCGTGCTGATGCTGGTCCTGGTGCTCGGCCGTGTGGGCTGGCGACTGTTCGCTCCGGCCGTCATCAACGACGCCGACAAGCCTGGCTGGGAGAGCACGGCCGCCCACGTCACCCACTACGTCTTCTACACCTGCCTGTTCGGCCTGCCGCTGACCGGCTGGGCCATGGTCTCGGCGACCAGCCGCGACACCGAGCTGACCCTACTGAACCTGACGCCCTGGCCTCTGCTGCCGCTGGGCGAGCTGTCGCATGCGACGCTCTGGACGATCGAGGCCGTCGCCGAGTGGCTGCATTGGGGCCTCGCGCTCAGCCTTGTCGCCATGATCCCTATCCATGTCGGCGCCGCATTGAAGCACCACCTCATCGATCGCGACGACGTCCTTCACGGGATGCTGCCGATCCTGCCGCAGCAGCCTCGACGGCGGACGCGCTGGCAACGCCGCTGGCGGGCGCTGGAGAAACAGGTCGCGTCTCTAGCCAAGCCGCTAAGGCGGCGACTTCGTCCTCGCTGAGCTTGCTCGCTATCGCGGTCATCACCCCGCGAGGATCATTGCGGCGTACCGCGCGCCTCCAGCGAGCGAATTGGTCGGCGGTATAGGCCGCGGGTTGTCCGGCCAAGGCCGGCTGGGCCGCGCCTACACCCTGCCCCTCGGCTCCATGGCAGGCGGCGCAGGGCGCGAGACCCCGCCCGGCATCGCCTCTCGTCCAGAGCCCTGGCGGCGGCCTATCGCGGATGTCGCCGCCCGCCGTCGGCAGGCTCGAATAGTAGAACGCAACGGCGCGGCGAGCCCTGTCGTCAAGCGGCTTGGCGACCGGCCCCATCACCTTGTCTGGGCGGATGCCCGAGGCGTAGTCCTCCATCTGCTTTTGCAGGTAGCCGGCCTCGAGGCCGGCCAGGCGGGGGACCGAGACGCCGTCGCCCATGCCGTCGAGGCCGTGGCAGGAGAAGCAGGCGTGTGCCGCTCCGCCGGCGCCGCCGCTCATCGCGATGGTCCGCCCATCGACGCTCAGCAGAGCGTCGGTCCGGGGTGGCGCGCGGTCGCAGGCGCTGAGCGCGGCGAGCGCGAGAAGGGAGAAAGCGAAACGGCCCACTCCGCCTAAACCCTGCGGAACCGCGACCGTTCCGACGGGTTGAGCCTTCGGGTTTTCGAAGGGGCCTTGGTGATCGGTGGAACCAAGACAGCGAGCGCGGCGATGATCGGCTTGGCCGGCGCAACGCTGGTCGCCTGCGCGGACAAGGCCGTTCCCTCGCGCCAACTGGCCGGCGCCAATCCCACGGAGGGCCTGCGCCTGATCGAAGCCGAAGGCTGCGGGGCCTGTCATCGCATTCCTGGCGTGCAGTGGCCGCGCGGCGCGGTCGGCGGATCCCTGGACGGTCTGCAGGCTCAGGCGACGATCGCCGGACGCTTCCCCAACCGGCCAGAGGTTCTGATCGCCTGGCTTCGTGATGCGCCGGCCATGGCCCCCGACACCGCCATGCCCGCCTCTGGACTGACCGAGGATCAAGCCCGCGACGTCGCGGCCTACCTCTATTCGCTCGATGCAGACTGACGCGCCGCCCGCTCACGAGAGCCTGAAGGGCTGGCCGCCGCCCGCGCTGGATCCAGCCGGTCCCTTCGCCGCGCCGTTGAACAGCCTGACCTGGGGCCTTCTGGCCATGACCGCCGCCGTGCTGGCGATCGTCGTCGTCGCCCTGGCCCTGGCGCTCTTCGCACCACGAGCCTGGCGCAAGCGTCTGGGTGGCGAGCGCCTCGTCTGGATCGCCGGGATCGCCTTTCCGGTCGTTGTCTTGAGCGCCCTGCTGATCTGGGGCCTTTCGCTGACCCATCGCTTGAGCGAGCCGCCCCGCCCCGGAGAACTGCGCATTCGCGTCACCGGCGAGATGTGGTGGTGGCGGGTCGGCTATCTCGACGCGGCCGGCCGTGAGGCCTTCCAGGGCGCCAACGAGATCCATATCCCGGCCGGCCGCCCGGTGGCGCTGGAACTGGAATCCACCGATGTGATCCACAGCCTCTGGATCCCGCGGCTGAACGGCAAGCTCGACATGATCCCCGGTCGCCGCAACATCCTGCGCATCCAGGCCGACCAGCCGGGCGAATACGGCGCCCAGTGCGCCGAGTTCTGCGGCGGTCCGCACGC
>NZ_JBAKFV010000031.1:8325-9811 GCF_036889365.1 Caulobacter sp. CCNWLW153
GCCGGCTGGATCGGCGACAGCCAGGCGATCAAGCCTGGCAACCGCATGCCCGCCTATTCGGTGCTGAGCGGCCAGGAACTGCGCGACGTCTCCGCCTATCTGGAGAGCCTGAAGTGAGCGGCCCCGCCACGCCGTCCGAGACCGGCTTCGACACCAGCCTCTACGAGCGCTTTCCGACCAAGGGACGGCGACCGAAGGGCGAGCTGGAGCAGCTGGAGGCGATCTGGTGCGCCCCCCGGCGGTGGGAGTGGATCACCGTCATCAACAACAACTATGTCGGCGTCTATTACGTCGGCGCGGCCATGCTGTTCTTCGTGCTGGCCGGGGTGCTGGCGCTCCTGATGCGCACGCAGCTGGCTCTGCCGATGCAGGGCGTGCTGGCCCAGGAGACCTACAACCAGATCTTCACCATGCACGGCACGGTGATGATGTTCCTTTTCGCGGTGCCGGCCGTGGAGGCGCTGGGCGTCCTGCTGCTACCGCAGATGCTGGGCGCGCGCGACCTGCCCTTCCCGCGCCTGTCTGCCTACGCCTTCTGGGCCTATCTGATCGGGGGCCTGGCGTTCTTCTGCTCGCTGTTCTTCGGCCTGGCGCCGAACGGCGGCTGGTTCATGTATCCGCCGCTGACCTCGACAACCTATTCGCCGGGCATCAACGCCGACTTCTGGCTGCTGGGCATCGGCTTCATCGAGATTTCGGCCATCGCCGGGGCCATCGAGATCATCGTCGGCGTACTGAAGACCCGCGCGCCCGGCATGACGCTGGACAAGCTGCCGGTCTTCGCCTGGGCCATGCTGGTCTTCGCCGGCATGATCATCATCGCCTTCCCGTCGGTGATCCTGGCCACCACCCTGCTGGAGCTGGAGCGCGCCCTGGGCTGGCCGTTCTTCGACGCCGCGCGGGGCGGCGATCCGATGCTGTGGCAGCACCTCTTCTGGTTCTTCGGCCACCCCGAGGTCTACATCATCTTCCTGCCGGCGGCCGGGGCCATGTCGACCATCGTGCCTGCCGTGGCCCGCACGCCGCTGGTCGGTCACTGGCTGGTGGTGCTGGCGTTCCTGGCGACGGGCTTCATCAGCTTCGGGGTCTGGGCCCACCACATGTTCACCACCGGCCTGCCGGGCGTGTCGGTCGGAATGTTCTCGGCCGCCTCCATGGCCGTGAGCCTGCCGGCTGGCGTCCAGGTGTTCGCCTGGATCGCCACGGTCGCCTCCGGCCGGATGACGTTCAACGTACCGGGCCTCTTCGTGCTCGGTTCTCTGCTGATCTTCGTCATGGGCGGACTGACCGGCGTGATGGCGGCCATGGTCCCCTTCGACTGGCAGGCCCACGACACCTACTTCATCGTCGCCCACCTGCATTACGTGCTGATCGGCGGGATGGTCTTTCCGCTGTTCGCGGCGATCTACTACTGGACGCCGATGGTCTCGGCCCGGCCCTTGAGCGAGCGCCTGGGCCGCTGGACCTTCGGGTTGATGTTCGCCGG
>NZ_JBAKFV010000032.1:0-9402 GCF_036889365.1 Caulobacter sp. CCNWLW153
AAGCGCTCCCTCCCGAAGGCCAAAGGCCGTCGGCAATCCAGCTGCCCGAGTCGATTGAGGCCGCGGAACTTAGCGATCCAGCGCTCGAAATGCAAGTCGAAACCTTCATTTCCGAGCGGCGAAGCGTGTCCCCCGCAGCGAGGTGCGGCTTCTAGACAGCCCCCTGCCCCGCCGCAACCCAATTTCGCCCGCCCCCACAGGTTAGCTGTGAGCGGATCTGTGCATGGAATCGCCAGGGGCCGGCCAGGGCTCATCAAGCGGAACCGCTTGCACACCCCGCCGTGCAGCCTCCATAGAGCGCTCTATAAGGAGAGACGCCGCCGATGTTGTCCCAGAAAGCCCGCTACGCCCTGCGCGCCATGGTCGAACTGGCCCGCGCGGAAGAGCAGGTCACGGCCGGCGAACTGGCCCTGCGCGCCGACGCCCCCCGCAAGTTCCTCGAAGCCATCCTGCTGGGCCTGGCCCGCCACAAGCTGGTGACCAGCCGGCGCGGCAAGTTCGGCGGCTACCTGCTGGCCCGTCCCGCCGAGGAGATCAGCTTCGCCGAGATCATCCGCCTGGTCGACGGCCCCCTGGCGCTGGCCCCCTGCGTCAGCCGCACCGCCTTCCGCCGCTGCGAGGACTGCAGCGACCTGGCCACCTGCGCCCTGCGCGAGGCCCTGCTGCGGGCCCGCGACGCCACCGCCGCCGTGCTCGAGGGCTACAGCCTGGCCGACGCAGTCACCGGCCAGGGCGCCGAGCTGATCGGCTGATCCCGCACATATAGAAGAGCGCTCATGAGAAAGGCCCGCCCTCGACGAGGACGAGCCTGCTTCCACGCTCTCTATAGGGAGCGCCCTTTGCCTTCGCGAAGATCCCGCCGTCAGCCGGCGGCGATATAGGCCTTCAGCCCGTCGGCCTCGGCCTGGGCTTCCTGGATCTTGTACTTCACCAGGTCGCCGATCGAGATGATGCCCACCAGGCGTCCGCCCCTGGCCACTGGCAGGTGGCGGATGCGGCGGTCGGTCATCTTGGCCAGCAGGTCGTCGACGCTCTCGTCGGGCTGGGCGAAGATGACGTCGCGCGTCATGCAGGCCGAGATCGGCTTGGAAAGCGCCGCGGCGCCCTCCTTGGCGATCTGCCGCACGATGTCGCGTTCCGACAATATGCCCGCGATGGACTCGTCGGCTTCCAGCACCACCATGGCGCCGACCTTGCGGCTGTGCAGAAGCGCCGCGGCCGCGCCGACGGTTTCCTGGGGCGAGGCGGTGAACACGAGGTCGCCCTTGGTCTTCAGAATCTGGGACACCAACAAAACGCAATCCTCCCTGATCGCACTTGCATAACGAAGGTCTCGCAAACCCGCGTCGGGATCAATGGCGGATCGGGGATCCAGGCCACGACGCGCCGCGTCGCGGCGCGCCCAAACCGTCGCACCCGCCGCGTTTAACCAATTCTGGATACCTTACCGCCTATGTTGGCGTGTCCGGTTTTGGCACGGGGGTTGCTTGCAAGCCCCGGACAGACAGTCGCGGAGCCCGTCATGGCCTCAAAGAAGAACAACAAGCCCCTGGTTCGGGCCCTCGGCGCGGTCGCCGCCCTCACCGGCGTGCTGATTTCGGGCGCCGCCATGGCCCAGTCCATGGGCAGCAACTCCGCGTCCTACAATGCCGGCTACGGCCGCGTCGCCGGCCAGGAAAACCACGTCGTCGACTATTCGACCCGCGACGCCAACGGCAACCGCGTCATCGTCGACGGCGTCATGCTGACCGGCAGCGACCAGAGCGTCTATTCCAGCCGCAGCTCGTCGGGCTCGCTGGACAGCTATTCGGGCGTCGGCAGCCTGGGCGGCTTCTCCGGCTCGACCGCGATCGGCAACAACCTGACGGTCATCACCCAGGGCAACAACAACACGGTGATCGTCAACTCCAACCAGGTCAACAACGGCAATGTCAGCGCCGGCGCGTCGACCAACGGCGGTGTCTCCAATGGCAACTAAGCGCGTCTTCCTGATGGTGGCCGCGGCCTGCACGGCGCTCAGCGCCTGCGGCGGCGGCATGCCCAAGCGCCTGGACGCGGGCAACTACGCCCGTCCCATCGGCACGGCGCCGGTCACGGCCAACCCCACCCCCTATTCGACGGCGCTGAACTGCCTGGCCAGCTACGCCCGGCAGAACCGCGTCGCCGCCCCACGCATCGCCGTGGGCCGCATCGCCGACTACACCGGCAAGGAAGAGTCCGACGGTTCGGGCCGCAAGGTCACCCAAGGCGCCTCGCTGATGGCCATGACCGCCTTCGCCAAGGCCGGCATGCCGATGGTCGAGCGCTTCGACACCTCGGTGTCCGAACTGGAACTGAAGTACGCCAACAACAAGCTGATCTCCGACCGCCCGGCCCCGACGCCGGACGCCCCGGCCGACTATCGCAAGATCGTCGCCGGCCAAGTCGCGGGCTCGGACTTCTATCTCGTCGGCGGCGTCACTGAGCTGAACTACAACATCCATTCGGCGGGCGCCGACCTCTACGGCGGCGACCTCGACACCGACGGGCTGAAGGCCAACTTCAAGCGCCGCGTGTTCGTGATGAACATCGCCATGGACCTGCGCCTGATCAACAGCCGCACCCTGGTGGTGGAAGACGTCATCTCCTACCAGAAGCAGGTGATCGGCCGCGAAGTCAGCGCCGGCATCTTCGCCTTCGCCAACAACAACCTGTTCGACCTGTCGGCCGGCAAGGGCGCGCTGGAGCCGGTGCAGCTGGCCGTGCGCTCGCTGATCGAGCGTTCGGTCGTCGAGATGAGCGCCAACCTCTACGGCATGCCGGGTCCGCAAAGCTGCCTGCAGTCGGATCCGTTCGGGGCCGACACCGTCGGCGTCACGGGCGCGTTCACGCCCGCCTACAACAACCTGGGAAGCAACAATGCGCAGACCCGCGAAGATCCGTCTCGCTGGAACGATCGCAGCGATCCCTCTGTGCGTCGCGGCCGCTACTAGCGCCTTCGCCCAGGGCCAGGTTCTCAACGACCAGCTGAACCTGCGCGACATCTTCAGCGAGCAGACCCTGAACGTCGTCACCGTCCAGGAAGGCGTCAGCGCATCCACGTCGGCGACCGGCAACAATGTCGGCATCGCCGGCTCGCGCGTGGACGTCGACGCCACGTCCAACCAGGTCAACCAAGGCTCGGTCTACGGCCACGCCGTGGTCAACGCCTCGGGCTCGATGGGCGCCTCCAGCGTCGTGGCGACCCAGGCGGCCGGCAATTTCGGCAATGCGGGCGCGGAAGAAGCGACCTACCGCGGCTTCATGGTGCAGACCAACAGCGGCGCGGTGACCGCCCGGGGCCAGGTCGAGGCCGAGACGGCCCGGGCCGGCGACCTCGCGGTCGACACCCAGGCCACCGGCAACACCCACGGCCTGTGGCTGCAGAACGGCGCGGCCGGGGCGCGGATCAGCCAGGCCAACTCCGGCGACGTCATGGCCGACGGCGGCGCGATCGTGCAGTACGTCAGCGGAACCTCGACCGTGGCCGGCACGGCGGCGGGCAACCACATCGACATCGACGGCGCCAACCAGTCGGCCGCCCGCGTCATCACCGACCAGGGCAATACCTCCGACCTGGTGCAGGCCAGCAAGTTCACCGCCTACGGCAACGCCTACCTGACCCAAACCTCGACCTCGGCGGCGGGCAACAACCTCAACGCCACCAATGTCGGCCCGCTGCTCGACGTGGCCAACCACCAGTACAACACCGCCTATGTGCGCTCGCAGGCCGAGACCACCTCCTACCAGTTCGGCGCGGCCAATAGCAGCGCCTACGGGGTGGGCAACGCCGCGGTCGTCAGCAACACCGGCGCGGCCCTGGTGCTCGACAACGTCCAGACCAACGACGGCGGCGGCGTCGAGGTGATCGCCAGCGCCGAGGGCCACGACGGCTACGACATCGGCGCCCGCGCCAGCGCGGCCGGCAACTCGGTCGGCGGCTATGTGTGCGGAACCTGCGGCGGCTCGATGACCAGCAACAACACCCAGGTCAACAACGCCGACGTCTCCTCGCGCGCCACCACCACCGTCACCGGCTCGGCCCGCTCGATCACCAGCACCGCCCGCGCCGTCGGCAACGACGCGGCGTTTTATGTGAGATCGAACTAGCCCCCCGAAATCCCTCTCCCTGAAGGGAGAGGGAGGGGCCCAGGCGACAGCCTGGGAGGGTGAGGGGTTACGCCGCCAGCCGGCGTGCCGGCACGCCGTCTCCGGTCCCTAACCCCTCATCCGACCTGCTTCGCAGGCCACCTTCTCCCTCCAGGGAGAAGGATCAGGAGCGCGGACGGGGATAGAGCAGCGTGGATCCCCGGCGCTCGCCAAAAAGAGTCCCACGAACTCAATCACTTGCAACTTTTTCAGCGTGCTGGATCAGACGCGCTGAAACCCGGGTCATAATCAGAGCTGTCCCGTCGCAGGGAGAGGGCGCAAGGATCCGGCCCGAAGCGGCGACGTGGATGCGATCGAGCGGGGCCGCCGGAGCTGCGTGAGCAGGGCCGGACCAGGCTTAAATGAGGATGGGGGACGTAAACCCATCCATCGGGAGCTTGCCCAAATAGGCTCCCGCCCGTCCAAGATCCTCCCCCTGAAGGGGGAGGTGGCCCGGAGGGCCGGAGGGGGAAGTATCTGATGACGTCAGTATGCCCCCAATACCAGCAGCAACTTCCCCCTCAGTCGCTTCGCGACAGCTCCCCCTTCAGGGGGAGCGTCTTGAGGAACGGGCCGGAGGGTGTCGGCGCCGGGCCTACCGCCCGTACACCGCGTCCCGCAGTTCCCGCGTCACCTGGCCGTTCATGCCTTCGAACGCGGTGTTGGTCAGCAGCACGACAGTGAGCCCCGCCTTCGGATCGACGAACCAGTTGTGGCCATAGACCCCGCCCCAGGCCAGCGTGCCCGCGCCCTGCGGGGTCTTGGCGATCGCCGGATCGTCGAGCACGGCCCAGCCGTAGCCGTAGCCGAAGCCCCAGCCCGGGCCTTGCGTCGCGGCCTTGATCCCGGCCTGGTCGGTGGTCATCGCCTGGACGCTGGCGGCCGAAAGCACGCCGCCGCCGCCGGTGCGCACCGCTTCCAGCAGGGCCAGCACGTCGCCCGCCGTGCCGACCATGCCCGCCCCGCCCGAGGGGAAGGCGGCAGGGTCGACCGCGCGGCTGGGCGCCATGCGCACGGCGGTGGCGCCCAGCGAGACATCCTGGTTGTCGGTGATCCGCGTCGGCGCAGGCGCGGCGTTGGCGTAGGGCGTGGCCAGGCGCGCCGGATCGGTCGCCTGGAAGCCCGCGTCCTTCAGGCCCAGCGGGCCGGTGACGGTGCGCGCCACCACCTGCGGCAGCGGCCGGCCGTCGGCCTTCTCCGCCACCAGCCCCAGCACGTCGATGGCCAGCGAATAGCGCCAGGCCGAGCCCGGCGCGAAGGCCAGCGGCCCCTTGCCGATGCGGGCGACGTCCTCGTCCAGCGTCAGGCCCGAGATGTCGAGCCCGTCCGAGACGCCCAGCTGGTGGTACGGATGGTCGGCCTTTTCGGCCAGGCCATAGGTCAGGCCGGCGGTGTGGCTGAGCAGCTGGCCCAGGGTGATCGTGGGCGTGGAGCCGTCGGCCAGGGTCGGCTTGAAGTCGGGCAGCCACCTGGTCACCGGATCGGCCAGCGACAGCCTGCCCTCTTCAGCCAGCCGCATGATCGCCACGCTGACGAAGGGCTTGGTCACCGAGGCCAGGCGGAAGACGGTGTTCTCGCGCATCGGCGCCTTGGCCTCGCGGTCGGCCAGGCCGGCGGCCCGGTGATAGACGAGCTTGCCGTCGCGGGCGACCAGCACCACCGCGCCCACCAGCCGCTGGTCGGCGATCGCGCGGTCGACGACCGCGTCGATGCGAGCCGAAAGCGCGGCGTCCGGCGCGGGCGCGAGCACGGCGGCCGGCGGCGCCTGGACCTGCGCCAGAGCCGGCGCGCCGGACAGGGCCGCCAGGATCGCGACGGGGGCCGCAAAGCCCGCAAGCCAAAGACGCATGTGACGCACTCCCTCGTCGCCGGATGCGCTCCGGCCTCTTAAGGGAGTGGGCGGCCGGTCCCCCTTCCGCAAGGCGGACCAGCGAGTTTCCCACAGGCCAGACGCGCGGATGTTGCAATTCTGAAGCGCCGAACGCCGACTTCGCCGCCGCACGGCCTTGCTTGCGCCACGCGCGAAGGCTTAGCTGCCGCCCCGACACTTCCGGTAATCGAACGGTCTCCATGATCTCTGTCTCGCGCCTGGCGCTCGTCGTTTCCGCCGGCCTGGCGCTCACCGCCTGCTCCACCCTCTCCTCGGTCCTGCCCGGCTCGGACAAGAAGGCGGACGCCGCGCCGTCATCGGCCGCCCCGGTTCCGGCCAAGGCGCCCGCCGCGCCGGCGAAGACCTCGGGACCCCAGTTCTCCGACCTCAAGCCGGGCCAGTGGCCGCACGAGGTCTCGGACGTCGCCGTCGATCCGGCCATCCGCTTCGGGGTGCTGCCCAACGGCATGCGCTACGCCATCCGCAAGAACGCCACCCCGCCCGGCCAGGGCGCGCTGCGCCTGTGGTTCGACGCCGGCTCGCTGATGGAGGCCGACGACCAGCAGGGCCTGGCCCACTTCCTCGAGCACATGGCCTTCAACGGCTCCAAGAACGTGCCCGAAGGCGAGATGGTCAAGATCCTCGAGCGCCGGGGCCTGGCCTTCGGGGCCGACACCAACGCCTCGACCAGCTTCGACGAGACGACCTACACCCTCGACCTGCCCAAGACCGACGACGGCACGGTCGACGACGCCATGATGCTGCTGCGCGAGGCCGCCGGCGAGCTGACCATCGACCCCGCCGCCGTCGACCGCGAGCGCGGCGTGGTGCTGTCGGAGGAACGCACCCGCGACAGCCCCGGCTATCGCGTCTTCAAGCAGGGCTTCGCCTTCAACCTGGAAGGCCAGCGTCCGCCCTCGCGCCTGCCGATCGGCACGACCGACGTCATTTCCACCGCCCCGGCCCAGCGCATCCGTGATTTCTACCAGGCCTGGTACCGCCCCGAGAACGCGGTGTTCGTGGCCGTCGGCGACTTCGACGTCGACGCCATGGAAGCCAAGATCAAGGCCCGCTTCGGCGACTGGAAGGGCCAGGGCGAGCCGGGCAAGCGTCCCGATCTGGGCGCCATCGCCCAGCGCGGCCTGACCGCCAAGGTCATCGTCGAGCCGGGCTCGGGCGAGTCCGTCCAGCTGGGCTGGGTGCAGTCGCCCGACCTGCGTGTCGAGACCAAGGCGTCCGACCGCGAATACATGCTGGAGTCGCTGGGCATGGCGGTGCTGAACCGCCGCCTGCGCGCCCTGACCCGCAGCGCCGAGCCGCCGTTCATCTCGGCCGGCGCCCTGCGCAACGACCAGTACCATGCCGCCCAGATCAACGGCCTGTTCGCCCAGGTGAAGCCGGGCGGCTGGAAGACCGCCCTGCAGGTGCTCGACCAGGAGCAGCGCCGGCTGATGCAGTTCGGCGTGCGCCAGGACGAGCTGGACCGCGAGATCGCCGCCATGCGCGCCTCCTACGTGGCCGCCGCCGCCGGCGAGGCCACCCAGCGCACGCCCGCCCTGGCCGGCCAGATCGTCGGCGCGCTGGGCGATCGCGAGGTGCCCACCAGCCCGTCGCAGAACCTGGCGGCCTTCGAGGCCATCACCAAGGACCTGAAGGCCGACGCCGTCTCGGCCGCGGTCAAGTCGCTGTTCGCCGGCCAGGGGCCGCTGATCGTGCTGCCCACGCCCACCGCCATCGACGGCGGCGAGGCGAGCGTCACCGCCGCCTACCAGGAAGCCGGCAAGGCCCCCGTCACCCCGCCGGCCGCGCCCGCCGCCACCACCTGGCCCTATGCGGTGTTCGGCTCCACCGGCAAGGCGGTCGAGCAGAAGGACGTCACCGATCTGGACGCCGTCTTCGTCCGCTTCGAGAACGGCGTGCGCCTGACGGTCAAGCCGACCAAGTTCCGCGACGACCAGATCCTGGTGAAGGCCCGCATCGGCAACGGCCTGCTCGACCTGTCCAAGACCGGCCAGAGCCCGCTATGGTCGGCCTCGTCGATGATCGAGGGCGGCCTCAAGCAGATCACCGCCCAGGACATGGAGCAGGTGCTGACCGGCAAGGTCTGGAACGCCGGCCTCGGCGTCGAGGACGACGCCTTCGTGCTGTCGGGCCGCACCCGTCCCGAGGACCTCTCCACCGAGCTGCAGGTGCTGGCGGCCTACGCGTCGGACGCCGGCTGGCGGCCCGAGGCCTTCAACCGCGTGAAGACCTATTACGGCACGATCCACGACCAGCTGGAGCGCACCAGCAGCGGCGTGGTCGGCCGCGACCTGTCGTCGCTGATGCACCCCGGCGACGAACGCTTCGCCTTCCCCGATCGCAAGGAGATCGCCGACGGCTCGATCGACCAGCTGAAGGCGGCCGTGGGCGGTCCGCTGTCGACCGGCCAGATCGAGATCGTCGTGGTGGGCGACACCACGGTGGAGAAGGCGATCGCCGCCGTCGGCGAGACCTTCGGCGCCCTGCCCGTCCGCACCGGCGTCGCGGCGCCGGCCGATGCGGCCAGGATCGCCTTCCCCGCCCCGTCCAAGGTTCCGGTGGTGCGCACCCACAAGGGCCGCGCCGACCAGGGCCTGCTGTTCATGGCCTGGAAGACCGACGACCTGTTCAGCGACCTGCAACGCTCGCGCAATACCCAGGTCCTGGCCTCGGTGATGCAGTTGCGCCTGACCGACGAACTGCGCGAGAAGCAGGGCGCGACCTACTCGCCCTCGGTCTCGGCCACCCACAACGCCACCTTCCCGGGCTGGGGCTATATCGGCCTGTCGGTCGAGGTTCCGCCCGAGAAGATCGACCAGGTGATCGCCAGCGTCCGCCAGATCGCCGCCGACCTGCGCGACAAGCCGGTCACCGCCGACGAACTGGAGCGGGCCAAGCTGCCGCGCATCGACCAGCTGGAGAAGGCGCGCGAGACCAACGAATACTGGCTGGGCGCGCTGTCGGGCGCCCAGACCGACCCGCGTCTGCTCGACGCCACCCGCTCGGTGATCGCCGGCCTGCAGCGCGTCACCGCCGCCGACGTCCAGAAGGCCGCCCGCACCTTCCTGGCCGACGACAAGAGCTGGACCTTCGAGGTCCGCCCGGAGAAGTGACGCCAAGATCCCTCTCCCTCCGGGGGAGGCAGCCCGAAGGGCCGGAGGGGGCCGTTTTCGGCTCCCACTGACTTCACTCCTCCCCCGTGCAACGGGGGAGGTGGCGCGGCGCGGATACGCGCCGTGACGGAGGGGGCGACGGCCGGCACAGCGCCCGGTCTGGGGGGGGGGCGGCCGGCGGGGGGCCGCCGCCCCCCCCCCCGCGGCGGCCGCCCCCACCTCACGACCCCG
>NZ_JBAKFV010000033.1:0-8160 GCF_036889365.1 Caulobacter sp. CCNWLW153
GCCCGCATCGTCGCATCTAGGGGCGGATGATGGTTGCTGTGGTGGCTGGCGCGGGCCTTGGGCTGGAGCGCAGTTCGGGTTTCGTCCTGGGAAGCAACGGACAGCTGGGCCAGGCGTCGGTGGGACGGGCGGGCGGCAACGTCTATGTCAACGCCGCCAGCGGCAACCTGGTCATCCAGAGCACAGACGAGATGCTGTTTGGCCTGGGCCAGGACGTCGATGTCGGGCGCGCCTACAACAGCCTGGGCGCGACGGCCTGGCAGACCAGCCAGGCGCGCCGGGTCACCGGCCTGAGCGGCGCGGTCAACACCGCCGGCAGCACGGTCACCCGCATCGCCGCCGACGGCTCCGACGTCGTCTACGCCTATGACGCCGCGCTCGGCGCCTATGTCGCCAAGGAAGGCGGCGGCGGCTACGACCGACTGACTTTCTCAGGCTCGACCTGGACCTGGACCGACGGCGCCAGCCGCACGGTCGAGCTCTACGACGGCGCCAACGGCGGCCGCATCACCCGGTCGACCGACAAGAACGGCAACGCCCTTGTCTTCACCTACAACGCCGCCGGCCAGCTGGACCGGGTGACGACGGCCGATGGCGCCTACACCGCCTTTGTCTATACCGGCGCGCTGCTGACCCAGGTGCTGACCACCTACGTCCACCAGCCGCCCGGCGCGGACCTGCCCGAGACCCGCACCGAGACGGCCGTCTACTACGGCTATGACGGCGCTGGCCGCCTGTCGACGGTGACCATCGACCTGAGCCCCGAGGACGGGTCGATCACCGACGGCAAGGTCTATGTGACCACCTACGGCTATGACGGGACCAGCAACCGCGTCGCCTCGATCACCCAGACCGACGGCTCCAGCCTGCAGATCGCCTACACCCAGGTCGGCGCCGACCATCGGGTCTCCAGCCTGACCCAGCTGGTCGCCGGCGGCGCGGCCCGCGTCACTTCGTTCAGCTACGACACCACAAGCCGCGTCACCACGGTCCTGGACCCGCTGAACCAGGCCACCAGCTTCGCCTACGACGCCAAGGGCCAGCTGATCTCGATCACCGCCCCGCCGGCCGTGGCCGGGGCGCCCGCCCAGGTCACCCAGTTCACCTACAACGCCATGGGCGACGTGCTCAGCGTCACCTCGCCCGACGGCTCGATCGTCACCTACGGCTACGACGCCAACGGCAATCGCACCAGCGAGGTCGACAGCCTGGGCAACACGGTGACGCGCACCTTCAGCGCCGCCAACCAGGTCCTGACCGAAACGCAGTACCTGGTCGCCGATCCGGACGGGACCGGCTCGGGCGTGGCGTCCTCGCCGCTGACCCTCCGCTACGCCTACAACGCCGCGGGCGACCTGCGCTATGTCGTCGGGGCCGACGGCGCGGTCACCGAATACCGCTACGACGCGCAAGGCCGCCAGACCAGCGCCATCCAGTATGTCGGCGGCGTCTACAGCGTCGCCGCCCTGGCCGTGACCGCCACCCTGTCGGAGACCACGCTCAACAGCTGGGTCACCAACCATTCGAGCAAGAGCGCCAGCCAGCGCACCGACACCACCTACGACTTCCGCGGCAACGTCGCCACGGTCACCGCCTACGGCAAGGTGCTCTCGACCGGCGCGGGCGACACCTCGGCCACGACCGAGATCACCAAGGTCTTCTACGTCTACGACCAGCACGGCAGGCTCCTGTCGCGCAAGCCGGCCGATTTCACCGCCGCCGAGGTGTTCGTCTATGACGGCCTGGACCGGCTGGTGGGCAGCACCGATTTCGCCGGCGCGACCACCTCGGTCCTGTTCGACGACGCCAACAGCCAGACGATCGTCACCCTGGCCAACGGCCTGGTGAAGACCTCGACCTTCAACCTCGCCGGCGAGCTGGTCAGCTACAGCGAGGCCGGCGGCGGCCTGGCCAGCGCCACCACCACCTACGCCTACGACGCCGACGGCCGCCTGCGGATGGCCACCGGCCCCGACGGCCTGCGCCGCTACGTCCTCTACGACAACGCCGACCGCAAGGTCGCCGACATCACCGCCGACGGCGCGCTGGTCGAATATGTCTACGACCGCGACAACCTGCTGGTCGGGTCCATCCAGTACGCCACCCGGCTGGGCGCGAGCGTCCTGGCCTCGCTGGTCGACGCCGGCGGCCAGCCCGCGGCCGTGGACCTGGCCGCCGTCCGGCCGGCCGCCACCGCCGCCGACCGCGCCGCCTGGTCGATCTACGACGCGGCCAATCGCCTGGTCGAGACCATCGACGCGACCGGCGCGGTGACGGTGTTCAGCTATGACGGCGCCTCGCGCCTGGTCGCCAGCACCGCCTACGCCAACCTGCTGTCGTCCACCGCCCTGACCGGCTTCAAGGCCCAGTATCCGACCACCCTCCAGCTGCCGACGGCCAGCGCCCAGGACCGCGTCACGCGCCGGTTCTACGACAGCGCCGGGCGCCTGGCCGGCGCGCTCGACGCCGAGGGCTATCTCAGCCAGAGCTTCTACGACGGGGCCGGGCGGGTCATCCGCACCCTGCGCTCGGCGAGCGCCGTCGCCACGACCCTGCGGGCGGCCGGCACGCTGGCCCAGCTGGTCGCCAGCGCCGGGACCTCGGCCGGCGACATCAACAACTGGATCGTCTACGACAACCGCGGCTTCCAGCGCGCCGTCATCGACGGCGAGGGCAACCTCACCCGCTACCACTACACCCCGCAGGGCGATATCGACCAGGTCATCGCCGGCCAGAAGCTCGATCCGGCCAGCCTGCTGACCACCCCGCCGACCCTGACCAACCTGGCCGCGGCCGGCAGCGGCGTCGTGCTCGACACCACGGCCTATACCCGCAACCTGTTCGGCCAGGTCCTGACCGAGACCAGGACCCTGGCGACCGGCGCGGTCCAGACCGCCAGCTACGTCTACGACAACATGCAGCGCCTGGTGCGCCAGACGGTCGGCGTCGGGGCCGAGGCCCGCACCAGCAACCACGTCTACGACCTCAAGGGCCGGCTGACCGGCACGCTGGGCGGGGTCGGCAGCGCCGCCCTGGCGGCCCTGGGCGCGGGCGCCTCGGCCGCCCAGATCGCGCAGGTCTACGCCACCTACGGCACGACCTATGTCTATGACGACGCCGACCGGCTGATCGCCAGGACCCAGGCCGACGGCGTCGACGATGTCGGCAACCGCACCCTCTACTACTATGACGAGGCCGGCCGCCTGGCCTACGAGATCGACGCCCTCGGCGCGGTCGTGGGCCATGGCTACAACAGCTTTGGCCAGCGCAGCGCCGTCACCACCTACGCCACCCCGATCGCCGCGGGGGCCCTGGCGGCCTTGAGCGGCGGGATGGTCAGCGCCGCGCTGACCACCCTGATCACGCTCGACGCCGCCGCCGACAGCACCGTGGCCTTCGGCTACGACGCCGCCGGCCAGCTGGTCCTGTCCACCAGCGCCACCGGCGCGGCCACCCGCTACGGCTACAACGCCTTCGGCGACCTGGCCTGGCGCACCGACCCCGTCGGGACCGGCCAGACCCGCCTGACGACCAGCACCCATGATCGCCGCGGCCTGCTGCTGACCCAGAACCAGGACGCGGCCGCCGGCGGGCTGCAACTTCTGACCCAGTACGGCTACGACGCCTTCGGCCGCGCCCTGCAGGCCATCGACCCGGCCGGCCGCACGACCAGCACCACCTATGACCGCGCCGGCCGCGTCGTCACCACGACCGACGCCCTGGGCCAGCTCACCAGCTTCACCTACGACGGCCGCGACAACGTCCTGACCCGCACCGACCGCACCGGCGCGATCACCCGCTTCGCCTACACCGCCTTCAACCAGAAGATCACCGTCACCGCCCCCGGCGGCTTCATCACCACCACCAACCGCAACGTGCTGGGCGATACGGTCTCCATCACCGACGCCAACAGCAACGTGACCACCTGGACCTATGACGCCGACGGCCAGGTCCTCACCGTCACCGATCCGGCCGGCGTCGAGCAGAGGACCTATGACGCGGCCGGCCACCTGGCCACGGTGGTCGACGCGCGCGGGATGGTCACCCGCTACACCTACGACGCGGCCGACCGCGTCCTGACCCGCAAGGTCGACGAGGCGGGCCTGGCCCTGGTCACCACCTACGAATACGACGCCAAGGGCCAGCAGGTCCGCGTCACCGATCCGTCCGGCGTCGTCACCGCCGTGGCCTTCGACCTCGACGGCCGCCAGACGGCGATCACGGTGGATCCGGGCGCCGGCGGCCTGGCCCTGGCCACCACCTACGCCTATGACGACGCCGGCCGCGTCGTCACCGTGACCGAGGGCGCGGGGACGTCCGCCGCCCGGGTCACCCGCTACGTCTACGACCAGGCCGACCGGCGCACCCAGACCATCGTCGATCCCGACGGCCTGGCCCTGGCCAGCAGCTACGCCTACGACGCCGTGGGCAATGTCGTGGCCAGCACCGATCCGGCCGGCGCCGTGACGCGCTATGTCCATGACGCCGACGACCGGCTGATCTACGCCGTGGGCCCGACCGGCGAGGTGGTGGCCAACGGCTATGACGGCGAAGGCCGCCTGACCTCCACGCGGCGTTATGCCGGCCTCATCGCCGCGGCGACCCTGGCGGCCCTGCCCCTGGCGATCACCGCCGCCACTGTCACCGGCGCCGTCGCCGTCTCGCCCAGCGACCATGTCGACAGCTACGTCTATGACGGCGACGGGCGGCTTCGCTACACGATCGACGCCAACGCCCAGCTGACCGCCTACACCTACGACCCGGTCGGCAACCTGATCAACACGCTGCAATACGCAGCCCCGATCACGACCAGCGCCAGCTACACCCTAGCCTCCGTCCAGGCCCTGATCAGTTCGCTGGGCCTGGGCTCGCTGGCCGCCAACCGCACCACGCGCTCGATCTACGACACCGCCAACCGCCCCGCCTTCACCATCTCGGCGACCGGCTCGGTGACGGCCTACACCTATGACGCCAACGGCAACGTCACCAAGGTCATCGAATACGCCAAGCTCACCACCCTGACGGGCAACCCCACCCTGGCCAGCATCAGGAGCTGGGCGACGTCCAACGCCGGGACCGCCGACCGGGTGACCCGCACGATCCATGACGCGGCCAATCGCGCGGTCTACGGCGTCGACGCCCTGGGCTACGTCACCGAGCAGCAGTACGACGCGGCCGGCCGCGTGGTCGCCACCCTGCGGCGGGCCGACGCCTACGCCGTCGGCGATGCGACCACCCAGGCCAGCCTGGCGGCCCTGATGGGCGCGCCCGCCGCCACGACCGCGACCATCCAATACCTCTATGACGACGCCGGCCGGCTGGTGGAGACCATCGACCCGGCCGGGGTGCGCACCCATCGCGGGCTCGACGCCACAGGCCGCGTCACCGACCTGACGCTCGCCTACGGAACCGCCCAGGCGGCGACCACCCACGACGTCTACGACGCGGCCGGCCGCCTGACCGCCCGGACCCTGGCCTTCGGCAGCCCCGTGGCCGCCACCACCCTCTACACCCACGACGGCGCCGGGCGGGTCCTGACCATCACCGACCCGGGCGGCGTCGCCACCACCCAGGCCTATGACGCGGCCGGCCGCCTGGTCCAGGTCACAAAGCCCCTCGACGCCACGACCAGCGCGGTGACGATCAACGCCTACGACGCCTTCGGCAACCTGGTCAGCGTCACCGATCCGCGCGGCCATGTCGGCTACTTCTACTACGACCAGCTGGATCGCCTGGTCCTGCAGGTCGATCCCGAAGGCTATGCGACGGCCACCACCTACACCCTCGGCGACCAGCCCGCGACGGTGACGCGCCATGCGGTCAAGGCGACCGGCGTCGGCTCGACCAGCGTGCGGCCGACCCTGACGCCCGACGCCAGGGACGCCACCACCACCTTCGCCTACGACAAGCTCGACCGCCTGACCTCGACCACCGACGCCGAGCAGTTCACCGAGACCTACACCCTGGACGCCTTCGGCGACCGGATTTCGGTGACCAACAGGCTGGGCGGGGTGACGACCAACCTCTTCGACAAGCGCGGCCTTCTGCTATCGGAAACCCTGCCGATCAGCTCGACCCGCGCCGACGGCACGGTGGCCGCCACCACCGTCACCAACCTCTACCAGTACGACGCCCGCGGAAACCGCACGCGCGCCATCCTGGCCTCGGGCCTGACCGAGCAGCGCACCACGCTCTACGCCTACGACCTGGCCAACCGCCTGGTCACCACCACCGGCGACGCGGTCCAGGTCACCGCCAACGATCTTGTGACCACCTCCACCGCCGCCCAGGTCCAGACCCTGGTCCATGACGCGCGCGGCAACGTCATCGAAAGCATCGGCGTCAACGGCGCGCGCACCCTCAGCTATTACGACCTGCAAAACCGCAAGATCGCCCAGCTCGACCCGGTCGGCGCCCTGACCACC
Source organism: Caulobacter sp. CCNWLW153 (assembly GCF_036889365.1). Lineage (NCBI taxonomy): Bacteria > Pseudomonadati > Pseudomonadota > Alphaproteobacteria > Caulobacterales > Caulobacteraceae > Caulobacter > Caulobacter sp. CCNWLW153. The sequence continues at coordinate 6,426 of NZ_JBAKFV010000033.1, forward strand.
TGGACCTACGACGCCAGCGGCAATGTCGCCTCGCAGACGGCCTATGGCGACCTGGTCGCCCTGCCCGCCACCGCCGGCGGCGCACCGCCCGCCCCCGTCGACGCGGCCAACCATCGCCTCACCACCTTCGCCTACGACGACAACGACCGCCTGGTCGCCAGGACCGTCCACGGCGCCGTGGTCGGTCGCGAGGTCGGCGGCGTCTACGCCGCGGCCCTGGCCGACATCGTCGAGCGCACCGACTATGACGCGGCCGGCAACGTCATCAAGACCACCGACGGCAACGGCGCGGCGACCTACTTCTATTACGACAAGGCCGGCCGCCAGGTCGGGACGGTCGACGCCCTGGGCTACCTGACCGCCAACCTTCTGGACCAGAACGGCAACGTCCTGGTCGAGACCCGCTCGGCCGCCGCCCTGGCCCCCGGCTTCTCGACCACCAGCCTGCCCACGCCCCCGCCCGGCTCGGACGACCGCGTCACCGTCTTCACCTATGACCGCAACGGCCAGCGGCTGACCCTCAGCCGCCTCAACGTCGTCAGCCATGCGGTAAGCATGGACGGCTCGCTGGTCGCCGGCGCCACCACCGCGACGGTCACCTACACCTATAACGGCCTTGGCCAGGTGACCTCCAAGACCGAGGCCACCGGCGAGCTGACCACCTACGCCTATGACCTGCAGGGCCGGCTGACCAGCATCACCGCCCCGCAGATGCGCGACTACACCTTCACCTTCGTCACCCCGCGCACCACCTACGCCTATAACGGCGTCGGCGATCTGACCCGCAGCACCGTCAACAGCGTCGGCGGCGCGGCCGCCCAGGCCCGCGTGACCACCTATGCCTACGGCGCCGGCGGGCGCCTGGCCTCCAGCACCGACGCCTCCGGCTTCACCCGCTCGTTCGGCTATGACGCGGCCGGAAACATCGTCAAGACCAGCTACAACCGCCTGCTGTCCAGCGGCGCCTCCGTCACCGAGGCCCAGGCCGTCCGCTACGACCTGGCCGGCCGGGCGGTCTTCCAGGCCAACGCCGGCCTCAGCGGCGCCACCTGGACCATCGGCGACGCCCGCCAGACCCAGTACAACGCCTTCGGCGAAGTGGTCGCCCAGGGCGTCAACGGCGGCGCCCAGCAGACCTACGCCTACGACGCCGCCGGACGGGTCTGGCGCGACCTGGGCGACGACGGGGTGGCCCGCCTCCACGTCTACGACGCGGCCGGCAACCAGACCCTGGCCATCGCCTCCTCCGGCGCCGACCTCTCGGCCCTTAGCCTGACCGGCGCCCTGGCCCTCGTCACCGCCAACGGCGCCCACGCCGTCGGCGCCGCCCCCGTCGCCGGCGTGACCACCACCATCACCGCCTTCGACGCCCGCAACCAGGCCACCGCCACCCGCCAGCCCTTGCGCGAAACCAGCGCCGGCGTCTCCGGCCTGATCCAGACCCAGAAGGCCTACAACGCCTTCGGCGAGACCATCTCGCAGACCGACGCCTTGGGCGGCCAAAGCCTCTACACCTACAACACCCTGGGCAAGCTGCTGACCTCCGCCCTGCCCACGGTCAACGTCACCGACGAAACCGGCGCCGTCCACGCCGTCTCGCCCGCCACCACCCACTACTACGACGTCTCCGGCCGCCTCGTCGCCACACGCGACGCCAACGGCGCCCTCACCACAAGGCAACTCCTCGCCGGCAGCGGCTACGGCGACGACCAGGCGCTGGCGATCTCCGAGCGGC
>NZ_JBAKFV010000034.1:0-6776 GCF_036889365.1 Caulobacter sp. CCNWLW153
CCCTCGGCCACGAGGACGGTGAAGCCCTCGCCGTCCAGCGCCACCGTCTCCAGACCCACATGCATCAGGATCTCGGCGCCGTTGTCGGCCCGCAGCGTCACCGCGTGCCGCGAACGGTGCACCGTCACCACCCGCCCGTCGCACGGCGCATGCAGCACCGACCCCGTCGGATCGATCGCCAGCCCGTCGCCCAGCATACGCTCGGCGAACACCGCATCCGGCGTCTCATCCAAAGGCGCCACCCAGCCTGCAAGCGGCGAAGAAAGAACAAGGGTGGTCACGTGGGGAACTCTCGCCTGGACGTTACGGGTCAGGGATTACTGGCCGGCCGCCGTCAGGGTGACGCGGTCGAGCGCGGGCATCGGATCGAGGCCCTTGGCGGTGAAGGAAAAGCACAGGTCGTGGACGCCCGCGCGGGCCGGCAGGGCGCCGCTGACCGTTCCCAGGCCCGGGCCGCGACCGGCCTTGCCCAGCGGGATGGCCGCGATGCGCTCGCCCTCGCAACCGCCGACGCGCACCTCCAACTCGCCGTCGGGCGTGGCCGGCTTGCGCACCACGATCTGGTCCTTGGCCTTGCCGATCTGGAAGTTCCACGGCGTCTGGCCGACGCGGGCGGTCAGCTTCAGGCCCATGGACAAGTCGGCGCCCTTCCACACCCAGCACGGCTTCATCACGTCGGTGGCGAAGATGGCGCGCTCGCCGTCGCGGCCGTTCTCGGGCGCGTCGTCCTCGAACAATAGCGGGATGGCGTTGCCGCACAGCTCCAGCTGGCGGCTGACCCGGGTCTCGGCGGCCCATTGGGTGGCCGTCCAGGCGCGGGTGCGGCCCAGCGGCTGACCGCCCAGGAAGCTGCGGGCCTTCAGGACCGTCCCCGCCTTCAGCGACAGCGTGTCGCCATAGGCCGGCGAGGCCGCGGTCGGCTCGGCGCCATCGACGGTGTAGCGCACCTGGCCGATCTCGAGCCCGCTCTTCAGGCTGGCGGCGATCGCCCCGTCCTGGCCGGGACGCAAGGTCGCCTGCGGCTCGAACGGCGCGGTGTTGGCCTTGAGGCCCAAGGCCTTCAGGCGGGCCATCTGCGCCGGCACGCGGGCGGTGAAGCCCTGCCAGTCGCGGCGCTCCTCCTGGGTCCAGGCGGTTTCCGACAGCGCCACCAGGCGCGGGAAGGCCATCAGCTGCACCCGCTCGTCGGTGCGGATGTGCTCGACCCAGAGGTTGGCCTGGACGCCCAGGATATGCTTGCGCTGGTCGGCCGTCAGGGCGTCGGGGGCGGCGTCGAACTGGTAGACGTCCTTGAGGCTGCTCACCGTCATGCGGCCCGGCGGCTCGTCGACGGAGGTGCTCTGGCGGCGGTCGAAATAGAGCGTCGGCTCGGGCGACAGCACCGTGTCGTGGCCCTGGCCGGCGGCGGCGATGGCCCCGTCGATCCCCCGCCACGACATCACCGTGGCGTTGGGGGCGAGACCGCCTTCGAGGATCTCGTCCCAGCCGATCAGGCGGCGGCCGCGACCGTTGATGTGCTTTTCGACCCGCTGGATGAACCAGCTCTGCAGGCCGTGCTCGTCCTTGACGCCCAGCGCCTTGATCCTGGCCTGGATCGCCGCGCTTTCCTTCCACTGGTCCTTGACGGCCTCGTCACCGCCGACGTGGATGTATTCGGACGGGAAGAGGTCCATGACCTCGTCGAGCACGTCGTTCAGGAACTCGAACGTGCTGTCGTCGACATTGTAGAGATAGGGAAAGATCCCCCAGTCGTGACGGGCCAGGGCCGGCGGGTTGGGCGTCAGGCCCAGCTTCGGATAGGCCACGATCGGCGCCAGGGCATGGCCCGGCATCTCGATCTCCGGAACGATGGTGACGTTGCGCGCGGCCGCGTAGGCGACGAGATCACGCACCTGGTCCTGGCTGTAGAAGCCGCCGTAGCGCACCGGCTTGCCGGTCTTCGGGTCGCGGGCGGCCGCCCCGGCCGGCGTGCGCCAGGCAGAGACTTCCGTCAGCTTCGGATACTTCTTGATCTCCAGCCGCCAGGCCTGGTCGTCGACCAGGTGCCAGTGCAGCGTGTTGAGCTTGTGGGCGGCCATGCCGTCGATCAGCAGCTTGATGGTGTTGATCGACTGATAGTGGCGGGCGCTGTCGAGCATGAAGCCGCGCCAGGCGAAGCGGGGGGCGTCCTCGACCCTGGCCGCCGGCACGTCGACGGGCCCCTTGGCTTCGTCCTGCACGGCCAGCTGCCACAGGCTGATCGCGCCGTAGAACAGGCCGGCCCGCTTCAACGCCGTGATCTTCACCCCGCCGGGGGCCACGTCGAGGCCGTAGCCTTCGCCGTCGGGGCCGCCGCGGACGAGCGAAATGGCCGCCTCGCCGGCGGCGGGCTCGCCCTCCACCACGGCCGGGCGGATCCCTCGGGCGCGGTGCAGCAGGTCGGAAAGCTGGAGCGCCACGCCTTTGGCCTCGACGTCGCCCTTGGCCACGTGGATGCGGGTGGCGGCGGAAAGGCGGAAATGGCCCTCGACCGCCTGGGCCTTCACCGGCGCGGGGGTCAGGGTCAGGGGCTCCGCCGCCATGGCCGGCGCGGCCAGGACCACGGAGACGGCGCCGGCCAGGAACAGGGCGGCGCGACGGGCTTGCGTCATGGTCGTGGGGATCATGTGCGGGACGCTCTCACCGGCAGGCAGTCGGCAAAAAGGCGGGCGGGTCGGCCAAAGCCGCCCCGCCCCAGCTCGCTGCTTGCAGTCAGGAGGGAAATGGGGGTGATCGGCGCGGCCTGGCGGGTCATGAGGGCGATCCTGAACCAAGCCGCGCGCGATGCAAATCAGCGGTATCGGAGACGCGCGGTTCGGCGCGCCTCCGGTTCCGGTCCTTAGAAGGCGACGTTGAGGGTCGCCTGCAGCTTGCGGCCGGTGCGGTAGACGCCGCGCGGCAGCATGGTGGTGTTGGCGTAGGCGTAGTACTCGCTGTCCAGCAGGTTCTGCGCCGAGACCGACAGGTTGACGTTCTCGCTGAAGGCGTAGCCGGCGGTCGCGTCCAGGCCCTTGAAGGCGCGGACGAACATCTGGTCGCCGCGATCCAGGCCCGTGAAGTACTTCGAACGCCAGTTGTAGGTCACCCGGGCCGAGAACGGACCGTGCTCGTAGAACGGGCTGACGTTGATCTGGTGCTTGGAGTTGTAGGGCAGCGGCGAGCCGCCGTCCGCTTCACCGTCGGCGTAGGTGTAGTTGGCCAGCAGGCCGAAACCCATGCCGAAGGTCTGCTGGTAGGCCACCGCCAGGCCCTTGACCGTGGCCGAGCCGGCGTTGGTCGGACGGCTGATCTGGTAGGTGGTGATCGCGTTGCGCGCCTGGTTGAAGTGCGGCTCGGCGACCGTCTGCTGCAGGATGTAGTTGCTGATGTCCTTGTGGAAGGCTTCAGCCGACAGGATGGCTTCCGGCGCGAAGTACCATTCCAGCGAGGCGTTGACGTTGCTGGACTTGTACGGGTTCAGGTCCGGGTTGCCGCCGCCGCCGGTCAGGATCTGGTCGGAGAGCCAGAAGTAGTTCGACATGTCGGCGTAGTTCGGACGCGAGATCACCTGGGCCGCGGCGAAGCGGAACACCAGATCCTCCTGGACGTCGACGATGACGTTCAGGCTGGGCAGGAAGTCCTCGTACTTCTTGGACTTCACCTTCCAGGCCCAGTCGGCGGCGGTGGTGCCGCAGCCGGTGGCGGTCTGGTTCACGCAGGCATAGCCGCCGCTGTCGGACTCGGTCTTCACGTAGCGCAGGCCGAAGTTGCCGCGAACGTTGTCGGCCTGGAAGTTGGCCTGGCCGTAGAGGGCGTTGATGGTCTCTTCGATGCCCCAGTTCTGGGCGGTGAACTCGGCGTTGCCGAACACCGTCGGAACCGGCTTGGCCTGCCACGGACGCAGGTAGCCGCCGCGGTCGATGTAGTCGGCCAGGGCCTTGCCGTCGATCTTGAAGCGGCTGCCCATCTGGTCGGTGACGCCGTCGAAGCCCCTCAGGTAGTTGCTGGGCACGATCGACGGGCTGAACTGCGAGGCGCTGGCCGGGTTGCCGTAGACGGCGACCGTGACGCCCGACATGGCCTGGGTGGTCTCGTGCTTGCGGTACTTGTAGCCGAACTGGACGCGCTTGATCACGCCCTCGAAGTCCTTGCCGAAGTCGAGCTGGCCGTAGGTTTCCTTGTCGGTGGTCGGCTTGGAGACGATGTTGCCGCCCCAGCCGGAATTGTAGCCCGGCGCGCCCGGAACCGACGGGTCGCCCGCGCCCCAGCCGCCGTCGAACGAGAACTTGCTGGCGTCGGCCAGCGGGTTACCGTTGGCGGCGGGGTTGGTGTAGGTCAGCACGCCCGGCGCGCCCGGCGTTCCCGTGAAGTCGACGGTGTAGTCGGCCCAGTTCAGGAACTCCCCGTACAGCTGGCGCTTGGTGCCGCCGTCGGCCTTGGAATAGCCGAGGTCGCCGGCCACGTCGAAGCCGTCGCCCGTCCACTTGCCGTTGAAGTGGTAGGTGTCGGAGTTCAGCTCGGCCTCGCGGTACTGCACGTCCAGCACGCTCAGCGCGTTCTTGAACGAGGCCTTGCGGATGACGTTGTCAGTGATGACGATGTCGGTCAGCGCGCCCAGGCTGTTCCAGGTGTTGCCCTGGAAGGCGAACAGCGACTGGTTGGTGTTGTCGTAGGTGGCCTTGATCTTCAGCCAGTCGAAGTTCAGTTCGAGGGCGTCGGTCGGGCGCCACTGGACGGCGGCGGTGTAGCTGTCGCGAACGCGTTCCTGCTCGAAATAGGAGACCGACAGCGAGTTGACGCCGCGGGCGTTCGGATTGGCCGCCAGGGTGGCGGCGCAGGTTCCGGTGCAGTTGCCGTTGGTGATCGAGCTGACCGGGTTCTCCGGATTGCCGCCGTTATAGTAGCTGGCCGGGATCGTGCCGTAGGACTCGATGCCGTCGCGACGCAGCTGGTCCTTGGCGTGCTGGGCCGAAACCGCGATGCCGAAGGTGCCGGCCTCGTTCTTCCAGCTGCCCAGGAAGGCGACCTGCGGGTCGGACTCCTTGGAGCGGTCGTTATAGAGGTAGCTGAGCGAGCCCTGCAGGGTCAGCGCCTTCAGGTCCAGCGGCTTGCGGGTGTTGACGATGACCGTGCCGCCGATGCTCCCCTCATCGATGCGGGCTTCCGGCGACTTGTACACTTCGACCTTGCCGACGATCTGCGGCGCCAGCAGGGCGTAGTTGAACGTGCGGCCGGGCTGATCAAGGATGAACCAGTCGGCCGAAGCCACGGTCTGACCGTTCAGCAGAGTGCGGTTCAGAGCCGGGTCCGTACCCAGGATCGAGACCTTTTCACCCTGACCGAACTGGCGGTCGACGGTGACGCCGGGCACGATCGTCAGCGCTTCGGCGACGTTCGAGCTCGGGAACTTGCCGACGTCCTCGGCGGTGACCACGTCGACGATGGCGTCGGCGTTACGCTTGGATTGAATGGATTGCTGCAGCGATGCGCGAATGCCGGTGACGACCACCTCCTCGACGGAGGTCGATGTCTCCTGCGCCATCGCGGGCGCGGCGACCAATACGGCCAGCAGGCTGGCGGAAGCGGTCAAGACCGCCTTGTGGATGCTCTTCATACTCGGCTTCTCCCCTTTGTGCCGGGCCATTGGACCCGGAGCCGAACCCCAAAGCCCAATCTGATACCAATTTCTCGCGGCGAACCCGCAACGAGCGGTACTTCTCAGGCCTCGGAGTGTGACTGTGACGAAATTTTTGCATCTGACAAGACCGAAAAAGAACCAATTGCAGACCACGAGATAATTGGTATGAAAATGGTCATGAACTGTTGCGCCGGCGTTCGAGCCGGACGGATCGGGGCGATTGAGGGCCTGATGGCCGTGGGCCAGGGGGTTGGGACGTGATGCTGTTTTCCGAAAAGATCGGACGCCTGGACGGCCACGGGCAGGACCATGCCCCGCTGTACAAGCAGCTTCAGCGCGCCCTGCGCGAGGCGATCCAGAAGAAGATCCTGTCGCCCGACGACGCCCTGCCGGCCGAGCGCGACCTTGCCGAAGAATTCAGCATTTCGCGGATCACCGTTCGCAAGGCGCTCGACGGCCTGGTCAGCGAAGGCCTGCTGACGCGCCGCCAGGGCGCGGGCACCTTCGTCGCCGCCCGCGTGGAGAAGAGCTTCTCCAAGCTGTCGTCGTTCTCAGAAGACATGATCTCGCGCGGCCGGGTTCCCCACAGCGAGTGGATCAGCCGCGGCGAAGGCCAGGTGACTCCGGAGGAGTCGCTGACGCTGGGCCTGTCGCCCGGAACCTCGGTCTACCGCTTCGCCCGCATCCGCTACGCCGACGGCGCGCCGATGGCCGTCGAGTACACCACCATCGCCGCCTTCGCCCTGCCCTCCACCGAGATCGTCGAGACCTCGCTCTACGAGGCGCTTGAGAAGACCGGCCATCGCCCGGTGCGCGCGCTGCAGCGCCTGCGCGCCATCCTGTTCGCCGCCGAGCAGGCCGACCTGCTGGGCGTGCCGATCAAGGACGCGGGCCTGCTCATCGAGCGGCGCGGCTTCCTGCGGGACGGCCGGACGGTGGAAGTGACCCAATCCTACTACCGCGGCGACGCCTACGACTTCGTGGCCGAGCTGAACGCCCTGTCCTGATCCGAACCTTGCAAAGGAAGCCGTCTTGGAGGCGACCGTCTTGACCCGACCCGAAGCCCAGCCCCTCACCGCCGAGGCGACGCGGATGTACCTCGAGGCGGGGGAAGCCTCGGCCGTGGTGGCGCGGCAGGTCG
>NZ_JBAKFV010000035.1:0-5584 GCF_036889365.1 Caulobacter sp. CCNWLW153
TAAATAGCCGCCTCCGCCGACACCGGGCGCTAAACGGTGGGGCCGCTCCCCGGTTACGGAGGCGGCTCGGAGCTCCGGCTCTGGTCTTTGACATTGTTGATTTGGAAAGAGAAACGCAGGCGGCGGCGCTCTGGCGGTTACCCTTCGAGGTAACCTTAGACGCTGACGAATGCGGTCTCTTGAAGACACCATTTATACGGTGATCGAGCTTTCGGGCTTGATCATTGTGTGATGGGAACTCGTCAAGAAACTATGCAAACCAGATACGCGATCGGGGTTTTCCCCTCGATCAAATAGCTGGAGTCAATGTCAACTCAACCTGAGAGTTTGATCCTGGCTCAGAGCGAACGCTGGCGGCAGGCCTAACACATGCAAGTCGAACGGATCCTTCGGGATTAGTGGCGGACGGGTGAGTAACACGTGGGAACGTGCCCTTTGGTTCGGAACAACTCAGGGAAACTTGAGCTAATACCGGATGTGCCCTTCGGGGGAAAGATTTATCGCCATTGGAGCGGCCCGCGTCTGATTAGCTAGTTGGTGAGGTAAAGGCTCACCAAGGCGACGATCAGTAGCTGGTCTGAGAGGATGATCAGCCACATTGGGACTGAGACACGGCCCAAACTCCTACGGGAGGCAGCAGTGGGGAATCTTGCGCAATGGGCGAAAGCCTGACGCAGCCATGCCGCGTGAATGATGAAGGTCTTAGGATTGTAAAATTCTTTCACCGGGGACGATAATGACGGTACCCGGAGAAGAAGCCCCGGCTAACTTCGTGCCAGCAGCCGCGGTAATACGAAGGGGGCTAGCGTTGCTCGGAATTACTGGGCGTAAAGGGAGCGTAGGCGGACTGTTTAGTCAGAGGTGAAAGCCCAGGGCTCAACCTTGGAATTGCCTTTGATACTGGCAGTCTTGAGTACGGAAGAGGTATGTGGAACTCCGAGTGTAGAGGTGAAATTCGTAGATATTCGGAAGAACACCAGTGGCGAAGGCGACATACTGGTCCGTTACTGACGCTGAGGCTCGAAAGCGTGGGGAGCAAACAGGATTAGATACCCTGGTAGTCCACGCTGTAAACGATGAGTGCTAGTTGTCGGCAGGCATGCCTGTCGGTGACGCAGCTAACGCATTAAGCACTCCGCCTGGGGAGTACGGTCGCAAGATTAAAACTCAAAGGAATTGACGGGGGCCCGCACAAGCGGTGGAGCATGTGGTTTAATTCGAAGCAACGCGCAGAACCTTACCACCTTTTGACATGCCCGGACCACCAGAGAGATCTGGCTTTCCCTTCGGGGACTGGGACACAGGTGCTGCATGGCTGTCGTCAGCTCGTGTCGTGAGATGTTGGGTTAAGTCCCGCAACGAGCGCAACCCTCGCTGTTAGTTGCCACCATTCAGTTGGGCACTCTAACAGGACTGCCGGAGTTAATCCGGAGGAAGGCGGGGATGACGTCAAGTCCTCATGGCCCTTACAAGGTGGGCTACACACGTGCTACAATGGCGACTACAGAGGGTTGCAATCCCGCGAGGGGGAGCCAATCCCTAAAAGTCGTCTCAGTTCGGATTGTTCTCTGCAACTCGAGAGCATGAAGTTGGAATCGCTAGTAATCGCGGATCAGCATGCCGCGGTGAATACGTTCCCGGGCCTTGTACACACCGCCCGTCACACCATGGGAGTTGGCTTTACCCGAAGGCGCTGCGCTAACTCGCAAGAGAGGCAGGCGACCACGGTAGGGTCAGCGACTGGGGTGAAGTCGTAACAAGGTAGCCGTAGGGGAACCTGCGGCTGGATCACCTCCTTTCTAAGGATGCTTCTCCAAGCTCTCACGAGCTTATTGAGGCTCCAATTAGTGCGCTAGACGCACACAAATGAGCGGATCGCCGCCGTCTCCGTTTCTCTTTCCACTTGTCTTGAGCCGATCAGGTTCAAGGCACGATCGCGAGCCCTGGGGCGGATCATCTGATCCGATCTGAGCGGCCTATGGGCCCGTAGCTCAGTTGGTTAGAGCGCACGCTTGATAAGCGTGAGGTCATAAGTTCAAGTCTTATCGGGCCTACCACTCTTTCCAATCATACGGACGCAACCGACAGCTCTCCTGGGCGAGCAACTCACACCAAGTGTGAGGGGCCATAGCTCAGTTGGTAGAGCGCCTGCTTTGCAAGCAGGATGTCGTCGGTTCGAATCCGTCTGGCTCCACCATCTTTGTTGGCTGTCTTCGCTAACGCTTCGCTTCTTGAGCGAGGCCAGCTGGAGGACGGACAAGGACGCGATCGAGGATATCAAGTTTGCAGCTGGCTCTGAGCCATCTGCGAAATGACATCGTGAATGTAGGGTTCAGCCGCTTAGGTTGGACTTAAGAAGACATCATTGTCTGACAAATTGTAAAGCGCATGCGAACCGTCCCTAGACGGTAAGCGCATGGGTTTTGCTGAGAACGATCAAGCGCATAAGGGCTTCTGACGGATGCCTTGGCATTGAGAGGCGATGAAGGACGTGGCACGCTGCGATAAGAGCCGGGGAGGCGCGAGCACCCTTTGATCCGGCTATCTCCGAATGGGGAAACCCACCTTTACGGTCACCCAACTTAGCTTTGCTTCGGCAAGGCGAAGATTGGATGGTCGGAAGAGGTATAATGATCTGAATACATAGGGTCATTAAGCAAACCCAGGGAACTGAAACATCTCAGTACCTGGAGGAAAGGACATCAACCGAGACTCCCGTAGTAGTGGCGAGCGAACCGGGACCAGGCCAGTGCTGTCGTGACATAAAGCTGAAGGATCTGGGAAGGTCCGCCATAGTGGGTGATAGCCCCGTAAGCGTCAAATAGCGACAGACTCGAGTAGGGCGGGACACGTGAAATCCTGTCTGAACATGGGGGGACCACCCTCCAAGCCTAAGTACTCCTCAATGACCGATAGCGAACAAGTACCGTGAGGGAAAGGTGAAAAGCACCCCGACAAGGGGAGTGAAACAGATCCTGAAATCGGAAGCCTACAAGCAGTCGGAGCCACCGCGCGTGGTGACGGCGTACCTTTTGTATAATGGGTCAGCGACTTCATGTGCCGTGCAAGCTTAAGCCGTTAGGTGTAGGCGCAGCGAAAGCGAGTCTGAATAGGGCGAATAAGTACGTCGCATGACGACCCGAAACCAGGTGATCTATCCATGAGCAGGTTGAAGGTTGGGTAACACCAACTGGAGGACCGAACCGGTGAATGTTGAAAAATTCTCGGATGACTTGTGGATAGGGGTGAAAGGCCAATCAAACCTGGACATAGCTGGTTCTCCGCGAAAACTATTTAGGTAGTGCCTCAGACGGACTCCTCGGGGGGTAGAGCACTGAATGGATGCGGGCGGCGCGAGCTGTACCAATTCTAATCAAACTCCGAATACCCGAGAGAGATATCTGGGAGACACACGGCGGGTGCTAACGTCCGTCGTGAAAAGGGAAACAACCCTAACCATCATCTAAGGCCCCCAAGTACTGGCTAAGTGGGAAACGATGTGGGTTTGCTTTGACAACCAGGATGTTGGCTTAGAAGCAGCCATCATTTAAAGAAAGCGTAACAGCTCACTGGTCAAGCGAACCTGCGCGGAAAATGTAACGGGGCTAAAGCCAGTCGCCGAAGGTATGGGTTTGCTCTTTGAGCAAGCGGTAGCGGAGCGTTCCGTAAGCCTGTGAAGATGAGGCGTGAGCCTTGTTGGAGGTATCGGAAGTGAGAATGCTGACATGAGTAGCGATAAAGAGGGTGAGAGACCCTCTCGCCGAAAGCCCAAGGGTTCCTGCGTAAAGCTAATCTGCGCAGGGTTAGCCGGCCCCTAAGGCGAGGCCGAAAGGCGTAGTCGATGGGAATCAGGTGAATATTCCTGAGCCAGTTGGAAGTGACGGATCTGGTAAATTGTCGGTCCTTATTGGATTGGTTCCGGCAGTGAACAGGTCCCTGGAAATAACTCCAACGGAGACCGTACCCGAAACCGACACAGGTGGGCAGGTAGAGTATACCAAGGCGCTTGAGAGAACTGTGCTGAAGGAACTCGGCAAATTGCACGCGTAACTTCGGGATAAGCGTGACTCTTCTTTGGGCAACCAGAAAAGAGTGGCACAAGCCAGGGGGTAGCGACTGTTTATCAAAAACACAGGGCTCTGCGAAGCCGCAAGGCGACGTATAGGGTCTGACGCCTGCCCGGTGCCTGAAGGTTAAAAGGAGGGGTGCAAGCTCCGAATTGAAGCCCAGGTAAACGGCGGCCGTAACTATAACGGTCCTAAGGTAGCGAAATTCCTTGTCGGGTAAGTTCCGACCTGCACGAATGGCGTAACGACTTCCCCACTGTCTCCAGCACAGGCTCAGCGAAATTGAATTCCCCGTGAAGATGCGGGGTTCCCGCGGTCAGACGGAAAGACCCTATGAACCTTTACTGCAGCTTCGCCTTGGCGTTAGCAGCAACATGTGTAGGATAGGTGGGAGGCTATGAAACCGGGGCGCCAGTTCCGGTGGAGCCATCCTTGAAATACCACCCTTATTGTTGCTGACGTCTAACCGCGGCCCGTTATCCGGGTCCGGGACATGGCGTGGCGGGCAGTTTGACTGGGGCGGTCGCCTCCCAAAGTGTAACGGAGGCGCGCGATGGTGGGCTCAGACCGGTCGGAAATCGGTCGTCGAGTGCAATGGCATAAGCCCGCCTGACTGCGAGACTGACAAGTCGAGCAGAGACGAAAGTCGGCCATAGTGATCCGGTGGTCCTGCGTGGAAGGGCCATCGCTCAACGAATAAAAGGTACTCTAGGGATAACAGGCTGATTTTGCCCAAGAGTCCATATCGACGGCAAAGTTTGGCACCTCGATGTCGGCTCATCACATCCTGGGGCTGGAGCAGGTCCCAAGGGTTCGGCTGTTCGCCGATTAAAGTGGTACGTGAGCTGGGTTCAGAACGTCGTGAGACAGTTTGGTCCCTATCTGCCGTGGGTGTACGAGACTTGAGAGGATCTGTCCCTAGTACGAGAGGACCGGGATGGACACACCTCTGGTGGACCTGTCATGGCGCCAGCTGTGCAGCAGGGTAGCTAAGTGTGGAATAGATAACCGCTGAAAGCATCTAAGCGGGAAACTAACCTCAAAACAAGGTCTCGCTGAGAGCCGTGGAAGACCACCACGTTGATAGGCCGGGTGTGGAAGTGCGGCGACGCATGGAGCTTACCGGTACTAATAGCTCGATAGGCTTGATCGTTCTTCAGTCAAACCCATGCAAGCTTTACAAACCTTGCCTGACACTGATGTCTTCTTCTTTGCCTTGCCCTCCATCAAAAGAGAGCAAGCAGCATCCTTTTCGCTGACCTGGTGGCTTTGCCGGGGGTTCCCCACCCGATCCCATTCCGAACTCGGTCGTTAAGTCCCCCTGGGCCAATGGTACTTCGTCTCAAGGCGCGGGAGAGTAGGTCGCCGCCAGGTCCGCTAAAAGGATGCATCCAGCAAAGATAACAAAGTCCAGAACCCTACTCACGATTATACCCCTGCCGCGGGGTGGAGCAGCCCGGTAGCTCGTCAGGCTCATAACCTGAAGGTCACAGGTTCAAATCCTGTCCCCGCACCCA
>NZ_JBAKFV010000036.1:0-5396 GCF_036889365.1 Caulobacter sp. CCNWLW153
TACTGGACGCCGATGGTCTCGGCCCGGCCCTTGAGCGAGCGCCTGGGCCGCTGGACCTTCGGGTTGATGTTCGCCGGAATGCACCTGGCCTTCCTGCCCATGCACCTGACCGGCCTCATGGGGATGCCCAGGCGCGTCTACACCTATGCCGCCGGCCGCGACTGGGAGTGGCCGAACCTCATCTCCAGCATCGGCGCCTTCGTCTTCGCCGCAGGCGTGTTGATCTGGCTGATCGACATGATCCGTAACTTCCGCCCCTTCGGCTCCAGCGAGGCCGGCAACGTCTACGACGGCGGCGGACTCGAATGGCTGCCGGCGGGCCTCTACTCGACGCGCAGCATCCCGGTGGTCAGATCGCTCTATCCGCTCTGGGACCAGAAGAACCTCGCACGCGACGTCGCCGCCGGACGCTACTTCCTGCCGGGCGCGCCGACTGGCGGCCGCGAGACCCTGGTGACCAGCCCGGTCAACGCCGAGCCCCAGCACCTGCTGCGCATGCCCGTGCCCTCGGGCTGGCACGTCTGGGCTGCGGTGTTCACCGCCGGTTTCTTCCTGCTGCTGACCGTGCAGGCCTATGCCGCCTCGGTGCTGAGCGGCGTTCTGGCCATCCTCTGCGTGCTGCGCTGGTGCTGGTTCCTCGACCATCCTCTGCCGCAGCAGACGGTCGACGTCGGCGCTGGGATCGAGCTGCCGACCTATGCCAGCGGACCGTCGAGCACCGGCTGGTGGGCCATGATCGTGACCCTGGTGGTCGGCGGCATGGTGCTGGCCATGTCGGTGTTCTCCTACGTCTTCCTGTGGAGCCGTAATCCCGACGCCTGGCGACCGCCGCCCGACACCGCCTCGCTGGCCGTCGCGACCCTGTCGGCGGCGACTGGCGGCGCCCTGGCCCTGCTGGCCAGACGCCAGCTCGCGCGCCCTTGGCTGGCCACAGCCATGGTCCTCGCTGGCGCCGCCCTGCTGACGCTGGCCTTCGGCGTCGACCTGTCATCCTGGCGTGCGACCGGGCTGTCGCCCCAGGCCAGCGCTCAAGGCGCGATCGTCCACGCCATCCTGGCCTGGCAGGGCTTCTTCGTCGCCGTCGCGGCGATCATGGCGCTCTATGTGCTGATGCGACGGCTGTACGGCTATGTGGGCCCTGACCGGCCGGCGACCATCGAGCTGGTCGGCCTGTTCCTGGCCTACACCGCCGGCCAGGGCCTCGTCGGGCTCGGCGTCACGCGCCTCTTCCCGGCAGGTCTTACGTGAACACCTGGCGTTCCCTGCTGGGCGGTCTTGTGCTCTGGGCGGCGCATTTCCTGGCCGCCTATGCGATCGCCAGTCTGGTCGACATATCCCCATACGAACACCAGGCGCCGCTGACCTGGCTTCTTGCGGGCCTGACGCTCGCCTGCGTTCTGGCCGCAGTCGTCTTGGCCGTTCGCGCCTGGCGCGCCACCAGGCGCCCCGATCTCGGCGGGGCTTTCGTCCAGCGCCTTTCAGTCCTGGCCTCGATGCTCTCGGCCATCGCCATCATGTGGCAATCGGCGCCGTTTCTCTGGCGCTATTAGCGGCCCCGTCCTCAAGACGCGTCGGCGAGGCCCGCCGCCCGCCGCGATCGACGGGAACCCCGCCCCGCTTCGCGTGCTTAGCCTCGCTCAGGCGGAGAGCCCATGACCGGCGCGACCAGGAAACGTGACCTAAGAACCGGAAGATCGCTGTGGGCCGACAGCCATGGCCTCGGCGTGCCGACACGTCCTCTGACCCAGGCGATCAGCGTCGATGTCGCCATCGTGGGGGCCGGGATCAGCGGCGCGTTCATGGCCCACGAACTGTCGAAGGATCATTCGGTCGCCGTGCTCGACCGCCGCCCTCCCCTGACCGGCTCGACCATGGCCTCGACCGCGCTGCTGCAATGGGAGATCGACCTTCCGCTGACGGCGCTGAGCGACAGGATCGGCGTCGCCAAGGCCCGGCGGGCCTATCTGCGATCGTACAGGGCCGTGGAGGACCTGCGCCGGATCGTAGCCGAAGAGCGGATCGTCTGCGGCCTTCGCCCCAAGTCCTCGCTCTATCTCGCCGGTGACGCCTATGGCTCGCGCGCGCTCGAAGCTGAAGCCCATGCCCGAGCGCAGATCGGCCTCGACAGCCGCTACTTGAGCAAGGCCGAGCTTCGCGACCGCTTCGGCCTCGATCGGACGGGCGCGATCCTTTCTACGGGATCGGCGGCCGGCGATCCTGCCCGCCTGGCGGCGGGCCTCCTGCGGCGCGCCCACGCCCGTGGCGCCAGGATATGGTCACCGGTGGAGGTGACCCAGGCCGCCAGCGATCCCGACGGCGTGACCCTCCTGACCGATGCCGGCCATGCGGTGCGCGCCAAGCACGCCGTGTTCTGCTGCGGCTACGAATTTCCCAAGGGTATGCCGACGCCGGGCGCCAGCGTCGTCTCGACCTGGGCCATGGCCTCCAAGCCCGGCAGGCATCGGCCCGTCTGGCTGGTCGACGCGTTGGTCTGGGAGGCGTCCGATCCGTACCTGTATCTGCGCATGGACCCCGAAGGCTGGATCATCGCCGGCGGCGAGGACGAAGCCGACGCCACCGCACATGAGGATTCGAAGAAACTGGAGCGCAAGAGCGCCATCCTGACCGCCAAGCTCCGGCGCCTCTTGCCCGATGTCGATTTCACTATCGACTACATCTGGGCGGGCGCGTTCGGCTCCAGCGCCACCGGCCTGCCCAGCATCGGCCCTGTGGAGGGCATGGACCACACCTGGGCCGTCATGGGGTTCGGCGGCAACGGCATCACCTACTCCGCCATCGCCGCCGAAATCGTATCGACGGAGGTGCGGGGCAAGCACGATCCCGACTCGGATCTTTACAACGGCTGATCCGGGAACGATCGGGCCGCCCGGTTCATCGCGGGCGCCGCCGAGCTCTCCGCCCTCAGCGCGCTTCGACCTCTGGAAAGTCGGTGCTGATCGTCAGATCCTCCCAGGTATCGATCTCCGCCTCGACCGCCGCGTGCTTGGCGCGAGCTCGCCGCAAGGCGTCTGAGCCGAGCAGCAGGTTCAGTGGCGGATCGGGTGCATCGACGATCCGCAGCAGGGCCCCGGCCGCACGATCCGGATCACCCCGCTGCTGGCCCGCCATCGACGAGAAGGCATGGCTGGCCTTGCCGACCGTGCCGCCATAGCCCTCGGCGCGCGTCTCGCTCAGGCGGATCGAGTGGGCCGACAGGAAATCCGTTCGGAAGGCGCCGGGCGCGACAGCTGTCACCTTGACGCCCAGCGGCGCAACTTCCTGATGCAGCGAGGCTGTCAGGCCCTCGAGCGCATATTTGGCAGCCGCGTAGAGCGCCGAAGCGGCGCCTGGCGCGCGGCCGGCGATCGATGTGATGTTCACAATCCGCGCCTCGCCTTGCGCCCGCAGCCTGGGCAGAGCCGCCCGGATGACCTTGAACGGGCCGAAGACATCGGTGGCGAACAGGCGCTCGGCCTCTGCGTCCGTGGCGTCCTCAAGCGCGCCCAGCAGACCGTATCCGGCATTGTTGACCACCACGTCCAGCCGTCCGCCAGCCAGGCGGAAAGCCTCGTCCACGGCGGCGGTGATCGCCGCACCGTCGGTGACGTCGAGCATCAGGACGTGCAACTTTCCCGCCTCGGCCTCGATTGGCGGCGCGCCCGAACGGACTGTACCGACCACGGTGTCGCCTCGCGCCAGCGCAGCCTTGGCCAGCGCCAGCCCCAGGCCCCGCGAAATCCCGGTGATGAACCAATGTTTCGTCATCGCACGCTCCTTGTGAGGTGCGCCTTGTGCGCCCATCGCGCCGACTACAGAATACGCAACGAACTTCGAAAGTTTGTAAGTCGGACTAAAGAATGAGCTTTACCTTAGCTGACCCCATGCTCAGCGGCGGCGACTTCGCCCACCTGCGCGCCTTCGTCGCCGTAGGCCAGGCCCTGAGCTTCACCCGCGCCGCCGAGGCGCTGGGCGTGACGCCCTCGGCGCTAAGCCAAGTCGTGCGGACCTTCGAGGATCGGATCGGCGTTCGGCTGCTGAACCGCACTACCCGCAGCGTCTCCCTCACCGAGGCCGGCGAGAACCTGCTGCGCCGCGTCGCCCCGGCCGTGGCCGAACTCAGCCAGGCCGTCGGTCAGGCTCGCCTCTACCAGGAGCGTCCTTCCGGCGCCGTTCGGGTCCACACCTTTCGGTCGGCCGCCGAGCTCTACATCCAGCCGATCCTGCCGGCCTTCCGACGCGCCTATCCCAACGTGGTGCTGGACGTCACGGTCGACGACGAAGTGGTCGACACCGTCGCGGCCGGCTATGACGCGGCCATCCGCCTCGGCGAGGTGATCGAGCGCGACATGGTCGCCGTGCCGCTGGAGCCGCCGGTGCGGCAAATCCCGGTCGCCGCCCCCAGCTACATCGCCGAGCGCGGTACTCCCGTCCATCCGCGCGACCTCCTGGGCCATGACTGCATCCGCTGGCGCTGGCCGGGCCGCGCTCAGCCCTATCGCTGGGAGTTCTACGAGGACGGCGCCTGGTTCGAGGTCGAGGTCGCCGGCCCGCTGATCGTGAACAGCAAGGACATGGCGCTACAGGCGGCCATCGACGGCGTCGGCGTCGCCTTCTCCGTCGAACGCACCGCCCGCCAAGCCATCGCCGACGGCCGGCTCGTGGCGATGTTAGAGGCCTGGTGCGAGCCCTTCCCAGGCCATCACCTGTGCTTCCCGCAGCAACGCCAGATGAGCCCAGCCCTGCGCGCCTTCATCGACACGGTGCGCGAAGGGGCATCGGCCGCCTGCTGATCTGCGCCAAAATCGGCTCTTGGCCTTGGCGTGAATCCTATCCACAGACAAAATCTAAAGCGCTCTAGCGCACCTCTGGTGTCGGCCCTGATCAAACGGCGGCGGCCGTACCCGCGCAACACCAGAGCACGCGGCAATTGCAACGCTTCATGACGAAGAAAAGGTATGAAAATGCTGCTTTTACAATCACTTACTTAAAGCAACAACCAACTAACATGCGCAGTTTCCGAAATAATATCCAGCCCCTCGGATACAGCGCGGGTCTCGGCTTTCCGAATTGCCTGCAATCGCGACGCCGACGCGAATTCCGCATCCATATTGGCTGCAACTGTCCAAGATCGTTGCACAGGGTCGTCATGCATTTCGGGCTAAGCTGACCCAGGCCGCAGCTGACATTCGAGATTGCGGAGATCCTGACCGGCCAAGCCACGAGTCGACCGGCCGGCAAGCGCGGCCCGGCCTCACGCCTGCAACAGCAGGTGGACGCCATCGGTCAGCTTCCCAAGGCCAAGCAGCGGTTCCCGGCCGAGTTGTAGGCGAACCCGAAGCTGATGTCCTTGTCCGCCCCGGCCAGATCGTGAGCCAGCACCGTCAGACGATCGCTAG
>NZ_JBAKFV010000037.1:0-3981 GCF_036889365.1 Caulobacter sp. CCNWLW153
GCCGAGATCCTGATGCATGTGGGTCTGGAGACGGTGGCGCTGGACGGCGAGGGCTTCACCGTCCTCGTGGCCGAGGGCCAGGCGGTGACGGCGGGTGATCCGCTGATCGGCTTTGACCTGGACTTGCTGGCCCGCAAGGCCAGGAGCCTGATCACCCCGATCGTGGTCACCAATCCCGAGGCCTTCGCGATCGTGCGCCGGGCGCAGGACCACGAGACCGGGGTCGGCGGCTTCCTGATGGAGCTGACGGCGGTCGGCGGGGCGGCTGCCGGGACGACGGCGGGAGCGGGCGGCGAGGTGGTGCGCGAGGTGGTCGTGCCGCTGGCCCACGGGATCCACGCCCGTCCGGCCGCCCGCATCGCCGAGACGGCGCGCGGCTTTGCCGCAGAGATCGCGCTCCTGGCGGTGGGCCGCCGGGCCAGCGCCAGGAGCCCGGTGGGGCTGATGTCGCTGGCCATCCGGCTGGGCGACCACGTCTCGATCGTTGCTTCCGGCCCGGACGCCGAGGCCGCCGTCACGGCGATCGCCGCGCTGATCGAAAGCGGCATGGGCGAGGGCGTGGGCGAAGTCGTCGCCGCCGTCGAAGCGCCGCCGGTCGCCGCCGTCACCGCCGAACCGGCCGAGCCGGGGGTGCTGCGCGGCGTGATGGCCGCGCCGGGCCTGGCCATCGGCCAGGCGGTGCGGCTGGTGGCCGAAGAGATCGTGGTCGTCGAGGCCGGGGCCGGAGCCAGCACGGAGCTGGCCGCCCTGGAAGACGCGCTCTGCGCGGTCCGAGGCCGCATCGAGGCCTCGGCCGCGAGTGGGGACGCCGCCCGCAAGGCCATCCTCGGCGCCCACCTGGCCTTCCTCGAAGATCCCGAACTGACCGCTGCCGCGCGGCGGCTGATCGGCGAAGGCAAGAGCGCCGGCTTTGCCTGGCGGCGCGCCGTCGGCGGTTATGTTGAGGCCCTGCGGGGCCTGGGCGACCGGCGCCTGGCCGAGCGCGTCGATGATCTGATCGACCTGGAGCGCCAGGTGCTGCGGGCCCTCCTCGTCTTGGAAGGGGCCGGCGAGGAGGAGACCGCCCGCGTGCTGCCGGCCGGGGCGATCCTGCTGGCCGACGAGCTTCTGCCCTCGCAGCTGATGGGCGTGGATCCCGGCCAGGTGGCCGGCTTCGCCACCGCTCGTGGCGGTCCCACCTCGCACGTGGCCATCCTGGCCGCGGCCATGGGCCTGCCGGCCCTGGTGGCCGTGGGGCAGGACGTTCTTGGGATCGCCGATGGAACCGTCCTGATCCTCGACGCCGAGGGTGGCAAGCTGAGGGTGGCCCCGGGCGCCGAGGCGCTGGCCCAGGCCCAGAGCGCCATCGCCGCCCGCCACGAGGCCCGCGCCGCCGCCAAGGCCGCCGCCCACCAGGAAAGCCGCACGGCCTGCGGGACGCGCATCGAGGTGTTCGCCAATGTCGGCTCGGAGAAGGACGCCCTGGCCGCCGTGGCCAACGGCGCCGAGGGCTCGGGCCTGCTGCGCACCGAGTTCCTGTTCCTCGACCGCGAGACCCCGCCCGACGAGGACGAGCAGGCCCGCCAGTACCAGGCCGTCGCTTCGGCCCTGGAGGGCCGGCCGCTGATCGTGCGCACGCTGGATGTTGGCGGCGACAAGGCCGCCCCCTACCTGCCGATCCCGGCCGAGGAGAACCCGGCCCTGGGCCTGCGCGGCGTGCGGGTCAGCCTCTGGCGGCCGCACCTGCTGAAGACCCAGATCCGCGCCATCCTGCGCGTCCAACCGCTGGGCCAGTGCAGGATCATGGTCCCGATGGTGGGCAGCCTCTCGGAGCTTCGCGCGGTGCGCGCGGTGCTGGAGGAGGCCAAGAAGGAGCTGGGGATCACGCAAGCCGTCGAGCTGGGGGTGATGATCGAGACCCCGGCCGCGGCGGTGACCGCCGACCTGATCGCCGCCGAGGCCGACTTCCTCTCCATCGGCACCAATGACCTGACCCAATACGTGCTGGCCATGGACCGGGGAAACCCCGAGCTTGCCGCCCGCATCGACGCCCTGCACCCGGCGGTGCTGCGGATGATCGACCAGACCTGCAAGGGGGCGGCCAAACACGGCCGCTGGGTCGGCGTCTGCGGCGGTCTCGCCTCGGATCTTTCCGCCGTGCCGGTGCTGCTGGGCCTGGGGGTGACCGAGCTTTCGGCCACGGCCGCCATCGTGCCGGAGGTCAAGGCCCTGGTGCGGCGGCTGTCGCTGCCCGCCTGCCGCGACCTTGCCGCCCAGACCCTGGACCTGGCCTCGCCCGAGGCGGTCCGCGACCTTGCCAAGTCCTTCGGAGTCTGAGCCGATGAAGTCTCCGCTCGAAATCCTCCAGCCGCTGGGCCGGGCCCTGATGCTGCCGATCGCGGTGCTGCCGGTGGCAGGCCTCCTGCTGCGCTTTGGCCAGCCGGATCTTCTGAACATCCCCTTCATCGCCGCGGCCGGCGAGGCGATCTTCGCCAACCTCGGCCTTCTCTTCGCCATCGGCGTGGCCGTGGGCCTGGCCCGCGAGAACAACGGCGCGGCCGGCCTGGCCGGGGTGGTCTGCTTCCTGATCGCCACCGAGGGGGCCAAGGCCCTGCTGCACGTGCCGTCCGAAGTGCTGGCGGGCCTGTCCAAGGAGGCCGCGGAGCTCGCCGGCCCGGCCTACAAGGCCAAGGCGCTGTCCAAGCTCTCGGTGCCGATCGGCATTCTCTCCGGCGTGATCGGGGGTCTGTTCTACAACCGCTTCTCGGGCTTCAAGCTGCCCGAATACCTGGCCTTCTTCAGCGGCCGCCGCTTCGTGCCGATCATCTCGGGCGTGGCGGGCCTGGTTCTGGCCCTGCTGGTGGGCTTTGGCTACGACGGCATCAACGGCGGGGTCGACGCGGCCAGCCGTGGCGTCGTCGGCTCGGGCGAGGTGGGGCTCTTCGTCTACGGCCTGCTCAACCGGCTGCTGATCGTCACCGGCTTGCACCACATCCTCAACAACATCGCCTGGTTCGTGATCGGCGACTATCACGGGGCCACCGGAGATCTTCGCCGCTTCTTCGCCGACGACCCCAGCGCCGGGGCGTTCATGAGCGGCTTCTTCCCGGTGATGATGTTCGGCCTGCCGGCCGCGTGCCTGGCCATGTTCCACACCGCCCGTCCCGAGCGGAAGAAGGCGGTCGGCGGCATGCTGGCCTCGCTGGCCCTGACCTCGTTCCTGACCGGGGTGACCGAGCCGATCGAGTTCTCGTTCATGTTCCTGGCCCCGCTGCTCTACGCCGTGCACGCGGTGCTGACCGGCCTGGCCATGGCCCTGATGAACCTGCTCGACATCAAGCTGGGCTTCACCTTCTCGGCGGGCCTGTTCGACTACGTGCTGAACTTCGGCAAGGCCACCCGGCCGCTGTGGCTGCTGCCGCTGGGGGCGGTCTATTTCGGCCTCTATTACGGCCTGTTCCGCTTCTTCATCATCAAGTTCGACCTCAAGACCCCGGGCCGCGAGCCGGCCGAGGAGGCCGCCGCCCTGGCCGCGGCTCCGGCCCCCAGCGCCGGCGGCCGCGGGGCCGACTTCGCCGCGGCCCTGGGCGGAAGCGCCAACCTCGTCAGCATCGACGCCTGCACCACTCGCCTGCGCCTGATCGTCGCCGACCAGAAGGCCATCGACGAGCCGCGTCTCAAGGCGCTCGGCGCACGCGGGATCGTCCGTCCCTCCAACAAGGCCCTGCAGGTGGTGCTGGGCCCCATCGCCGACACCGTCGCCGGCGAGATCCGCGCCGCCGTCGGGGCAGGCGGGCAGGCCGCAGTGTCCGCCCCCGCCGCCGCGCCGGCCAAGGCCGCTGTCGACGCCAAGACCGCCAAGGCACTGCTGCCGGGGCTCGGCGGCAAAGCCAACATCCTCGCCGTCAGCGCCTGCTCCAGCCGCCTGCGCCTGGAACTGGCCGATCCCGACAAGCTCGACGAGGCGGCCCTCAAGGCCGCCGGCGTGCGGGCGCTGGTCCG
>NZ_JBAKFV010000038.1:0-1491 GCF_036889365.1 Caulobacter sp. CCNWLW153
AGCATCGTCAAAGCGGAATGTTGTCGTGCTTCTTGGCGGGGTTGGTGAGGACCTTGCCCTTCAGCGAGTGCAGGGCCCGGACGATGCGCTTGCGGGTGCCGTGGGGCATGATGACGTCGTCGACATAGCCGCGGCTGGCGGCCACGAAGGGGTTGGCGAAGCGGTCCTTGTATTCGGCCTCGCGGGCGGCCAGCGCCTGCGGATCCTTGGCCTCCTGGCGGAAGATGATCTCCACCGCCCCCTTGGCCCCCATCACCGCGATCTCGGCGGTGGGCCAGGCGTAGTTGAAGTCGCCGCGCAGGTGCTTGGAGCTCATCACGTCATAGGCCCCGCCATAGGCCTTGCGGGTGATCAGGGTGACCTTGGGCACGGTGGCCTCGGCATAGGCGAACAAGAGCTTGGCGCCGTGCTTGATCAGCCCGCCGTACTCCTGCTTGGTGCCCGGCATGAAGCCTGGGACGTCGACCAGGGTGACGATCGGGATCTCGAAGGCGTCGCAGAAGCGCACGAAGCGGGCGGCCTTGCGGGAGCTGTCGATGTCGAGCACGCCCGCCAGCACCTGCGGCTGGTTGGCGACGATGCCGACGGTCTGGCCGTCCATGCGCGCGAAGCCGCAGACGATGTTCCTGGCCCACTCGCTGCTGATCTCGAAGAAGTCGGCCTCGTCGACGATCTTCAGGATCAGCTCCTTCATGTCGTAGGGCTTGCCCGGATCGGTGGGGACCAGGCTGTCGAGGCTGGGCTCGGCCCGGTGCGGGTCGTCGAAGCTCTGCCGGATCGGAGCCTTCTCGCGGTTGGACGAGGGCAGGAAGTCGATCAGGCGGCGCACCTGGGTCAGGGCTTCCAGGTCGTTCTCGAAAGCGCCTTCGGCCACCCCCGACTTGGCCGCATGCACGCGGGCCCCGCCCAGTTCCTCGGCGGTGACCACCTCGTTGGTGACGGTCTTGACCACGTCCGGACCGGTGACGAACATGTAGCTGGTGTCCTTCACCATGAAGATGAAGTCGGTCATGGCCGGCGAATAGACGTCGCCGCCGGCGCAGGGCCCCATGATCACGCTGATCTGCGGGATGACGCCCGAGGCCAGGGTGTTTTCCAGGAAGATGTCGGCATAGCCGGCCAGGCTGTCGACGCCCTCCTGGATGCGCGCCCCGCCCGCGTCGAACAGGCCGATGATCGGCGCGCCGGCCTTCATCGCCTGGCGCTGGACCTTGACGATCTTGGCCGCGTGGGCGCCCGACAGGCTGCCGCCAAACACCGTGAAGTCCTTGGAGAAGACGTAGACGACCTTGCCGTTGATCGTTCCCCAGCCAGTCACCACCCCGTCGCCGGGCACCTTCTGCTCGGCCATGCCGAACTCGGTCCCCCGGTGCTCGACGAACATGTCGAACTCCTCGAACGAGTCTTCGTCCAGCAGCAGATCGATGCGTTCCCGCGCCGTCAGCTTGCCTTTCGCATGCTGGCTCGCCACCCGCTTCTCGCCGCCCCCGG
>NZ_JBAKFV010000039.1:0-1431 GCF_036889365.1 Caulobacter sp. CCNWLW153
CCCTCGGCCACGAGGACGGTGAAGCCCTCGCCGTCCAGCGCCACCGTCTCCAGACCCACATGCATCAGGATCTCGGCCCCGTTCGTCGCCCGCAGCGTCACCGCGTGGCGCGAACGGTGCACCGTCACCACCCGCCCATCGCACGGCGCATGCAGCACCGACCCCGTCGGATCGATCGCCAGCCCGTCCCCCAGCATCCGCTCGGCGAACACCGCGTCCGGCGTCTCATCCAAAGGCGCCACCCAGCCTGCAAGCGGCGCGCTCAGCAGCAGGCCGGCCGGCGCCCCCGCCTCCCTGACGTGTCGCCCGGGTCCGGCTCGCGGTGTGCTTGCAGGGGATGATTGATGGCTGGGCATGGATGCCATTTTAATACCATTCCAAAAACTCTCCCCCTGACGGAGAGCTGAAAACCGTTTGACACAAAAGCGGTTTATCGCCCTGTTGCGATTTATCGGACCAAATCGGCCGACAAAAGAGGACTTAGATTGGTATGTATGCAATGAGCTGCTCCGAAACGCGGCGCCAAGCTCGACCTCTGGTGGGAAACTAACCCATGTTGCTCTCCGAACGTATCGGTCCGATCGAAAGCGCCTCCTCAGCGCCCCTCTACCTGCAGCTCCAGAAAGCCCTGCGCGAGGCGATACAGCACAAGGTGCTGACGCCGGAAGACGCCCTGCCGCCCGAACGCGACATGGCCGAAGACTTCAACGTCTCGCGCATCACCGTGCGCAAGGCGCTGGAAGGCCTGGTCCACGAAGGCCTGCTGACGCGTCGCCAGGGCGCGGGCACCTTCGTCGCCGCGCGGGTGGAAAAGAACTTCTCCAAGCTGACCTGCTTCACCGAGGACATGATCTCGCGCGGCCGCAGCCCGCACAGTGAGTGGCTGGCCCGGATGGAAGGCGCGGTCACGCCCGAGGAATCGCTGACCCTGGGCCTGTCGCCCAGCACGCCGGTCTACCGCTTCCACCGCATCCGCTACGCCGACGGCGCACCGATGGCGGTGGAGTATTCGACCATCGCCGCCTTCGCCCTGCCCTCGCTCGATGTGGTCGACCACTCGCTCTACGAGGCCATGGCCAGCGCCGGCTACAAGCCGGTCCGCGCGCTGCAGCGCCTGCGCGCGGTGCTGATCACCCCGCAGCACGCGGGCCTTCTGGGCGTGAAGGCCAAGGACGCGGGCCTGCTGGTGGAGCGACGCGGCTTCCTCAAGGACGGCCGCGCGGTGGAAGTGACCCAGTCCTACTACCGCGGCGACACCTACGACTTCGTGGCCGAGCTGAACGACCCCGCCTGATTTCCTGATCACCCCGAGTATCGGAGTACAGCCCGTGACGGCGCTGCCCCATTCCCATTTCCAGCCCCTCACCGCCGAGGCGACGCGGATGTACCTCGAGGCGGGGGAAGCCTCGGCCGTGGTGGCGCGGCAGGTCG
>NZ_JBAKFV010000040.1:0-1309 GCF_036889365.1 Caulobacter sp. CCNWLW153
CATGCGCGTAGCGATGATTGGCACGGGCTATGTGGGCCTGGTGTCCGGGGCGTGCTTTGCGGACTTCGGTCACGTGGTGACGTGCATCGACAAGGATCCGCGCAAGATCTCGCGGCTGCTGGCCGGCGAGATCCCGATCTACGAGCCGGGTCTGGACGACCTTGTGGCCCGCAACGTGCGCGAGGGCCGGCTGTCGTTCACGCTGGAGGGCGCCCAGGCGATCAAGGACGCCGACGCGGTGTTCATCGCCGTGGGCACGCCGACGCGTCGCGGCGACGGCCATGCCGACCTCTCCTACGTCTACGCCGCGGCCGAGGAGATCGCCGGCCTGATCGACGGCTTCACGGTGGTGGTCACCAAGTCGACCGTGCCGGTGGGCACCGGCGACGAGGTCGAGGCGATCATCAAGCGGGTCAATCCGGCCGCCCAGTTCGCCGTGGTCTCCAATCCGGAGTTCCTGCGCGAAGGCGCGGCCATCGAGGACTTCAAGCGCCCCGACCGCGTGGTGGTCGGCGCCGAGGACGAGCGGGCCCAGGCGGTGATGCGCGAGCTCTACCGCCCCTTGAGCCTCAACGAGACCCCGATCGTCTTCACCGGCCGCCGCACCAGCGAGCTGATCAAGTACGCCGCCAACGCCTTCCTGGCGATGAAGATCACCTTCATCAACGAGATGGCCGACCTGTGCGAAAAGGTCGGGGCCGACGTGCAGCAGGTGGCCAAGGGCATCGGCCTGGACAAGCGGATCGGGGGCAAGTTCCTCAACGCCGGCCCCGGCTACGGCGGCTCGTGCTTCCCCAAGGACACCATCGCCCTGGTCAAGACCGCCGCCGACTACGGCGCGCCGACCCGGCTGATCGAGACCACGGTCGAGGTCAACACCGCCCGCAAGAAGGCCATGGCCGACAAGGTCGCGGCCGTGCTGGGCACGGAAGACCTCTCGGGCAAGACCGTCGGCGTGCTGGGCGTGACCTTCAAGCCCAACACCGACGACATGCGCGACGCCCCCAGCCTCGACATCCTGCCAGCCCTGCAGGCCAAGGGCGCCAAGGTCCGCGCCTTCGATCCGGAAGGCCGCCACGAGGCCGAAGCCCTGCTGCCGGGCGTGGAGTTCGTCGCCGGCCCCTACGAGGCCGCCGACCAGGCCGACGTGCTGCTGATCCTCACCGAGTGGGACCAGTTCCGCGCCCTCGACCTGGAACGCCTCAAGAGCCTGCTGGCCGCCCCCGTCGTCGTCGACCTGCGCAACGTCTACAAGCCCCACGAAATGGTCCGCCACGGCTTCACCTACGCCTCGGTGGGGCGCGGGGCG
>NZ_JBAKFV010000041.1:0-1294 GCF_036889365.1 Caulobacter sp. CCNWLW153
CCTTCGGGCCGCCTCCCCCAGAGGGGGAGGAGCCAAAAGAAAAGGCCCCGGAGGTTTCCCTCCGGGGCCTTCGCTTTGTCAGCCGAAGCTAAGAAGCGTCGATTACTCGACGATCTTGGCGACGACGCCGGCGCCGACGGTGCGGCCGCCTTCACGGATGGCGAAGCGCAGCTTCTCTTCCATGGCGATCGGGGTGATCAGCTCGACGTCCAGCTCGGCGTTGTCGCCCGGCATGATCATTTCCACGCCTTCGCGCAGCTTGATGATGCCGGTCACGTCGGTGGTGCGGAAGTAGAACTGCGGACGGTAGTTCGTGAAGAACGGCGTGTGACGGCCGCCTTCTTCCTTGGTCAGGATGTAGGCTTCGGCCACGAACTTGGTGTGCGGGGTGATCGAGCCCGGCTTGCAGAGCACTTGGCCGCGCTCGACGTCTTCACGCTTGGTGCCGCGCAGCAGCACGCCCACGTTGTCGCCGGCTTGACCTTGGTCCAGCAGCTTGCGGAACATTTCGACGCCCGTGCAGGTCGTCTTCTGGACCGGACGGATGCCGACGATTTCGACTTCTTCACCGACCTTCACGATGCCGCGCTCGACGCGACCGGTCACCACGGTGCCGCGGCCCGAGATCGAGAACACGTCTTCGACCGGCATCAGGAACGCCTGGTCGATCGGGCGTTCCGGCTGCGGGATGTAGGCGTCGACCGAAGCCATCAGCTCGAGGATCTTCTCTTCGCCGATGTTGGCGTCGCGGTTTTCCACGGCGGCCAGGGCCGAACCCTTGGTGATCGGGATGTCGTCGCCCGGGAACTGGTAGGACGACAGCAGCTCGCGAACTTCCATTTCGACGAGCTCGAGCAGCTCTTCGTCGTCGACCATGTCGACCTTGTTCATGAACACGACCAGCGCCGGCACGCCGACCTGACGGGCCAGCAGGATGTGCTCGCGCGTCTGCGGCATCGGGCCGTCGGCGGCCGAAACCACCAGGATCGCGCCGTCCATCTGCGCCGCGCCCGTGATCATGTTCTTCACGTAGTCGGCGTGGCCGGGGCAGTCGACGTGAGCGTAGTGACGGTTGGCCGTCTCGTACTCGACGTGCGCGGTGTTGATCGTGATGCCGCGGGCCTTTTCTTCCGGCGCGGCGTCGATGTCGGCGTAGTTCTTGGCGGTCGCGCCACCCGACTTCGCCAGCGTGATCGTGATCGCGGCCGTCAGCGTCGTCTTGCCATGGTCAACGTGACCGATGGTGCCGATGTTGCAGTGCGGCTTATTACGTTCGAACTTTTCCTTGGCCATC
>NZ_JBAKFV010000042.1:0-1195 GCF_036889365.1 Caulobacter sp. CCNWLW153
CCAGCCCCTCACCGCCGAGGCGACGCGGATGTACCTCGAGGCGGGGGAAGCCTCGGCCGTGGTGGCGCGGCAGGTCGCGGCCAATGCGGCGGCGGCGGGCGAGATCGGCGCGCGTCTGCGGGCCAGCCCGCCCCGGGCCGTGGTCACCTGCGCGCGCGGCTCCAGCGACCATGCGGCCACCTTCGCCAAGTACCTGGTCGAGACCCGCACCGGGGTGCTGACCTCGTCGGCGGCGCTGTCGGTGTCGTCGGTCTACGCCGCCCAGCAGGACCTCGAGGGGGTGCTGTACCTGGCCATCTCGCAGTCGGGAAAGAGCCCCGACCTCCTGGCCGCCGTCGAGGCGGCCAAGGCCGGCGGCGCCTTCACCGTGGCCCTGGTCAATGACGAGACCTCCCCGCTGGCGCAGATGGCCGACGCGGTGCTGCCGCTGCATGCGGGGCCAGAACTGAGCGTGGCGGCCACCAAGTCCTACATCGCCGCCCTGTCGGCCATCGTCCAGCTGGTCGCCGCCTGGACGCAGGACGATGAGTTGACCGCCGCCCTCGAAACCCTGCCCGCCGGCCTGTCGGCGGCGTGGAACCAGGACTGGAGCGCCGGGATCGAGGCCCTGCGCGAGGCGACCAACCTCTATGTGCTGGGACGCGGCGTCGGCTTCGGCATCGCCCAGGAGGCGGCCCTGAAGTTCAAGGAGACCTGCGGCCTGCACGCCGAGGCCTTCAGCGCCGCCGAGGTGCTGCACGGCCCCATGGCCCTGGTCAAGGACGGCTTCCCGGCCATCGTCCTGGCCCAGCACGACGAGACCTACGACTCGACGATCCAGATGGCGGCGGGCCTGGCCGAGCGCGGCGCGGCCGTGCTGCTGGCCGGCGGAACCGCCAGCGGGGCCACCACCCTGCCCACGATCCTGCCCACTGGGGCCGGCCATCCGGTGCTGGAGCCGATCCTGAGCGTGCAGAGCTTCTACCGCATGGCCGCGGGCCTGTCGGTGGCGCGCGGCTACGATCCGGACCGCCCGCCCCACCTCAACAAGGTGACCAAGACCGTCTGATGTCCGTCACCGCCTTCATCAACGCCGCCGTCATGACGCCCGCCGGCGTCGTCGACGGCCAGGCCCTGCTGGTCGAGGACGGGATCATCCTGGACCTGGTCGAGCCCGCGCGGGTTCCGGCCGGCGCGAGCCTCGAGGACCTGGCCG
>NZ_JBAKFV010000043.1:0-1085 GCF_036889365.1 Caulobacter sp. CCNWLW153
ACGGCGTTGCCGATGAAGTTGGTCAGCGAGCGGCACTCGCTCATGAAGCGGTCGACGCCGAGGATCAGGGCCATGCCGGCGACCGGGACGCTGGGGACCACCGAGAGGGTGGCGGCCAGGGTGATGAAGCCCGCGCCGGTGACGCCGGCCGCGCCCTTCGACGACAGCATGGCCACGCCCAGCAGGGCCAGCTGGTCGCCCAGCGACAGGTGCACGCCGGTGGCCTGGGCGATGAACAGCGCCGCCAGGGTCATGTAGATGTTGGTGCCGTCGAGATTGAACGAGTAGCCGAGCGGAACCACGAGGCCGACCACCGGCTTGGCGCAGCCGGCCTTCTCCATCTTCTCCATCAGGCTGGGCAGGGCCGATTCCGAGGAGCTGGTGCCCAGCACCAACAGGAGCTCGCTCTTGAGGTAGCGCAGCAGCTTGAGGATCGAGAAGCCGTTGAAGCGGGCCACCGCCCCCAGCACCACCAGCACGAAGATCGCCGAGGTGGCGTAGAAGGTGCCCACCAGCGCGGCCAGGTTCACCACCGAGCCGATGCCGTACTTGCCGATGGTGAAGGCGAAGGCCCCGAAGGCGCCGACCGGGGCGGCCTTCATCAGGATGGCCACCAGCTTGAAGAAGGCGTGGGCCGTGGCTTCCAGGAGGTCGATCACCGGCTGGCCGCGGTCGCCGACCAGGGCCAGGGCGACGCCGAAGGTCACCGAGAAGAACAGCACCTGCAGGATCTCGCCCTCGGCGAAGGCCCCGGCCACGGTGGCGGGGATGATGTGCAGCAGGAAGCCGACGATGGTGGTCTCGTGAGCCTTGGCCGCATAGTCGGCGATCTTGTCGCTGTGCAGGCTGGCCGGGTCGACGTTCATGCCCGAGCCGGGCTGGACCACGTTGGCCACGATCAGGCCGACGATCAGGGCCAGGGTCGAGAAGGTCAGGAAATAGGCGAAGGCCTTCAGCGCCACGCGGCCGAACCGCCCCAGGTCGCGCATGCCGGCGATGCCGGTGACCACGGTCAGGAAGATCACCGGGGCGATGACCATCTTCACCAGCTTGATGAAGGCGTCGCCCAGCGGCTTCAGGTCGGC
>NZ_JBAKFV010000044.1:0-827 GCF_036889365.1 Caulobacter sp. CCNWLW153
AGCACGCAGACGACCTCGCCCTCGCGGACCTGCCGGCCGACCTCGACGTCCATGGAGACGACCAGGCCCGGCATCGGCGAGAGGATGAGCTTGGAGGTGTCGGCCGGGGCTTTTGCCGGCAGCTTGTCGTGCAGCTCGGCGCTGCGGGCGGTGAGCACCAGCACCCGGGCCTTGGCGGCGCGGTGGCGGATGGTGAAGCCCTCGGGCGCGGGAGCGACTTCGGCCGTGAAGGCTGTTCCATCGAGCACGCCGCGGAAGGTCGGCAGGCCCGGCCGCCAGGCGATGTCGGTCAGCTGGAGCGACCGGCCCTCGTCGACGAGGTCGACGGTCAGGCTGGAGCCTTCGCCGGAGAGATGCACCCGCTGCTTGCCGTGGCCGATGACCACCGTCCAGTCGGCCCGGGCGCGGCCAAGGCGCTGGGCCGCGATGCGCTGCATGGCGCAGCCGACGGCGGTCAGCAGGTCCTGCTGGAAGGCGGTGGGCTCGGTTCCCAAGAACCCGTCGGGGAACTCGTCCTTGATGTAGCTGGTGGCCAGCTTGCCGGAGACGAACCGCTCCTGGTCCATCACCGCGGCCAGGAACGGCACGTTGTGGCCCAGGCCCTCGATGTGGAAGTCCTCCAGCGCCCGGGCCATGCCGGCCACCGCCTCGGTGCGGGTCGGCGCCCAGGTGCAGAGCTTGGAGATCATCGGGTCGTAGAACATCGAGATCTCGTCGCCCTCGCGCACGCCTGCGTCGTTGCGGACGGTGCAGGCGCCCTTCTCGCCTTCCGGCGGCGGGGCGTAGCGCACCAGCCGGCCGATGCTGGGCAGGAACTTGCGGTAGGG
>NZ_JBAKFV010000045.1:0-809 GCF_036889365.1 Caulobacter sp. CCNWLW153
TCGGGCAGGCCGAAATAGGTCAGGGTGGCCATGATGACGACGAGCGAGGCGCGCGGCACGCCGGCGATGCCCTTGGAGGTGACCATCAGCAGCAGCAGCATGAAGATCTGCTGCTGGATGGTCAGGTGCACGCCATGCGCCTGCATGATGAACATGGTGGCGAAGGTGCAGTAGAGCATCGAGCCGTCGAGATTGAACGAATAGCCCAGCGGCAGGACGAACGAGACGATGCGGCGGCGCACGCCCACCTTGGGCAGGCTGTCGAGGATGCGCGGATAGGCGGCTTCGGAACTGGCGGTCGAGAAGGCCAGCAGGGCCGGCTCGCGGATCACCCCGAACAGCGGGATGGCGCGCTTGCCCAGCACCACGAAGGCGGCGACGAACAGCAGGGCCCATAGGGTGGCCATGGCGCCGTAGAAGCCCAGCACGAACTTGGCGTAGGTGCCCAGCATGGCCAGGCCTTGCGTGGCGATGGTCGAGGCCAGGGCCGCGAAGATCGCCAGCGGGGCCAGCTTCATGACGAAGCCGGTGACCTTCAGCATGATCTGGGCGCACTGTTCCACCAGGTGCAGCACCTGCGGGGCCTTGTCGTCCAGCGCCGCCACGGCGGTGCCGACGAACAAGCTGAACACGACGATCTGCAGGATCTCGTTCTTGGCCATGGCGTCGAAGATCGAGGTCGGCACCAGGTGGGTGATGAAGCCCTTCAGGGTGAACGCCTCGGTGGTGGCGGCCGGCTTGGACGACACGGCCGCTTCGACGAGGTGCAGCCCGTGGCCCGGCTGCAGCAGGTGGACCATCAGGAGGCC
>NZ_JBAKFV010000046.1:0-791 GCF_036889365.1 Caulobacter sp. CCNWLW153
ACCGAAGCCGCCATCGAGGCGGGCGTTCCCGGCGTGCTGGGCGTGCACATCGAGGGACCGTTCCTCAACGCCCAGCGCAAGGGCATCCACGACGCCGACAAGTTCCGCGTCCTCGACGAGGCGGCCATCAGGCTGCTGACTTCGCTGAAGCGCGGCAGGACCCTGGTCACCCTGGCCCCCGAGACGACCACCCCCGACATGGTGCGCCGCCTGGCCGACGCCGGGGTGGTGGTGGCCGCCGGCCACACCAACGCAGCTTACGAGACCGTCAAGGCCGCGCTCGAGGCGGGCCTGACCGGCTTCACCCACCTCTTCAACGCCATGTCGCCGCTGACCAGCCGCGCCCCGGGAACCGTCGGCGCGGCCCTGGAGAACCAGGACGCCTGGTGCGGGATCATCGTCGACGGCCGCCACGTCGATCCGGCCACGCTGAGGATCGCCCTGCGCACCCGGCCGCTCGACCGCTTCATGCTGGTCACCGACGCCATGCCCACCGTCGGCATGGCCGACAAGCGCTTTGTCCTGCAGGGCCAGGCCATCACCGTGCAGGACGGCGTCTGCGTCGGCCCCGGCGGCACTCTGGCCGGCTCCGACCTCGACATGATCGGCGCCGTCCGCAACGCCGTCGACATGCTGGGCCTGTCGCTGCAGGACGCCGTCATGATCGCCTCGGCCGCGCCCGCCGCGTTCCTGGGCCTTGCAACCCATCGCGGAACCATCGCCCCCGGCATGGCCGCAGACCTCGTCCTCCTCGATGACCAGCGCAACGTCGTCAGGACCTGGATCGACGG
>NZ_JBAKFV010000047.1:0-718 GCF_036889365.1 Caulobacter sp. CCNWLW153
CTAGGGTCTGGACTCAATTGAGCCAGTAGGCGCAGAGGGCGGCGATGAGGACGCCGGAGAGGTAGTTCCTGGCCAGCTTGTCATAGCGAGTGGCCACGCGTCGGAAGTCCTTGAGCCTGCACCACATGCGCTCGACGAGGTTGCGCTGCTTGTAGGCTTGGACGTCGTAGGGGATGGCGAGCTTGCGTGAGGTGGTGGAGGGAATGACCGCTTCAGCGCCGCGCTCGGCCAGTCTCTGGCGGAAGTGGTTGGCGTCGTAGGCCCGGTCGGCGAGCAGGCGACTGAAAGGCCCTGCTGCCTGGATCAGGGCGTGGGCCATGCTGATGTCATTGATGTTTCCGGCGCTGAGCAGCAGCACCCGCGGCTTGCCGCGCTCGTCGACCAAGCCGTGAACCTTGGTGGTGCGGCCGCCACGCGAGCGGCCTATGGCTTGGAGGAAGGCCCCCCTTTTGCGCCCGCCGCCGAACGGTGAGCCTTGATGTGGGTGGCGTCGATGGCGGCCCCGTAGATGCCCGTGTGCCCTGTCAGGGCCTCGAACATCTGCAGCCACAGGCCCTGGCGGCTCCAGCGGTTGAAGCGGTTGTAGACCGTCGTGTAGGGGCCAAACTCCGGCGGGCAGTCGCGCCAGCGCGCCCCGCTCTTGAGCATGTGGACGATGCCCGAGACCACGCGACGATCGTCCACGCGATGCGCGCCCTTGCGTCCGCGCGGCAGCAGC
>NZ_JBAKFV010000048.1:0-551 GCF_036889365.1 Caulobacter sp. CCNWLW153
CAGGCGCCCTTCTCGCCTTCCGGCGGCGGGGCGTAGCGCACCAGCCGGCCGATGCTGGGCAGGAACTTGCGGTAGGGGTCCTCGGCGTAGATGCGGCTCTCGACCGCCCAGCCGTTGATGGAGAGGTCTTCCTGCTGGAACGACAGCGTCTCGCCGGCCGCCGAGCGGATCATCTGCTCGACCAGATCAAGGCCGGTGATCAGTTCGGTGACCGGATGCTCCACCTGCAGGCGGGTGTTCATCTCCAGGAAGTAGAAGCTCTTGTCCTGACCGGCGACGAACTCGACGGTGCCGGCGCTGTCGTAGTTCACCGCTTTTGCCAAAGCGACGGCCTGGGCGCCCATGGCCGCGCGGGTCTCTGGATCGAGCAGCGGGCTGGGCGCTTCCTCGATGACCTTCTGGTTTCGCCGCTGGATCGAGCATTCGCGCTCGAACAGGTGGACGACATGGCCGTGCTTGTCGCCCAGCACCTGGATCTCGATGTGGCGCGGGCTCTCGATGAACTTCTCGATGAAGATGCGGTCGTCGCCGAACGCCCCGGCGGCCTCGGC